>CAZHNZ010000145.1:0-9349 GCA_964534355.1 uncultured Parabacteroides sp.
ATAATAGACAAAAATCATGGCAAAAGAAGTATTTCAACGTACGAAGCCGCACGTAAACATCGGTACCATTGGTCACGTTGACCACGGTAAAACTACTTTGACCGCTGCTATTACAACTGTGTTAGCAAGAAAAGGTCTTTGTGAAGTTAAGTCGTTTGACCAAATTGACAACGCTCCCGAAGAAAAAGAACGTGGTATTACAATCAATACTGCACACGTAGAATATCAAACTGAAGCTCGTCACTATGCTCACGTTGACTGTCCGGGTCACGCCGACTACGTTAAGAACATGGTAACTGGTGCTGCTCAGATGGACGGTGCTATCATTGTAGTTGCTGCAACTGATGGTCCTATGCCACAAACTCGTGAGCATATCCTTTTAGCTCGTCAGGTAAACGTTCCTAAACTTGTTGTATTTATGAATAAATGCGATATGGTTGACGACGAAGAGATGTTGGAATTGGTTGAAATGGAAATGAGAGAATTGCTTTCTTTCTATGGTTTCGACGGAGACAATACTCCTATCATTCGTGGATCTGCTTTGGGTGGTTTGAATGGTGTTGCTGAGTGGGAAGATAAAATCATGGAGCTGATGGGTGCTGTTGATACCTGGATTCCACTGCCTCCACGTGAAATTGACAAACCTTTCTTGATGCCAGTTGAAGATGTATTCTCGATCACAGGTCGTGGAACTGTTGCTACAGGTCGTATCGAAACAGGTATTATCAAAACAGGAGAAGAAGTTCAAATTATCGGTTTAGGTGCAGAAGGTAAAAAATCTGTAGTAACTGGTGTTGAAATGTTCCGTAAAATATTGGATAGAGGTGAAGCTGGTGACAACGTTGGTTTGTTGTTGCGTGGTGTTGATAAAAATGATATCAAACGTGGTATGGTTATTTGTCACCCGGGTAAAATTAAACCTCACACTAACTTCAAAGCTGAGGTTTACATCCTTAAAAAAGAAGAAGGTGGACGTCACACTCCATTCCACAACAAATACCGTCCTCAGTTCTATATTCGTACTCTTGACGTTACAGGTGAGATTACTTTACCAGAAGGAACTGAAATGGTAATGCCAGGTGATAACTTGACTATCAATGTTGAGTTGATTTATCCAGTAGCTTGTGACTTGGGTCTTCGTTTCGCAATTCGTGAAGGTGGACGTACTGTTGGTGCAGGTCAGATTACCGAAATTGTACAGTAATATTTATCTTGCATAAATTCAAACCGGTCTCATTTTGAGACCGGTTAACATACGGGTCTAGCTCAGTTGGTAGAGCATCGGTCTCCAAAACCGAGTGTCGGGAGTTCGAGTCTCTCGACCCGTGCTAAGCGTTGAGAAATGAAAAAATTGATTGACAAATTTAGTGTTAAAATAAAAGAGTCTTATAACGAACTTGTTTATAAGGTATCTTGGCCTACTAAGTCCGAACTGAGCAATAGTGCTGTTGTTGTTATGTTTGCTTCCCTTTTAATAGCGTTGCTTATATTCGGTATCGATTCTGGTTTTGAGAGTATTATGAAGTTTTTTTATTCAAAAGTTTTCTAAAGGAGGAAATGAATGTCTGAACTTAGAAAAGAGTGGTACGTATTGCGTGCCATAAGTGGTAAGGAAAGCAAGGTCAGAGAGTATCTTGAAGCAGAAATCAAGAATACGGATATGAAGGACTTTGTTTTTCAGGTTCTTATTCCTACCGAGAAAGTAATTCATGTACGTAATGGAAAGAAAATAACTTCTGAGAGAAGTCTTTTCCCCGGTTATGTTCTTGTTGAGGCTTTTTTGATTGGAGAAATCGCCCACAGACTTCGTAATATTCCTAATGTTATTGGCTTTTTGGGTGGTAACATTAATCCGGTACCTTTGCGTGAATCTGAAGTTAACCGTATTTTGGGAGCCGTTGACGAGCAACAGGAAGCTGATGCTGATTTAAATCTTACCTACATGATAGGTGAGACAGTTAAAGTCAATTACGGTCCTTTTAGCGGTTTTTCAGGGATTATTGAAGAGGTTAATTCCGAAAAGAAAAAACTGAAAGTAATGGTCAAGATTTTTGGGCGAAAGACTCCGCTTGAATTAGGCTTTTTACAGGTTGAAAAAGAGTAATCTACTGGTTACGCATGTAGTTTATTCTGATTGTGAACATCAAAATTAAAACAAAATGGCTAAAGAAATTGCTGGACAAATCAAATTACAGATCAAAGGAGGCGCAGCAAATCCTTCTCCTCCCGTAGGACCTGCTTTAGGTTCAAAGGGTATTAATATCATGGAGTTCTGTAAGCAATTCAACGCCAGAACTCAGGACAAGGCTGGTAAAATTTTGCCGGTTGTGATAACCTATTTTTCCGATAAATCTTTTGATTTTGTCGTTAAAACACCTCCGGTGCCCATTCAATTATTGGAAGTAACCAAATTAAAGAGTGGATCAGCTGAGCCTAATCGTAAAAAGATTGCGGAGGTTTCCTGGGATCAGGTTAAAGTAATTGCTGAAGATAAGATGGCTGACTTGAATTGCTTTACTTTAGAATCAGCCATGAAAATGGTTGCCGGAACAGCCAGAAGTATGGGTATCACCGTTAAAGGGGCATTCCCGTTTAATAATTAATAAACTTCAATTGAAATGGGTAAACTTACAAAAAATCAAAAGTTAGCTGTTAGCAAAATTGAAGCAGGGAAAACCTATTCGTTAAAAGAGGCTTCTGAATTAGTCAAAGAGATTACTCTTGTCAAATTTGATGCATCGGTTGACGTAGATGTGCGTTTAGGAGTTGATCCGCGTAAAGCTAATCAAATGGTTCGTGGTGTTGTTTCTCTGCCACATGGTACCGGTAAACAAGTTAAAGTTCTTGCGTTATGTACTCCCGATCAAGAAGCAGATGCTAAAGAGGCAGGTGCTGATTATGTCGGTTTGGATGAATATATCGAAAAGATCAAAGGCGGATGGACTGATATCGATGTGATAATTACTCAACCTGCTATCATGGGTAAATTAGGTGCTTTAGGACGTGTATTGGGCCCACGTGGTTTAATGCCAAATCCTAAAAGTGGAACTGTGACCAATGAAGTAGCTAAGGCTGTTAAAGAGGTTAAACAGGGTAAAATCGACTTTAAGGTAGATAAAACTGGTATTGTGCACGCCTCTATTGGTAAGGTTTCTTTTTCTGCTGACAAAGTAAGTGATAATGCCAAAGAATTTATTAATACTTTGGTTAAACTTAAACCATCAGCTGCTAAGGGAACTTACATTAAGAGTATTTATCTTTCGAGTACTATGAGTCCTGGGATTAAAATTGATCCTAAATCAGTAGACGAAAATTAATAAAAGGAGTAGTAATGAGAAAGGAAGATAAAACCGTTAGCATTGAACAAATAGCAGCGACTGTTAAAGAGTACAGTCACTTTTATCTCACGAGTACAGCTTCATTAAATGCAGCTAAAACAAGTGAGCTTAGAAGAGAATGTTTCAAACAGGACATTAAGCTGTTAGTTGTTAAGAACACCCTGCTTAAAAAAGCATTGGATAGTTTAGATACTGATTTTTCGCCTTTATATGGTAGCTTAAAAGGTTCAACTTCGATAATGTTTACAAACGTTGCTAGTGCACCTGCTAAACTTATCAAAGATTTCAAAAAGGGAGCTGAAGTTCCTGCTTTGAAGGCTGCTTATGCCGAGGAAAGTTTCTATGTTGGAGCTGATCAGTTAGATGCTCTTATTACAATTAAGAGCAAAAATGAGCTTATTGGAGAAGTTATTGGATTGTTGCAATCACCTGCGAAGAATGTCATTTCGGCTCTTCAGTCTGGAGGAACAACTATACATGGCATCTTGAAGACGCTCTCTGAAAAATAATAATTAATTTCAAAAGTAATAAACATTTAAAATAATACTACAATGGCAGATTTGAAAGCTTTTGCTGAACAATTAGTAAACTTGACCGTAAAAGAAGTAAACGAACTTGCTGAGATTCTGAAAAGCGAATATGGTATCGAACCCGCTGCTGCAGCTGTTGCAGTTGCTGCTCCTGCTGCTGCAGGTGCTGCTGCAGAAGAAGAAAAAACATCTTTCGATGTTGTTCTTAAATCAGCTGGTGCTAATAAATTAGCTATCGTTAAGCTAGTTAAAGAATTGACTGGTCTTGGCTTGAAAGAAGCAAAAGATTTAGTTGACTCTGCTCCTGGTAAAATAAAAGAAGGTGTTTCTAAAGATGAAGCAGATGCATTGAAGAAACAACTCGAAGAAGGCGGAGCTGAAGTTGAACTTAAGTAATTTATCCTTGTAAAAGGAATGATGGTTAAGAGTCCTCCATGGAGAGGATTCTTAACCTTTTTGCGCTTATAATTTTTATTAGGTTCAATTAATCTACTTGCAATGTCTTCAAACAATATCAAACAAAGGGTAAATTTTGCTTCCATTAAGAATCCTATGGCATATCCGGATTTCTTAGAAGTACAATTGAAGTCATTTAAAGACTTTCTTCAGTTGGATACTCCCTTAGATAAACACAAAAATGAGGGTTTATACCGAGTATTTGCAGAAAATTTCCCTATTGCAGATACACGTAATAATTTTGTTCTTGAATTCCTGGATTACTTTATCGATCCTCCTCGTTATACTATTGACGAATGTATTGAAAGAGGTCTGACTTACAGTGTGCCTCTCAAGGCTAAACTGAAGTTGTATTGTACAGATCCTGATCACGAAGATTTTGACACGGTGATACAGGATGTGTATTTGGGACCGATTCCATACATGACAGAGAAGGGTACTTTTGTAATCAATGGAGCAGAGCGGGTAATTGTTTCTCAGTTGCACCGTTCACCTGGTGTGTTTTTTGGTCAAAGTGTGCATGCTAATGGAACCAAGCTTTACTCTGCCCGAATTATACCATTTAAGGGATCCTGGATTGAGTTTGCTACTGACATAAACAATGTTATGTATGCTTATATTGATCGAAAGAAGAAGTTACCAGTTACGACTTTGTTGAGGGCTATTGGTTTTGAGAATGATAAAGATATTCTTGAAATTTTTGGTTTAGCAGAAGAGATTAAAGCAAATAAAACAAATCTGAGTAAAGCTATTGGTCGTAAATTGGCGGCAAGAGTTTTGAAGACCTGGGTTGAGGATTTCGTGGATGAAGATACCGGTGAAGTTGTATCGATTGAACGAAATGAGGTTATTATTGACCGTGAAACTGTAATTGAAGAGTCTCATGTAGAAGAAATTTTGGAGTCTGGTGTTCAAAATATTCTATTGCATAAGGAGGATATGAATCTTTCTGATTATGCAATTATATACAACACTTTACAAAAAGACCCAAGTAATTCAGAAAAAGAGGCTGTATTATATATTTATCGTCAGTTGCGTAATGCAGAACCAGCTGATGATGCCAGTGCAAGAGAGGTTATTACCAGCTTGTTCTTTTCTGAAAAACGTTATGACTTAGGAGAAGTTGGTCGTTATCGGATTAATAAGAAATTGAATCTTGAAATTGGTGTTGATACAAAAGTATTAACACGTGAGGATATTATTCATATCATTCGATATTTGATTGAGTTGATTAATTCAAAAACAGATGTCGATGATATTGACCACTTAAGTAATAGACGTGTAAGAACGGTTGGTGAACAATTGTATAATCAATTTGGCGTGGGTCTTGCTCGTATGGCCCGTACTATTCGTGAAAGAATGAATGTACGCGACAATGAAGTTTTTACACCAATTGATTTGATAAACGCGAAAACTATTTCGTCTGTTATTAATTCGTTCTTTGGTACAAATGCTCTTTCTCAGTTTATGGATCAAACCAATCCTTTAGCTGAAATGACTCACAAACGTCGTATGTCCGCTCTTGGTCCCGGTGGTTTATCCAGAGAACGCGCAGGTTTTGAGGTTCGAGATGTTCACTTTACTCATTATGGACGTTTATGTCCGATTGAGACGCCAGAAGGTCCGAATATCGGTTTGATCTCTTCTTTGTGTGTTTATGCAAAGATTAATGAACTTGGATTTATAGAAACACCGTATCGAACCGTAGAAGTTGGTAAAGTTGATTTAGATGATAATGGTGTTATTTATTTAACCGCAGAGGAAGAAGAAGGTAAGATTATAGCGCAGGGAAATGCACCTTTGAACGAAGACGGAAAGTTTATTCGTTCACGTGTTAAGGCAAGACAAGAGGGGGATTTCCCGGTTGTGGCTCCTGAAGAGGTTCATCTTATGGATGTTTCTCCTACTCAGATTGCGTCTATTGCAGCTTCTTTGATTCCTTTCCTTGAACATGATGATGCCAACCGTGCATTAATGGGATCAAACATGATGCGTCAGGCTGTTCCTTTATTAAGAGCTGAAGCGCCTGTTGTTGGTACTGGTCTTGAAGGTCAATTGATTCGTGATTCGAGAACGCAAATTACCGCAGAACGGTCAGGTGTAATTGAGTTTGTGGATGCTACTTGTATACGTATTTGTTATGATAGATCAGAAGAAGAAGCTTTTTTGAGTTTTGAAAATTCTGTTCGTGAATATAGAATCCCTAAGTTTAGAAAAACTAACCAAAGTACAACGATTGACTTACGCCCTATTTGTAAAACAGGACAACGTGTTACTGCCGGTGAAATTTTAACTGAAGGATATTCTACTCAAAATGGTGAGTTAGCTCTTGGTAAGAATTTGAAAGTTGCATTTATGCCCTGGAAAGGTTACAATTTTGAGGATGCAATTGTAATTAATGAACGAATAGTACGTGAAGATGTATTTACATCTGTACACGTTGATGAGTACTCTTTAGAAGTTCGCGAAACTAAAAGAGGAATGGAAGAGTTAACCTCTGATATTCCTAATGTAAGTGAAGAAGCTACTAAAGATCTTGATGAGCGCGGTATTGTTCGTGTTGGAGCGCATATTAAACCAGGCGATATTCTTATAGGAAAAATAACACCAAAAGGAGAGTCTGACCCATCACCGGAAGAAAAATTGTTAAGAGCAATTTTTGGCGATAAGGCAGGTGATGTAAAAGATGCATCTCTTAAGGCAACTCCGTCTTTAACTGGTGTTATTATTGGGACCAATTTGTTCTCTCGTGCGGTAAAGAAGCGCAAATCCAGACTTAGTGATAAAGCGTTGTTGCCAAAATTGGACGAGGAGTATGAAGAAAAACTGAATGCATTGAAGGATGTTTTGGTTGATAAATTACTTGCTCTGACTGAAAATAAAGTGTCAACAGGTGTAAAGGATTATTTGGGTGCTGAAATTATAGCAAAAGGTGCAAAATTCACTCAAAAAAATCTTTTTGATCTTGATTATTTCAGCATACAGGTTGGAAAATGGACTTCTGATGCTCAACGTAATGAGCAGATTAAGACTGTAATTATGAATTATCTTCGCAAATACAAGGAGATTGATGCTGAGTTGAAACGTAAGAAGTTTGATATTACCATTGGTGATGAGTTGCCCTCAGGAATTATACAGTTAGCAAAGGTTTATGTGGCTAAAAAACGTAAAATTTGTGTAGGTGATAAGATGGCGGGTCGTCACGGAAATAAAGGTATTGTTTCTAAAATTGTACGTGAAGAGGATATGCCATTCCTGGAAGATGGTACTACCGTGGATATTGTTTTGAATCCTCTTGGTGTACCTTCTCGTATGAACCTTGGTCAGATTTTCGAAACAGTTCTTGGATGGGCTGGTGTAAAATTGGGTGAAACTTTTGCTACACCTATTTTTGATGGTGCTAAGATTGAGCAATTAAATGAATGGACAGACAAAGCTGGTATTCCTCGTTATGGTAAAACATACTTGTATGATGGTGGTAGTGGTGAGCGTTTTGACCAAACCGCTACTGTGGGTGTAATTTATATGCTTAAATTGGGTCACATGGTTGAAGATAAAATGCATGCCCGTTCTATTGGTCCATATTCGCTTATTACACAGCAACCATTAGGTGGTAAGGCTCAGTTTGGTGGACAACGTTTCGGAGAAATGGAGGTTTGGGCACTTGAAGCATTCGGTGCGGCACATATATTGCAGGAAATACTTACCATTAAATCTGATGATGTTGTAGGTCGATCAAAAGCGTATGAGGCCATTGTAAAAGGAGATCCACTTCCAACTCCGGGTATACCGGAATCTCTCAATGTATTATTGCATGAATTGAGAGGTTTAGGACTTAGCATTACATTAGACTAACTTTTTTATTTCAGCTGGTTTTTGATACTTATGTTCAAAGACCAGCTATATATTGATATAATCAACTCTTTACATATAAAAATATGGCATTTAGAAAAGAGAATCGAATAAAGAGTAATTTCAGCAAAATTTCTATCGGATTGGCTTCACCCGAAGAGATTCTGGAAGGCTCAAGCGGTGAGGTATTGAAACCGGAAACAATCAATTATCGTACATACAAACCTGAAAGAGATGGTTTGTTTTGTGAGCGCATATTTGGTCCGGTTAAAGATTATGAATGTCACTGTGGAAAATACAAACGTATTCGTTACAAAGGAATTGTTTGTGACCGTTGTGGCGTAGAGGTTACTGAAAAAAAGGTTCGTCGTGAAAGAATGGGACATATTCAGTTAGTAGTTCCCGTTGCTCATATCTGGTATTTCAGATCGTTGCCTAATAAAATTGGTTATTTGTTGGGGATTCCAACAAAGAAACTGGACACTATTGTTTATTATGAAAGATATGTTGTAATTCAGGCTGGTATAAAAGCAGAATCAGGTATTGAGTTTCAACAACTATTGTCAGAAGAAGAATATCTTGATATTCTGGATTCTTTGCCACGCGAAAATCAACTTTTAGATGATTCTGATCCCAATAAGTTTATTGCTAAAATGGGTGCAGATGCTATTTATGATATGTTGACGCGTCTGGATTTGGACACTTTATCGTTTGATCTGAGACACAGAGCAAATACAGATGGATCTCAGCAACGTAAGGCTGAGGCTTTGAAAAGATTACAGGTTGTTGAATCGTTCAGAGCTTCGAAAGGCAGAAACCGTCCTGAGTGGATGGTGTTACGTGTTGTTCCTGTTATTCCACCTGAGTTAAGACCTTTGGTGCCATTGGATGGTGGCCGTTTTGCAACATCCGATTTGAATGACTTGTATCGTCGTGTGATTATCAGAAATAATCGCTTGAAACGTTTGATTGAGATCAAAGCCCCTGAAGTAATATTACGTAACGAAAAACGTATGTTGCAGGAAGCTGTTGATTCTTTATTGGATAATTCACGTAAATCAAGTGCGGTTAAGACAGATGCTAATCGTCCGCTTAAATCTTTGTCGGATAGCTTGAAAGGTAAGCAAGGTCGTTTCCGTCAAAATTTATTAGGTAAACGTGTTGACTACTCTG
>CAZHNZ010000146.1:0-9332 GCA_964534355.1 uncultured Parabacteroides sp.
TTATTGATGTCTTTTTATTTACAGACAAAGAGAAGAGAGTCCATTCAGGCAGAAAAAAAAGCAATGCCGGAAATCGATACAACAATCACAGTCCTTGACGTCCATTTACAAAGAATAGCGAGACAAAACAACATGCCGATAGCGGAACTTGAAAGTCAGGATGAGCGATCAGCTATGAATGCGCAATTCTTTACCCAAAACAAAGTAGCCACAATCAGCTATAAACAGGAAGCAGAAATGCTTATGAACAGCATCCGCAATTATGCAAAGAATGACTCTCTGAATAAAGTCGAAAAAAATCGGCTTCTGAACCTGTATCTAAATCAGGATATAGCGGATCTTAGTTCGAAGACAGTGAATAAAAGTTCTGATTTCATCGGTAATAACAATGAAACTTTGATAAACAAATATTTGGAGTTGCTTATAGATAAACGGAATAGCCTCTGGATGAAAAAGCTTCCGGGACTGATTCAGGCTAAATCCTCATTTATTGAAGTCGGTGTGGCACATTTGCCGGGAGAAAACGGACTAATCAACCTGCTGCGCAAACAGGGATACACAGTAGAAAATGTGAAATAAAAAAAAAGGCAACGGAGTAGCCGGTTTCGACTGCATCCGTTGCCTTTTCTAATAAGTTTATAATTATCAGCAGGCCTTGAAGCTCATATCTAGTCCCATTACAGAATGGGTAAGGGCTCCTACCGATATATAATCTACGCCGCATTCGGCATACTGACGAAGGGTAGAGAAGGTAATTCCTCCCGATGATTCAGTTTCGTACTTTCCGGCAATGCGCTCTACCGCTGCACGGGTAAGCTCGGGCGTAAAGTTATCAAGCATAATGCGATCCACGCCGCCTACACGCAATACAGTTTCCAACTCCTCCATCGAACGAACCTCAATCTCAATTTTCAGCGATTTTTCTTTCTCTTTCAGATAGTTGTGTGCACGGGTAATGGCATTTTCGATACCTCCGGCAAAGTCTACATGATTATCTTTGAGCAAAATCATATCGAAAAGTCCAATCCGGTGATTTACTCCACCACCAATTTTTACAGCAGCCTTCTCAATCATACGAAGACCGGGGGTCGTTTTGCGGGTATCGAGCACGCGGGTATGAAGTCCTTCGAGCTCTTTTACGTAGCGGCTTGTTACTGTGGCAATACCACTCATGCGCTGCATCACATTGAGCATCAGTCGCTCAGTTTGAAGCAGAGACTGCACCTTACCTTCTACCACGAAGGCCACATCGCCGGGTTTCACCGGGGTTCCGTCCTGAATAAAGACCTCCACTTTGAGCGAAGGGTCGAAATGGTTAAATATTTTGAGAGCCATTTCTACTCCGGCAATTACGCCCTCTTCCTTGATTATCAGCTTAGATTTGCCCATTGCCGTCTCGGGAATGCAACAGAGCGTGGTGTGATCGCCATCACCGATATCTTCGGCAAAGGCAATTTTGAGTAATTCGTCAATTAAATCAGTCATTGGTTGTTTCAATTCTTACCTGCGTAATAAGGTATGTGTTACTATTTTTCTTGTATAATAAATGAATACGATAGGTCTCTTTGCTCGAAATGTATTTGCCAATCAGAAACTTTGAATCCCCCCTTTGACCATTGTGTACAATGTCAAATCCTTTTGGCGGATTGTTTTTAAAGAATTGATTAAGCGTGGTTACAAAGGTCGATTTTGATAATGTATTATGGTCGGGCGCAAAAATCCAATCCACCTCATCGCTCAACTGAGGCAATAGTATGGAAGCATTTCCTTTTCGGAAGGTGGCCTCAACATCGGAAACATTTTGCGCAAAAAGCATATTCAACGAAAAGAAAACCCCTGCGATAATCAAAAACAATTGTCGTTTCATAATATTTGAGCTATTTCGGATACAAAATTAATCAAAAAAACCGTAATTTCGCCGTTCATTCAGTCAAATACCATTCAAAGTGGTTTTTCGAATGCGTTTTTCGTATTCTTCATGCCACAATTGGGAATTGATTTACAGCTATTTATGTTTACAATACAACGCACTGTTTATGAAGATTGTTTTGATTGCCGTAGGAAAAACCACCGAACGCTATTTTGTAGATGCCATTGAGGAGTACAAAGGTCGGATGAAATTTTACCTGCCCTTCGAATTAGAAATTATTCCGGAACTCAAAAACACAAAAAATCTATCGGTAGAGCAACAAAAAGAAAAAGAGGGTGAGCTGATACTCAAAAGCCTGCAAGCAGGAGATTATCTGGTATTACTCGATGAGCACGGCAAGGAGTTTTCGTCGGTCAAATTTGCAGAATATCTCGAAAAAAAGATGCATACTGTGGCCAAGAGACTTGTTTTTGTCATTGGTGGCCCCTATGGCTTTTCGGAAAAAGTGTACGAAACTGCCAAAGAGAAACTTTCTGTTTCGAAAATGACTTTTTCGCACCAAATGATTCGCATGATTTTCCTGGAACAAATATACAGAGCTATGACTATTTTGAATAACGAGCCATATCATCATGAATAAATACTGTAACGAGCAACCCGTAACTAGTAACCCGTTTACTGGTGTACCTGTCTACTCGTTTACTTGTAACCCGTAACTCGTAACCCGTAACTAAAAAAAATATGTACAAACAAGAGATGTTTCCTGAACTAAGCCGCCGCTGGCAAGCTATTCAGGCAGAGATGAAAAAAGCAGGTGCCGATGCCTGTCTTATTACCGGCAATGTAAACCTGTTTTATGTGGCCAATCGCGTATTCAGTGGATATTTTTATTTACCGGCAGAGGGCGCACCCACATTCTTCGTTAAGCGTCCGGTCGGACTAGCCGGTGAAAATGTAACCTACATCCGCAAACCGGAGCAAATAGCCGAAATAATAGCAAAATCAGGAAATCCACTACCCAAAACGCTGATGCTCGAAACAGATGAGCTGACCTACAACGATGTGGTACGCCTGCAAGCCGTTTTCTCACCCGAAAAAACGCTTAATGCAACATCCGCTTTGCGACTGGTACGCACCGTTAAATCTGATTTCGAAATATCATTGTTCAGAGAGTCTGCCGCCATACACTCAAATTGTTACAAACAAATAGCCGGTTTATACCGACCGGGAATGAGCGATCTTGATTTATCGATTGAAATAGAACGCCTCTTCCGCAAAAATGGGTCTTTGGGGCATTTTCGTATTTTCGGTCAGTCGATGGAAATTTTTATGGGAAGTGTGCTTGCCGGTGACAATGCACAGGCGCCTTCACCCTACGATTTTGCCATGGGCGGTAGCGGCGCTCACAACTCATTGCCCATTGGATGCAACGGCAGTGTTATGACACCCGGCATGTCAGTAATGGTAGATATGGGAGGCACATTTACCGGATATATTACCGATATGACACGCGTTTATTCGGTGGGGAAACTTTCGCCAATGGCATACGACGCTCATCAGGTTGCACTCGAAATTCAAAGTGACATTGAAGCGGTAGCCAAACCCGGATTTGCCGCCTGCGAACTCTACAATATAGCTTTGGCAAAAGCCGAAAAACACAATCTGACCGAGTATTTCATGGGATATCGTCAACAGGCGGGATTTGTGGGCCATGGCGTAGGCATCGAAATCAACGAATCGCCGGTATTGGCGCCCCGTTCACGCGAAGTACTGCAAGTGGGTCATACATTTGCTCTCGAACCCAAATTTGTGATACCCGGGACAGGGGCTGTCGGCATCGAAAATACGTTTCTGGTCACAGAAAACGGGATTGAAAAGCTGACGTTGTTTGATGAAGAAATTCAGGAACTTTATTATTCAAAATAACTGAAATATCGAGTCTCAATCTGTACCTTCTATTGAAATAAATATATTGGATATCTCATTTATAATACTACTTTTGTATAAAAAGAGCTGATATTTATGTATATACTCGAAACCAACAATGTAGTGAAGCAATACGCGGGGCACCTGGCGCTGAACGGTGTCTCTTTGGCTGTATCCGAAGGTTCTGTATATGGCCTTTTAGGTCCCAATGGCGCAGGAAAAACAACCCTTATACGGATTGTCAATCAGATAATTGCACCCGACAGCGGAACAGTTCTGCTCAACGGAAAACCGATACAGCCCTCAGATGTTTCGCTCATTGGCTATTTGCCCGAAGAGCGCGGATTGTACAAAAAAATGAAGGTGGGCGAACAGGCAATTTATCTGGCGCAACTCAAAGGTTTGTCATCCAAAGAGGCCAAACGAAGAATAGAACTTTGGTTCGAGAAACTGGAAATTACAGGTTGGTGGAACAAAAAAGTGGAAGAGCTATCAAAGGGCATGCAGCAAAAAGTGCAGTTTATCACCACGGTAATACACGAACCTAAGTTGCTGATTTTCGACGAGCCATTCAGTGGTTTTGACCCCGTGAATGCCGTGATGCTGAAAAATGAGATTCTGGAATTGAAACGAAACGGCGCAACCATTTTACTATCTACGCACAACATGAACTCTGTGGAAGAGTTGTGCGACGAGATTACGTTGATACACCGCTCGGAGGTGGTTTTGCAGGGCAAGGTAGATGAAGTCCGTAACCGTTTCAGAACATCTACTTATCGGGTGAGAATATTGGATGGGCTTTTTCAACCACAAGCCGATGATATGTATACTATATTGGAGACCAAAGTAAAAGCCGGTGCCACGGAGCTACGGTTGCAGGCTGCCGGGGGAGTCAAAGCCGGAAATTTGATCCGAATATTGGCCGATCGCTGCGATTTGGTGGCTTTTGAAGAGGAACTTCCGGGCATGGAAGATGTATTTATTCGAGTTGTTAACCCCGATAATCTGAAGATGAATGAGTAAGATTGGTTTAATTGTCCGCAAAGAGTATATGAGACGTGTCCACAAGAAATCGTTTCTTATCTTTACATTTCTCACCCCATTTCTGCTTATATTGTTGGTGGCAATTCCGCTTTGGTTGTCCACAATCAAAGATGATAACGCCAAAACAATAGCCGTAAGTGACTCTACCGGCAAATACGGGAATGTTTTTAAGGATACAGAGAGTTATCGGTTTGTGCAGACAGGCATTACTCTCGAAAAGTTTAAAAATCAGGAAGATGGAGAGCTGTATGCCTATTTGATTATCGAAGATGATTTGTTGAAAAAACCATCTGCCATAGCCATTTATGCCGATAAACAGGTGACACCCGAATTAAAGGATTATATATCCGGACAGTTAGAAGAACATCTGCGCAACGAAAAACTGGCGTCCTATCACATTCCAAGGCTGAAAGAGATTATAGATGAATCGAAAATAGATCTCGATATTAAAACCGTAAAGTGGGATAAAAGCGGTGAGGAAAAGACCGGCTCGGCTGAACTGGCTACCGTGATTGGCATCTTTTCCACGTTTCTGATCTACATGTTTATTTTTATGTATGGTGCCATGGTGATGCGGGGCGTGATGGAAGAGAAAACCTCACGCATTGTTGAGGTTTTGGTGTCGTCTGTCAAACCGGTAGAGTTGATGATGGGTAAAATCATCGGAATTGCTCTGGTCGGACTTACTCAGTTTTTGTTATGGGTCGTCTTCTCGGTTGGCCTTTTTACAGTGGTCGGGCTTATTTTCGGGCTCAATCATCTGCCCGAAGCCTCGGCAATGCAGGGCATGCAACAGCTGCCCGATAGTAAAGCCATGGAAATTATGCAGGTAGTAAACAGCTTTAATTTTCAGGAGATTATCCTCTATTTTATTCTCTACTTTATTGGCGGATATCTGTTGTATGCATCGTTGTTTGCAGCTATTGGATCGGCTGTCGATAACGAAACCGACACGCAACAGTTTATGCTTCCTGTCACTATTCCCATTGTATTTGCCATGTATGCGGGCATATATAGTGCGCAGAATCCTGATGGTCCATTGGCTTTCTGGTGCTCTATTATACCGTTTACATCTCCTATTGTGATGATGGTTCGATTGCCGTTCGATGTTCCTCTCTGGCAGAAAATATTATCGCTGTCGCTGCTCACACTCACCTTTCTGGGTACCACATGGATGGCGGCAAAGATTTACCGGACAGGAATTTTAATGTATGGCAAAAAGGTGAATTTCAAAGAGTTGTGGAAGTGGTTGAAGTATTAGTCTGGAAAATAACGGAACCGGTCAGAAAAGCCATGCAGAGCGAAATAGAGGCAAAAAGAACATCACGCAGACTGTCTGCTGTGTAGTAATCGGTCATAGCATTGAATGCAAAGAGCATGCAGCTCACATTCATCAAATTGCGAATGAGCCAGACGGGAGTTTCGAAACGTAAAAAGCGCAGATAACCACATTGTGAGCTCAACGCAAGTGCCAAAACAATATCGGCCACTATGAGTGAAGTTTCGTATGTAATCATCTGATTGGACATCTCAGCTGCACCTTCCCAGAAAAAAATAAAAGGTATTGCCCGGAACTGTATTAGCAGGTGAAAAAGCACCAGAGCCACCATCACACCCAACGAAATTCGGAGTGCATATTTTTTCGGGACATAACAAAGAATTGATTTTATCTTATTTTCTATCATAGTATTCTACTCCCGGTAATAAATCCGTTTTACACGCGACGATACAGAGGTGATTATTTCGTAAGGAATAGTTTCCAGTTTATCAGCCAGTTCGTTTACCGGTTGCTCCTCCCCAAATATAATCACTGTATCACCCTCGTGGGTTTCAATATCTGTCAGATCTATCATGGTCAGGTCCATGCAAATATTTCCAATGATCGGGGCTTTTTTACCGTTGACCACTACACTACCCACACCATTACCCAGGTGTCGGTTGAGGCCGTCGGCATACCCGATGGGAATTGTTCCCACCTTCGACTCGCGTTTCAGTTCCCATTTGCGGCTGTATCCTACTGTCTCGCCGGCAGGTATCTTCTTGATTTGCAATATTGTTGTTTTCAGTGTACTTACGTTTCGCAACCCTTTTTCGTTGGTCGCACTTACTCCGTAGAGACCGATACCCAGACGCACCATATCCATTTGAGCCGACGAGAAACGTTCTATGCCGGCCGAGTTGAGTATATGCCGCATAGGTTTGTATCCCAAAGCCTGTTCTATCTGATCAGCACAGGTCGTAAAGCACGCTATCTGTTTCTTCGTAAAATCATCAAACTTTGGACTGTCGCTGCCCGAGAAATGTGAAAAAATCGATTTTACCCGCAATGCACTTTGGTCGTTCAGTAAGTGACAAAGACTCTCAATGTCTTCGGGCATAAAACCCAACCTATGCATTCCCGAATCAATTTTTATATGAATAGGGAAATGGCTGATTCCCTGATTTTCTGCCGATTGTATAAGTGCTTTGAGCAGCTTAAAGCTGTAAACCTCGGGCTCCAGCTCATTGTCAAACAATACCTCAAAGCTTCCGAATTCGGGATTCATCACCATCACCGGCATGTATATGCCCGCTTTGCGCAATTCGGCGCCCTCGTCTGCCACCGCCACGGCCAGGTAGTCGCAATGGTGTTCTTGCAGAGTTTTGGCCAGTTCGTAAGATCCGGCTCCATATCCGAAAGCCTTTACCATACAAATCATTTTGGTAGAAGGCTTCAATTTATTGCGGTAAAAATTGAGATTGTGCACAATCGCATCCAGATTAACTTCCAGAATTGTTTCGTGCACTTTGAGTTGCAATTTGTCTGAAACATGTTCGAAATGAAACTCGCGCGCACCTTTCACCAAAATCAACTCGCGGTAGAAGTGGTGAATAATGCCCGATTGCAGAAACTCCTGCGTTGAACCGAAAAACTCCTTCTTCACTGTAAATAGTGATGCATATTGGCTGATGTTTGCTCCAATGCCAATAAGCCTTTTTATCCCTTTTCGTTTCAGCAAATTGGCCACTTCGCGGTAGAGCGTTACAGGTAATTTGCCGGTCTGTTGCAAATCCGACAAGATTAAGGTAGGTGTCAGTTCCGATCCTTTGGCGCGTCGCATCTGAAAATCGAGAGCCAGCTCCAGCGAATTCAAATCAAGGTTGTATGTATCATCTATTATCAGACAATCGTTTATGCCCTCTTTCACCTCCAGACGCATAGCTACGGGGTGCAATTGCTTCATTTTCTGAGCAATGTTATCTGTATGAATGCCCAGTTGCAATAGCGTTGCCAGGCAATGTATAGCATTCTCTACATTGGCATATTCCACAAACGGAATCTCAATTTGTCCCTTTATCGTTTGCTTAAAAATATAAGATATTTCGGTACTTTCTTCTTTTTTAGTCACCCCGGTAATGTAGAGCGACGCATTGGGGTTTTTAAACGACCACGCCAGCAAATTGGCTCCGGTTATGGCTATCGAAATAGAATTCCGGATCAGGGTGTCATCAAAATTATAAATCAGCGTTTCGCTGCGCAAAAAGAGCTTCAACTTTTCGGTACACTTCTGCTCCATAGCCAAAAAACCCTCCTGATGCGCATAGCCAATATTGGTAAAAATGCCAATCTGAGGTAGAATAATCTTTTCCAGCTTCACCATTTCGTCGGGTTGTGATATACCCGCCTCGAAAATGGCCAGTTCGCTCTGCTCATTCATTTGCCACACCGAAAGCGGCACCCCCACCTGTGAGTTGAAGCTGCGCGGCGAACGCACAATACGCATATCGCTGCCCAACAGTTGATACAACCACTCCTTGACGGTTGTTTTCCCGTTGCTGCCCGTTATGCCTATCACCGGCACCTGAAAACGGGTTCGGTGGTATGCAGTCAGCTGATGCAGAGCCTGTAACGTATCGCGCACTTCCAGAAACTGAGCTTTTTCCAAACTGTCGAAAACGGGTAAACGGCGGCTAATCACAAAGCAGCGCACACCTTTTTTATACAACTCCTCCACATATTTGTGTCCATCGTTCTGTTTGGTGCGAAGCGCAAAAAACAAAGTCTCTTCGGGGAAAGAGAGCGAACGACTATCCGTCAGCAAAAGGCTGACCGACAGATTCTCTCTATCTGTGGGGGTCGCATGTATAATGCGTGAAATTTCGTTCAGGGAATAGGTCATAATTACTGTTCAAAAGATAGGATTTGCTCGCGTACCCGCTCAATTTCTGTTGACAGTGCAAAGTAAACCGATTTTTCGTTTAATTGTTCCAGTTTACTCAGATTTTGTTTCAAAAACATCAGATATTCCTTCGATTTCGGATTAAATGGTCTGTGTCGAAGTGCTCTTTTCAACTTCTCCCACTCCCACAGGTTTTGCTGCGCTGCACCCGACAGTTGCGATTCGCAAAAACGTTCCCAGATATAATCCACTGCCTGCACCGACGGATGCACCATATCTTCGGCATAAAACCGGTAGTCGCGCAGCTCATCCATCACAATCTCGTACGACGG
>CAZHNZ010000147.1:0-9240 GCA_964534355.1 uncultured Parabacteroides sp.
GGAGTTGTTTGGGGGAGAATATGCTGTATATTACGCTATTGCCTGTTTTGTTGCTTATTATTTCAGCGGACATAGTGGCATATACGGTTCGCAACGGGTTGGGGTCTCGAAAGCCGGATTTGACTACCATTCTGCCGGGGAGCAGACATTGAAATCTATCCGGGAGAGTGAGAAATAAGTAGATTGTTCAAAAAAAATGGGGACAAGCAGTTTTTGCAAATCCCCATAGTTTTTTTTTTTATCAGAAGTAAGAGCAGCAATAGTCAGTAGCCTCTTTTACAACCAACTGGAATTTTTCGTTAGCAGGAACGGTAAATTCATCACCCTCCTTTACCGTAATCCATTCGCTTTTTCCCGGTAGCTTAACATCCATTTCACCACCAAGTACTTCCATCAATTCGTTGGTGTCAGTTCCGAATTCATATTCGCCGGGCATCATGATACCCAAAGTTTTTTTTGTTCCGTCGGCAAAGAGTACAGTGCGACTGGTTACTTGTCCGCCAAAATAGATATTGGCTTTTTTTACTACGGTTACTTGTTCAAATTGTGACATGTGATTTCTATTTTTGAAATTAAAATTATTTAGTGGCTAAGTAAAATGCGCACACCCCCGGGCAATAGACTTTGTGCATAACTTCCGAAAATCCGCACGAAAGAAGCAGTGCCTTCATCTCTTCCCCCTGCGGAAATGCTTCTATGGATTTGGGCAGGTAGGAGTAGGCCTTATTATCTTTCGAGAAGAGTCGGGCAAATGCCGGAATGACAAATTTTGAGTAAAGATGATAAAGCTGTTTTGTCGGGAAGCGCTGTGGCTCAGACATCTCGAGAATGACTAAGTGTCCGCCTGTTTTGAGAACTCTGCACATTTCTGAAATCCCTTTTTGCAAATCTTCGTAGTTTCTTACCCCGAAGGCAACGGTCACTGCATCGAACGTTTGATCTTCAAAATTCAGGTTCATGCTATCGCCCGTTTGCAGTTCAATCTGTTTTTGCAGCGAATATTGTTCTATCTTTTTTCGTCCCACATCGAGCATACCTTCCGAAATATCAATTCCGGTTATCTTCTGTGGTTTGAGTAGCTGATAAGCGCCGATAGCAAAGTCGCCTGTTCCGGTGGCCACATCAAGCATCAACTGTGGTTTGTATTTTTTCAGCGCAAGCAAAGCTCTTTTGCGCCATATAATATCCATCCCAAAGGTCATAAATCGATTCATCGGGTCGTAGTTGGCAGATATGGTGTCAAACATACGGATGATCTGCTCTTTCTTCCCGCCCTCTTGTTCGTAGGGAAGTACTTTTTCGCAATCGAAACCTTTTTTGTCGCTCATACTTTGTTTCTGTTGAAAATTTTGTATATCTAATTGTTTGATTTTAATGATGATGCGCGAACAATCACTTCCGGTGGAAATTGAATATGCTGAATAATCCTTTCTTCGGGAGACTGATTCAGTTGTTCGATCAATAGATTAGCCGAAGTTTCGCCCATTTCGTGGCTGAACAGGTTGACAGATGTCAGTTCGGGATCCACAAATACATCGAACAATTCGTTGGCAAAACCAATCAAAGCCACTTGTTGAGGAATCCGGATACCTGCTTTTTTGAATGCAAGTAATACGCCCATGGCCGAAAAATCGCCTGCTGCAAGTATCGCATCGGGTAAAATTCCCGACGAAATGATATTATTTGCAGCCTCTGTACCAGTTTCGAGGGTAATGCCGTTGTGGTAAACCCAATTCTCTTCCGGAACGATATTGTGCTCTTTCAATGCATCGAGATACCCATTCAACCTGTTGCGGTAAACACTCAGAGACAAAGGGCCTGCCAAATGATATATTCGTTGACATCCCTGAGTAATCAGGTGTTCAACAGCCTGAAAAGCAGCTTTGTAATTATCTACCTCGACTTTTGATACATTCAATCCATCCGGAACACGATCGAAAAAAACAATCGGAGTTCCTTTGTTTATAAATGGCATAAAATGCGAATAATCGGTTGTTTCGGCAGATAGAGAAACCGCTATGGCATCTACTTTTTTTGTCAATAACGTTTTAATAATTGATTTTTCTGTCTCATAACTTTCGTTGGACTGAGAGAAAATTACGCTGTAACCATTGTTGTAGGCCACCTGTTCTATACCGGCAATGGCTGCTGCAAAAAAGTTTCGGCTGATACGCGGTACAATTACTGCAATTACAGAGCTTTTGCCTGTTCGCAGGTGCAGCGCTACCGGATCGGGTTCGAAATGTAGCTTTTCGGCTAGTTCCATCACCTGTGCTTTCATCTTTTTGCTGATGCGCGGATGGTTTTGCAAAGCACGAGACACGGTTGATGCTGTGGTATTCAGCGCTTTGGCCAGATCATAGATGGTTACTTTGTTTGCCATTTTGGTTATCCTTCTTCAAAAAAATGTTTCAAAACGGCAATTGTATCGCGTTTAGCCCGATCAAAATCATCATTGACAATGATGGCATCAAACTGTGTAGCATAACTCAACTCAAATTCAGCTTTTGCGAGGCGAGATTCGATAACCTCTTGGGTGTCGGTTCCACGTTTTTCCAGTCTGTTTCTCAATTCGTCGATGCTTGGTGGCTGTATAAAGACAGTAAGAGCTCTGTTGCCATAGTGCTTTTTAATGTTTAATCCACCCACCACATCCACGTCAAAAACCACGTGCATACCGTTGTTCAGAATGCGCTCTACCTCAGCTTTCAGTGTTCCGTAGAACCGATCGGTATAAACCTCTTCGAATTCCAGAAATTCGTTATTCGTTATTTTGGCCCGAAATTCATCCGGTGTTAGAAAATAGTATTCTATCCCATCTTTTTCTGTTCCTCTTGGCATGCGCGAAGTGGCCGAAATAGAAAATGAGATGTTGAGGTTTTGATTCAGTAAATAGTTGATTATGGTTGATTTTCCTGATCCCGAAGGAGCGGAAAAAATGACTATTTTGGTTTGCATTATCTCAGTCCTTATTGTTACAATACGTTCAATACCTGTTCTTTGATTTGTTCCAGTTCATCTTTCATACGCACTACCACCTTTTGCATCTCTGCATGGTTCGATTTCGAACCTAGTGTGTTGATTTCACGTCCGATTTCCTGACAGATAAAACCAAGTTTTTTACCTTGTCCTTTGCCGCTATTGATGGTTTCAATAAAATAATTCAGGTGATGGTTCAAACGATGCTTCTCTTCGTTTACATCCAGTTTCTCGATATAAAAAATGAGCTCTTGTTCAAATCGGTTTCTGTCGTAATCCTTGTTTTCGAGTTTTTGCAAAGCTTCTGTTAAGCGAATTTTTACTCTTTCAATTCTTTCGCTTTCGTACAGTTCTATCTCTTTGAGCAATTCTGCAATTGCTTCTATTTTCTGAACAAATAGTTTCCGCAAACCTTCGCCTTCCTGTTTCCGGAATTCGATTAGCTGATTGATAGCTTCCTGCACCGACTGATGCACAATGCCCCATTCTGCTTCATCAAATTCCTGAATCTCTGTTTTTAATGCTTCGGGTAATCGAAGCACCACCGAAAACCAATCAGCAGGCAATGCGATACCTGTGCTTTCCGATATTTGTGTTATTTGTCTGATGTAATTCTCAACAATGGTCTTGTTTATTTGTGAGGAGCTCTCTTTTCCCTGATTTTCCATATAAACCGAAAATTCCACTTTGCCACGTTCCAGCTTCTGTGCAATTTCGTTTCTGAGTTCCATCTCTTTTTCGCGGTATGCACCCGGAATACGGGCCGACAGGTCGAGTTGTTTGCTATTGAGAGACTTTATTTCGATGGTAATTTTTTTTGTGGGAAGTTCGGCTATGGCTTTGCCGAAACCTGTCATTGAAAGTATCATTCGCTGAGTGATTTTATTTAAATTATTCTGCAAATTTAGTTTTTTCTGTCGTATAAATCGGATTATATCTGTAAAATAATGTAACTTTGCATCTTATCAGACCAAAAATAGGCAGAATTCAACCTATACACTCACATATTGGATTCAGTTTATTCCTTTTATCACAAATACAATTAATGGCAATACTATTTAATTTAGAAACTTCCACCACTCTTTGTTCTGTGGCTGTCTCAAAAGACGGCATGATTGTGTTCAACAAACAAAGCGAAGATGGACCCTCTCACGCCACTCTGTTAGGCAGCTATGTCGAAGAAGCCATGTCATTTGTGCGTGCTCAGAATTTTAAAATCGATGCCGTTGCAGTCAGTTGTGGCCCCGGTTCTTATACCGGTCTGCGTATCGGGGTTTCCACCGCTAAGGGGTTGTGTTACGCCCTCAATGTTCCTCTTATTGCAGTCAATACACTCGAACTTTTGGCTTGCACATTGCTCTTCGACGATTCTGTCGATGAGGATTCCCTCTTGTGTCCCATGATTGATGCCCGCCGTATGGAGGTCTATGCCGCCATTTACGACCGTTCGCTTCAACCTCTCAGACCTGTCACTGCCGATATTATCGACGAGAGCTCATACCTCGGGTTTCTCGACAAACATAAAATATGCTTTTTCGGAAATGGTGCCGATAAGTGCAAACAAACTATTTTGCACCCGCATGCCAGCTTCAAATCAGATGTGCATCCTCTTGCGCAGAATATGGTGGCTTTGGCCGAAAAATCTTTTCGCGACTCTTCATTCGTAGATATTGCCTATTTCGAGCCCTTTTACCTGAAAGACTTTGTGGCAACTGTCGCAAAAAACAAGGTGTTGGGTTCCTTATAAATTAAATGCATTGTAATTGCAATCAAAAAACATGAACAAATCAAATAAACCAGAGGTAGAAAAACCCATCTATTTCACCGGACTTAAAAAATTGGTGCTTCCCGAATATGGCCGTAACGTCCAGAATATGGTCGATCATGCGCTCACCATTTCAGACCGGGCAGAGCGCACTCGTTGTGCCAATTCTATTATTGTTATGATGGGAAATATGTTTCCACACCTGCGCAATGTCGAGGATTTTAAATACAAGTTGTGGGATCACCTCGCCATTATGGCCGATTTCAAACTCGATATCGATTATCCCTACGAAATTGTAAAAAAAGAGAACCTCTATTCCAGACCCGATACTTCGCCTTACAAAACAAGTCGGATAAAATACCGGCACTATGGCCTTGTTGTCGAAAAAATGATAGAAAAAGTTTTCGAATATCCCGAAGGTTCACCTGAGAGAGAACAACTCATTGTCTTGATAGCCAATCATATGAAGAAAAGTTTTATGGCATGGAACAAAGACAATGTGGAAGACCAAAAAATATTGCTCGATCTCGAGGAATATTCCGAAGGTCGCATTCGGGCTACCCCCGATGTCTTCAGGCACGTTGAGCCCAAGGAGTTTCAACCGCATCCGCACAAAAAACACAACAGACCCGGTGGTGGCAAACGAATGGGTAAGTAATTAATTGTAATAACAGGAATTCATCCGAAAATGGGATCATTTATCATCGAAGGTGGACATCGCCTCAATGGCGAGATAATACCACAGGGTGCCAAAAATGAAGCACTCGAAATCATTTGTGCAACCTTGTTAACTTCCGAAGAGGTTATCATCAACAATATACCCGACATTCTCGATATCAACAATCTGATACAGCTGTTGCGGGAAATGGGCGTTAAAGTCCGTAAACCATCCCCCAATACCTTTTCGTTTCAGGCTGATGCTGTCGATCTCAATTACCTCAAATCCGACGAATTTATCCGAAGAAGCTCTTCTCTGAGAGGGTCGGTTATGATTATCGGTCCCTTGGTTGCCCGATTCGGATACGCCATACTGCCCAAACCCGGTGGCGATAAAATAGGCCGACGCCGGTTGGATACTCACTTTGTCGGCATTCAAAAATTGGGCGCTCAGTTTAATTACAATCCCGATGAGCAACTCTACGAAATCAGAGCCGAAAAGCTCAAAGGAACCTATATGCTTCTCGATGAGGCATCTGTTACCGGTACCGCAAACATCGTTATGACAGCCGTTTTGGCAGAAGGCACCACCACCATCTACAATGCAGCCTGCGAGCCTTACTTGCAGCAATTGTGCAAAATGCTGAATAGCATGGGCGCATCCATTCAGGGTGTTGGTTCTAATTTGCTTACAATCAATGGAGTTACCTCTCTCAAAGGTTGCAAGCATACCGTTCTTCCCGACATGATCGAAATAGGTAGCTTTATCGGAATGGCAGCAATGACCGGTTCCGAATTGCGCATCAAAGATGTTTCCTACAAAGATCTCGGACTCATCCCCGATACATTCCGCCGTCTCGGTATTCAACTCGAACTTCAGGGCGACGACATATTTATACCCCAGCAGGATTCCTACGAAATAGATACTTTTATCGATGGCTCTATCATGGTGTTCGCCGATGCCACATGGCCCGGTCTTACCCCCGACCTTCTGAGCGTACTTCTTGTCGTTGCCACACAAGCCAAAGGCAGCGTCCTCATTCATCAGAAAATGTTCGAAAGTCGCCTCTTTTTTGTCGATAAACTCATCGATATGGGTGCGCAAATCATCCTTTGCGATCCGCACAGGGCTACCGTTATCGGCAATGCCAATGCCTATCCGCTTCGTGCTTCCATCATGTCATCGCCCGATATTCGTGCCGGTATAGCGCTGCTCATTGCTGCTTTGTCGGCTCAGGGCGTCAGCACTATTCACAACATCGATCAAATAGATCGCGGATACGAAAATATTGATAAGCGACTCAATAAATTGGGCGCTCGCATTACACGCATCTGATTTTTTTTTAAATATTTGGGTGCATCCCTACGTAAACTTCGGGTCGGGCTATCCGCTCTTAGTCCTCGCCGGTTCAGCTTTTAGCTCATTTTCAGGCCTTTATTACCGGCTGTGGGCTAACCGCTTCTATCCCTTGCACTTCCCAACATCACCCGCATTCACTTCGATGAGCTGATAAAAAAAAGAGGCCGTTCCTTTCGGAACAGCCTCTCTCTTTATAATGTCAGTCTGAGCTCAGCTCTTATTCCTGATTCAATGTAAAACGCTCAAATGCGGTTGCAGTTAAGCCTTTGCTTTGAGAATTCAAATACTGCTCAACAGTGATTTTCTGATCTTTGATAAACGCCTGAGCCAACAAAGTAGAATCCTGATAGAATTTGTTCAATCTGCCCTGAGCAATTTTGTCCAGCATATTTTCAGGTTTACCCTCTTCACGTGCTTTCTCACGACCGATATTCAACTCTTTCTCTACTACTTCAGCAGGCATATCATCTTTGCTCAATGAGATAGGAGACATAGCTGCAACTTGCATTGCAACATCTCTTGCAACCTGAGCATCAATTCCTTCCTGATTGAACCCAACGATAGTAGCCAGTTTGTTACCCGGGTGAATGTATGAAACTACAGATGCAGCTTCTATTTTGTTGTATGTTCCTACTTCCATTTTCTCGCCGGTTACACCAATACGATCAGTAATCAACTGAGCTATTGTGCTACCTTCTACTGTTGCAGCCAACAATTCCTCTGTTGTAGCAGGTTTGTTTTCCAATGCAGCATTCAGGATAGTTGTAGCCAAACCTACGAACTCACTGTTTTTAGCCACAAAGTCTGTTTCGCACTTCAACGCAATAATAGCAGCAAAGCTACCATTTGTTCCGGCAAGTACACATCCTTCAGAAGCTTCGCGGTCCGAACGTTTTGCAGCTACTGCCTGTCCTTTTTTGCGAATAATTTCCATTGCTTTGTCGAAATCGCCTTCTGCCTCATTCAAAGCATTTTTGCAATCCATCATACCAGCCCCGGTCATTGTGCGGAGTTTGGTAATTTCTGCCATTGTAACAGCCATAATTATCTTTATTTAATATGTTAGTTAGTTTGTTCTCTTTTTTTTCTCTGATACAGAGTGTTTTCTCAAAAAATGAACGAGCTATAAGCGTCTCAATTTAATTAAAAATGAAAGAAACCTATAGCTCGTATAAAAGGTAAGCCAAGAAATTACTCTTCGTCAGGAGATTGGAATTTCGACGCAACTTTTGCGTTCAATGCCTCTTCATCCTCTTTTTTAGTTCTCTCTTTTTTAGCCGGTTTTGCTTTTCTTTCTCTTTTTGGAGCAGCAGTCTCAGTTACTTCGTCCACTTTCTCTGCTTTTCTCTCTTCGAGTCCCTCGATGATAGCGCCGCAAAGTGCTTCCAATATCACCTCGATAGATTTTGTTGCATCATCATTTGCAGGAATCACAAAATCAATATCTTTGGGATTAGAGTTGGTGTCGATAATTCCAAATACGGGGATACCCAGACGCTTAGCTTCTGCCACAGCGATGTGCTCTTTCATCACGTCAACTACAAAAATTGCAGCCGGAAGACGAGACAAATCAGAGATGCTACCCAGGTTCTTTTCCAGTTTAGCGCGCTGACGTGTAATTTGAAGTTTCTCTCTTTTTGACAAGTTATCGAATGTACCATCTTTTTCCATTTTGTCGATAGAAGACATCTTCTTAACGGCTTTACGGATTGTAGTAAAGTTGGTAAGCATTCCGCCCGGCCAACGCTCGATAACATAAGGCATATTTATAGATGCAGCTTTTTCAGCTACTACCTCTTTAGCTTGTTTTTTTGTGGCAACAAACAATACTCTTCTACCCGATTTTACGATAGATTTCAGAGCATTGGCAGCTTCGTCCACTTTTGCAACTGTTTTGTATAAATCAATAATATGGATACCATTGCGCTCCATGAAGATATATGGAGACATGGCCGGATTCCACTTTCTTTTCAAGTGTCCGAAGTGACAACCGGCTTCTAATAATTGTTCAAAATTTACTCTAGACATTGTTTCTTTTTTTAATTCGTTTACATTCAACTAATTCAATTGCCAAGTAGCACCCCTGCCTGAGGAGTTAGTCTTAACAATTTGGATACTAAACGCCTAACGTCGGTAAGTATCGCATAAAAAATACTGTTAACGTTTACTGAACTGGAATCTCTTACGAGCTTTGGGACGTCCTGGTTTTTTACGCTCAACAGAACGTGGATCACGAGTAACAAATCCTTCTTTTCTCAATACAGATTTGTCATCAGCATTGATTTTTATCAGCGCACGTGCGATTGCCAAACGTAAAGCCTCAGCCTGACCTTTGTAACCACCACCACCTAAGTTTACGCGGATATCGTATGTTTCGGCAACACCCAGTTTGTTCAAAGGCTGTTTTACCACATACTGAAGAATGGTAGAAGGGAAATAATTATCGAGTTCACGTTTATTAATGACGATTTTGCCGCTT
>CAZHNZ010000148.1:0-9003 GCA_964534355.1 uncultured Parabacteroides sp.
GCAGTGGCCAAAGAGGCTGTAGGCTGGATGGTGATTGAAGAGGCAGACGCACCTTCGTCCATCGAAAAGACGCAGGAAAATAAGCTCACCGTATTCCCGAATCCGGCAAAAGACAAAATATACATCAGTGGGCTCACCAAGCCTGTTGTGGCAGAGGTTGTGAATCTGTTCGGGCAATTGCAGTTGAAAACAATTACAGAAAATACGCTGGACATCAGCAGCCTGAGCCCCGGATTTTACATTCTGCGGCTGGATAATAAACAGACATTTAATATCCTCAAAAAATAACTAAAAACCAAACACTAAATGAAACTACACGTTCGACCCGCACTTCTGACGCTTCTGTTGTGCACGCTCTTTATCTCATCATCTTTCGGGCAGAAAAGGATAGGAAATCCCATAATGCCGGGTTACTTTGCCGACCCTACCATTTTAAAACACAAGGGTTTGTACTACATCTATGCCACCATCGACCCCTGGGGTGCCGATGATCTGGCTGTGTTTGTGACCCGCGATTTTGTGACATTCGACCGAAAGAAGATTAACTGGCCAACCAAAGCGGCCTGTACAAGTTCAACCTCGAAAGCCGCCAAAGTGTGGGCGCCCTCGGTGGTGAAAGGTAAAGACGGGCTTTTTCACATGTTTGTGTCGGTAGGAAATGAAGTGTGGGCCGGCGTGGCATCAGACCCGCTGGGGCCTTGGAAAAATGTAAAAGCAGACAACTCACCACTGGTCAGAGAGAATGCCTTCCCGGGATTTCACATGATTGATGCAGAGGCATTTATTGACACCGATGGTACGGCTTACCTCTATTGGGGATCGGGCTGGAACTGGGTAAACGGGCATTGCTTTGTGGGAAAACTGAACAAAGAGATGAATGGTTTTTTCGGTAAAATCGAAGACATTACGCCGCCCAACTATTTCGAAGGCCCCATTATGCTGAAACGAAACAATACCTATTATCTGATGTATTCCAACGGAAAAGCGATAGATGCGACCTACAATGTACGCTATTCTACCTCTTCGAGCCCCTTTGGTCCGTGGAAAGAGGGACCCGAAAGCCCGGTGCTGAAAACCTCGGCAGACAGCACCACATACGGCCCCGGCCATCACACGGTATTTCAGGAGAATGGTCAGTATTACATCCTTTACCACCGCATTTTCCCGCAGAAAAACGATTATGTGTTGCGTCAGCTTTGCCTCGACAGTCTCAATTTTGATAAGAAGGGGAATATCCGGAGAATCACGCCGCGCGGTGTGAGCCGGTTTAAGGTAAAACCATAATCAATCAGGGACGGATATAGACCGCCCGCGTAACTGATCCGGTAGAGTCTTTGATATCGAATATGGCTTTGTAATCGGCCAAATAGACAAGATTGTAGGAGTAGCCGTTGTTGGCAAATACCTGAAGATGAGAGCCATCGAAACTGTATTGCCCCACAGGCTGCAAATCTGTAAAGCACATATCAGAATAACCCTCAGAAAAAGTCCCGCCCAAAAACTCAAATGTTTTGGCGGGATTTTGCGTTCCTGCATCTACCTTATCAAAGGCCCATCGTCCCTCAACGGTAGGGTCTTGCTGACAGCTGCCTAACAGCACTGTGAGCAAAACGAGGATAAGGGATAGCGATCGGTACATACTGTTAGTTATTGGGGTTGTGAGAATGCCTGTTTCGGCGGGATTTCTTACCTGCAAATATAACACAAATTTCGCTGAATTATTTTTGCAAATAGCTGATAATTAACTATTTTAACATTCGTCACTTACTTTAAAGCGAACACGGAAGCGGCCATCTTCAAAATCGTAGTTCAACAACCGGAACAGACCTATCTCAGAGGTGTTTTCCACATGCATACCGATGCAGGCACAGGCATCGTAGTCGCCTATCCGCACAATGCGCACACTCTCTTCGGCATCATCAGGCAACTTGCTCAAATCCACAATTTTAGCCGCCTCTTCTTTGAGTACAAATGCGGTAGTGACCGGCAGATGACGGGAGATAATCTCATTCACCTGCTGTTCCACCTGTTGCATTTGCTCGTCGGTAGGCGATTGGGGTAGAATGTAGTCGCATTTCGACTTTTTGCGTTCGATGTGCGACACCACAGAGCGGGAGCAACCAAACATCCGCACCATCGTCTGATTCAGAATATGTTCGGCTGTATGCATTGCCAGGTTTTTGTATTCTTTTGCCATACTGTTTTTTAATTCATAATTTTTAATTCATAATGCATAATTGAAATCAAGGCTTAAACAAGTCTGATTTTTGGCGTTATATTGCCTTCTGATTATAATCGGATTTTTACAGGATACAAAACTACGAAAATAATGGGGTAAAACGGACAATGAAATGAGTTTAATATTTACCTGAGCCTGTGCTCATTAATTTCTTGAAGGCAGGAAGCAGGTCTTAAATATATTTTTGTGATTAAATATTAGGAATGACGATATATCTTTAAATTTTCTCGTGGCCTTTTATTAATTTGCGTTAAACGCATGTAGAGGTATAGGTTTTGCAGGTGAAAACAAGGGGAGATAGTTGTATTTAATTGTTATTTTAGTAATTATTTCTTTTACTTTTGCGCCATATAACCAATATTAGCTTTGTTGTGTTAATAAATGATGGTTTTTTAGAGTAAAAATTAAGACACTATACACAAAACTATAGATTTCGTTTGGCGTGACTATTCACCCAAAACAACAATGCAAGGGACTTGCCATCCCGAAAAAAAAGAAGTGCCTTTCCCGCATTTCAAAACTTAAAACCATAGCGACTCGCAATTGCTAATAGTACTCACTTTAAAACCTGGAAAAGTCAGGTAAAGAAATATTAATATGAGAAAGTTGACGTTGTTACTTTTTATCTTATTATCAAATCTTCTTATTGCTCAAACAGAGAAGGGATATGATATCGAATTGAAATATGTGGGCTCCCGACAAATATCTCAATTCGACCTGGAAGCAAACTACAATTTTTTTAAATATATTGGAATTGGATTAGGGGTCGGGCTTCAGTCCGATATACACCACTCAATATATGGTGGGAATCTGCCCGACAATAAAAATACGGCATGGGAAATAAGTGAAAATAGCGAACATGTCTCCAACCTCATTTTGAGGCCATCTGTCCGATTCAGAACTCCATCAATTAAATTTCTACGCAATACAATATCTCTATATATAACACCTGGTTTGATAATTTACCCCTTTAACGGAGAAGAAATTAATATTGAATACACTAACGTTACAGGAAATAATCAACTCCAAACATGGACGAAAAGTTATAAAATGAACTTTTTTCCAATACGCTTTTACAGAAGTGTTCAATGTGGCTTTGAATATAGATTTGAAGACCTTTGCATCGTTGGTGGGTATGAGTTAAGCAATCAGGATATCTATACTAGAAGAAGAAATATGGTTTTTGAGAACATAAAATTAAATGATTATCTCCCTAAAAGACAGAACACAACTCAGGGCATCTTTTTAGGTATTAGATATTTCATGTGATAAAAACTCTTATTATATCATTACTATTAATAACACTAAATTAAAATCAATTATGAAGATCATATATTTATCAATGTCATTATTCTTCGTTACGTTACTATCAGTAGCACAAGAAACGCAACGTAATTCCGGGTTATTTCTTTCAATTGAGGCCCGAAGGATTAATACCATATCGTATCATTCTGACCTTCTAGCCAAAACTAAGCTTTCAGATATGCCATCCGCAAATAGTCTAAGAGCAACATTGGGTTACTTTATCAATCCTCGCATTTCATTAGGTGCAAATATCGGGCTTGAAAATCAGGATACTGAAGGAAATACCTGTCCAGTGGCGTTAGACGTTAGGGGGTATTTGATGCAAGCACGTAATACTCCGTTTTTATATTTCAATGCTGGCGTTCTTCTCAAAGCAAGTGATACATTCGAGAAAGGTAATTTATTGGAGAGCGGCATTGGTTATAAATTTTTTATCTCACGCAAGTTTTGCATGAATGCCTCATTGGGATATAATCTCCGGTATTTTGCGGATTCTAAAATATCTCTATTAACTTATGATCCATTAACCCAAACTATGCAGTCCGATATAGTAAATAATCCTATGACTTATCATTCTATTACATTTGGATTAGGTCTATTTTTCTAGTTTGGTAAGTAGATTAAGAAGAACGCTTGCTATATTACTGCAAAAGGGAAATTATACTAACTTCGATTATAATTCAAAACAGCAGAAAGGGATAGGTTTGGGTTAGTCTCTTCATTCAGTGGCTAACCCTCCCTGTCCTTATTTAGTTAGGGACTTGCCATCCCGAAAAAAGAAATGCCTTTCCCGCATTTCAAAACTTAAAACCATAGCGACTCGCAATTGCTAATAACCTGAGATCGGGATGAGGTGTTTAGAAATTTATAGCCATCTGAGGCTATTAATATTTGCGAATAATTTGCGAAAAAAAATTACTGATTACAGGTTCGTATTGGAAGTACATGGAAAGCAGCGAGAATTACAAAACACTAATTTACTCATTATGAAACTGATATATTTTTTCTTATTTTGCCTGTTATCACTGAGTGTTTTCTGTCAAGAGGGTCTTGAATGGGAAGCTTTGTCAGCGGGTAACAATTTCTTAATGATAAAGAGAAATAACTCAGAAGCTATTATTCCAAACGGAATAATAGCTTCTGAACTTAGACAAAATTTTGATGATGGAAAGATTGATATAGGTGGACAACTGATGTTCAGCTCTTATAGCCGCCATAATAATGTCTATTATCAGAATAGGTTTTCAGCATTCCAGTTGTTTATTGATCGAAATATTGTTCCTCAAAATAAGATTATGCCCTTCATTGGCATTGGTTTTGGTACAGCAACAATCAATGACGATGCTTTATCAAAACAAATACATACTCTTATGTTAACTCCTCGTTTAGGATTTGAATTATTTAGATTTTTCAGAACAACACTGGAATATAGATTGACCAATTACCCATATAGTCATTTTAATCTTCGTTTTGGAATAACATTTGGAGGTCGGGTTAATAAGACCAAGTTGTAATTGACAAAGACTACCTTTTGACATAGGTGCGCAGACTGGATTTACTGTGTATTCCGATGAAACAGTGCCCCTAAGAAGACACTGATTCATCGGAGATTAAATGATTGTTTAACGATTTATCCTGTTGAATATCTGTTGTTTAACTCGCTGATTTATGAAGTATTCAATGAATAGCTGGATTGCAAATATCAGATTTGGTGGCTTATCCAATAATAAAAAAAAGAGTTGCCGAAACAACCCTTTTCCGATTGGGGACACCCCGATCCAAATATTTTAGACTGTCAAACAGCTAAATTTCTTATTTGTATTGCAAAGGTAGCACATTGATTCTGAAACTATTTCGCAGGCTATATAATTTTGAGTTAATAATATTTAATTTGAAGTAGTAAGGCCAAAATTGTTTAGTAAAGTGGATAATCGCCATTTTATTGCCCTCTTACTCTTAAATGATTTTTACAGGATACAAAACTACGAAAATAATGGGGTAAATCGAACAATGAAATCACTATAATATTTACCTTTGTTGCGTTTTCTTAAAACCGAAGAAATATGTCAACTTATTCAGAAGATACGCGCAAGGTGACCACTCACCGCCTGATTGAAATGAAAAATCGAGGCGAGAAGATTTCCATGCTGACTGCATACGATTACTCGATGGCTACGCTGATAGACGCCGCCGGAATGGATGTAATACTGGTGGGCGATTCGGCCTCGAACGTGATGGCCGGTAATGTGACCACACTACCCATGACTCTCGATCAGATGATCTACCACGGCAAGTCGGTGGTGCGGGCCGTGAAACGCTCGCTGGTGGTGGTAGATATGCCGTTTGGCAGCTATCAGGGCAACTCGATAGAGGCGCTGGCCTCAGCCATCCGCATCATGAAGGAGACACACGCCGATTGTGTAAAAATGGAGGGTGGATCTGAAATCAGAGAGTCGGTGGAGCGGATTCTCAGCGCCGGCATTCCTGTGATGGGCCACCTCGGCCTGATGCCGCAGTCGATCAACAAATACGGCACTTACACCGTAAGGGCCAAAGAGGAAACAGAAGCCAAAAAGCTGATTGAAGATGCACATTTGTTGCAGGAGATTGGCTGCTTTTCCATTGTGTTGGAGAAGATTCCGGCATCGCTGGCCACACAAATTGCATCAGAACTGACGATCCCTATTATCGGCATTGGTGCCGGGGGTGGTGTGGACGGACAGGTGCTGGTGATGCACGATATGCTGGGCATCAACCGCAACTTCTCGCCCCGGTTTTTGCGCCGTTATGCCAATCTGGCCGATGTGATTACCGATGCGGTCGAAAACTACATCCGCGATGTTAAATCGCACGATTTCCCCAACGAAAAAGAGCAGTATTGACCCAAACAGCGGTAAACGCTACGCCTGAGGGCTCTTTTTTTGATTTTACACTGCATTATATTGAATGAAAATGGTAAACAGATGGCAAAAAATACCGCAGAAATTTGTACTTTTGTCGTCCGAAAATGATTAACTGATAATAGATTATGTTTGAAAATTTAAGTGAAAGACTCGAAAGGTCATTCAAAATACTCAAAGGAGAAGGCAAAATTTCCGAAATCAATGTGGCAGAAACGCTGAAAGATGTGCGTAAAGCCCTGTTGGATGCCGACGTTAACTACAAAGTTGCCAAAACATTTACCGATACCGTGAAAGAGAAGGCGCTGGGCATGAACGTGCTTACTTCGCTCAAACCGGGACAGTTGATGGTGAAGATTGTGCACGACGAACTTGTTGAGCTGATGGGCGGTAGCAGCGTCGATGTCAACATGAAAGGTAAGCCGGCCATTATCCTGATGTCAGGTTTGCAGGGTTCGGGAAAGACTACCTTTTCGGGCAAGCTGGCCAAACTGCTCAAAACTAAACGGCAGAAAAACCCATTGTTGGTGGCCTGCGACGTTTACCGTCCGGCAGCTATCGAGCAGCTCAGAATATTGGGTGCTCAAATTGATGTGCCTGTTTATTGCGACGAAGAGAACAAAAACCCGATAGCCATTGCCAATGCCGGTATCCGGTTTGCCAAAGAGAACGGTCACGACCTCGTGATTATCGATACCGCCGGTCGTTTGGCTGTCGATGAGCTGATGATGAACGAGATCGCCGCTATCAAGGCAGCGGTGAAACCCGATGAGATTCTGTTTGTGGTCGATTCGATGACCGGTCAGGATGCTGTAAATACAGCCAAAGAGTTCAACGATCGCCTCGATTTCGATGGCGTTGTGCTCACCAAGCTCGATGGTGATACCCGTGGTGGAGCAGCATTGTCTATCCGCACGGTGGTCAACAAGCCAATCAAATTTGTGGGAACGGGCGAAAAGATGGAAGCTCTCGATGTTTTCCACCCCGAACGTATGGCCGACCGTATTTTGGGTATGGGTGATATTGTATCGTTTGTAGAGCGTGCACAGGATCAGTACAACGAAGCCGAAGCCCGTCGTTTGCAAAAGAAAATAGCCAAAAACCAATTTGATTTCAACGACTTCCTGGGTCAGATTCAACAGATTAAGAAGATGGGTAACATCAAGGATCTGGCAGCTATGATACCGGGCGTGGGCAAAGCGATCAAAGATATGGATATAGATGATAACGCATTCAAAAGCGTGGAGGCAATTATTCACTCTATGACACCGAAAGAGCGCGAAAATCCGCAGATTCTGAACGGAAGTCGTCGTCAGCGGATTGCCAATGGTAGCGGAACTTCAATAACAGAGGTAAACAGATTGCTCAAACAATTTGAGGAGACCCGTAAAATGATGCGAATGGTAAGTAGCGCACAAAGCAACCCCGCATTGATGAAGAAACTGAAAAGATAAAAATAGAACTATGAAATTAATTGACGGAAAAGCTATTTCGGACCAAATCAAAACAGAGATTGCCGAAGAGGTGGCTCAAATAAAAGCCAATGGCGGGAAAATACCTCACCTGGCAGCTATATTGGTTGGTCACGATGGTGGCAGCGAAACCTATGTGGCTCACAAAGTAAAATCGTGCGAACAGGTGGGTTTCAACTCAACTCTGGTACGTTTCGAAAGCGATGTGACCGAAGCAGAAGTGTTGTTGAAGGTCGAAGAACTAAACAACGATGCGGATATTGATGGGTTTATCGTTCAGTTGCCACTACCGAAACACATCAATGAACAAAAAGTGATTGAGGCGATAGATTACCGCAAAGATGTGGATGGTTTTCATCCAATCAACGTGGGACGTATGTCTATCGGACTTCCCTGTTTTGTATCGGCTACACCTGCCGGTATTATGGAACTGCTAAAACGATACGACATTGACACGCAGGGCAAACATTGCGTGGTGTTGGGACGCAGTAACATTGTGGGCAAACCGGTGGCCAATCTGATGATGCAAAAAGGCAAACCGGGAAATGCAACGGTAACGGTATGCCACAGCTATTCCAAAGATTTGAAAGAGCAATGCCTCAATGCAGACATTATCATTGCCGCACTTGGTGTTCCTGAATTCCTGAAAGGCGAAATGGTAAAAGATGGTGCTGTTGTGATTGATGTCGGTACCACCCGCGTGCCCTCTACACTGACCAAATCGGGCTTTAAGCTGACCGGCGATGTGAAGTTCGACGAAGTAGCACCTAAGTGTTCATATATCACACCTGTTCCCGGTGGAGTAGGACCAATGACGATTGTTTCGTTGTTGAAGAATACCCTGTTGGCCGGTAAAAAAGAGATTTACAAATAAAAAAATAGCGCAAAAGTGTTGCAGGAATCAGAATTACTGCTTATCTTTGCATCGCTTTTGCAAAATGGTGGTTGTAGCTCAGTTGGTTAGAGCGTCGGATTGTGGTTCCGAAGGTCGCGGGTTCGAACCCCGTCTCCCACCCGAAAAGGCCGGTTCAGAAATGATCTGCCCCCAAAAAGTTGGACGGATTAATAATTAGAATTTAAATGGACT
>CAZHNZ010000149.1:0-8977 GCA_964534355.1 uncultured Parabacteroides sp.
TGCTCAAATCGACCACGGCAAACGACTTTCCTTCTGGAGCCTCGAACAGTTTGCGGATGTCAATACCGAACATCGGGTCGCGGGACATCGACTGCATGTTCAAACCTCCACCTCCGCTATTTCCGCTTATGAACACTTTGCCTTCTGACCTGCACAGGAACATTCCGGTATTTGTGGTCGGGCAGTAGACCGCGCTGTCAGACCAGTCTTTCGTGCATGTTTCCGCAACCTTAATCTGTGTGATTTGCCCCGCGTATATGGAGCACTCGTAAGAGTCCGACCACCCTTCGGTTTGCCTCTCGCGCTTTCTGACGTTGCTGCGGAGACCCCGGAGATGGCAAAGAGTGGCGACAGTGTATGCGTTTTCTTTGTGCGTCGTGTAATACGAGCGGAACCCGTTTCGTTTATCCACCCCGCCGTCCCACTTTGGAAGTTCGTCGATGAAGGCGTCGATAGCCTCAGAGGAGCAGCGAAGCAGCATACCGAGGCTAAACGTCTTCGATAGGAACCACGGCACGCAAGACCTGTTCACTCTGAACGATGTGCGGTCGGCATACCCGTTTTTGTGAAAAGGTATTTTGAGAGTTTTGAGCAACTGTTCCAACCGTTCGATTTTTCTTTCTTTCTTGAAGCCCCAGATCCAGCCGGAAAACTTCTCCCCATCACTGTCACACCCGTCTGCCTGGGCGGCTACTAGCAGGCGGCACTCGTCCGGTGACAGAACCCCTGGACCTCCTCCGTATTTTCCCGATAGCGGCAAAGCCCAGTTAGCTCGCTCCAAGATGTTAGAGAGAGAGTCTTTTACAATTTTTCCCGTTTTCGTCACGACCGGCATGTCGTGCTCGGGCGTTGCGATGAAGCTGGCGTATCGAGCGTTCACACGCACAACGCTACCCGCTTTCTCGAACGTGTTTTTGACGGGATTCTCACACCACGATAGCTCAGATGTGTTGGGGTCGAACTGCATGATCGGCGCACTATCGTCCCACCGTTGGAGCGTTACCCATCCGGTTGGGGTCAGGACTTCCGCCGAGCCTGTGAGGCACCACCGCCTCGTGTTCGTAGCCCCGCTGTATTTTAGTTCATACACCATGTTGCCGTCCTCCTTCGTCCGGGCCAGCATGGATTTGAGCCGCTCAAGGAACGTGTTCTGCCTGCGGTATGTTCCGAGCGCGGCAACGCACGGGTGGTTCTCCCCGTGCTTCTCAAGCCACTGGTCAAAAGCTGGAGAGTCTTTCGCCATTGAGATCGGAGGAAGGATGCCGTGGGATCGGCAGTATTCCGCGACCTTCTTCATCGAGAGCAGCGGTTCTTCCCACGGAATCAGGCTCCGGGTGTTCCAAAGCTGCGTTTTGAGGTCAGAGATCGCTGTCTCCAGAGCGTCCTTGTTAATCGGCATTCCACGCATCCCCATCTCCCTTGTGTGCCGGGACAGTTCGCGTTCATGTGCTGGCCACCTGTGCTGGTGTTTCAACCAGATTTCCAGCGTCATATCCGCGTCTGCCTGCGCGTAGTCAATGACGGCCTGTCTTTTCTCTTCCGGCAGGTCGGTGAGCACCTTGCCCTTCATCGCCGTGCGAACGGTTTTCGACATCTCTTTTCCAAGAAGCTCCTTTGCCGCCTCCTTGAGAGAACCCGGCTGCTGTAAGTATCTGGACAGGTCGGACGTGTCGAAAACCTCCGCTGGTTTTACGGGAGGAATCTGCCCGATCTCGATCATCCGGTTGATGACCGACAGATCGAACGGCGCGTTGTGCATGACCCACGTTGCGCCGTCCACGAGAGTCCAGTCGAAGTCCTCCGGCTTGCCGGTGAACTTGAGTCCGTCTTCTCCCGCAACGCTCACGAGGTAGCACACCCACTCCGGGTGGCGGCAGTAGGCGTAGGGGCCGAGGCCCGCGACGTTGCAGTCGTCGTTGTATAGGGTCTCCGAGTCTATGGAGTAGATTTTAGGCATTAGTTTCTCTTGTGTTTAAGGTTGAAAAGTTTGCTGCCGCCCGTGGTTAGAGGACGACCTGGCAGCGAGATCGCCTAGAGAGGGGTCATTCACACCACCTACCTCGCAGCACTCACGGGTTACTGTGCCTGAGCAAATTGAAATTGATCTCTGGAGTTCTTGGGTTAGAAACTCCCCGACTGCGAACGGTCCTTCGATCACCTTGGTAAAGCGGTGAACGCCTTCCGGGGTATCGACGAGAGCCGTTACGACAGTCGGGGGGTTCATCGCGTTAGTTCGTCAGATTGAGGGAATCGACGAGTTCGATCACGTCGGCAGGTGTCGGCTCCTTGATTGCCTTGAACACCGCTTTGAAGTAGCTGTTGTTCTCGCCTTTCTTGAGGAATGACGACAGATCCCACTGCCCCATCTTGACGTGCTTGCCGCGCAGATGCCCGAGCGGAGAGATCGCCGTGAAGATCGTCTGCGCGATCACGCCGTAGCTGGTGGATTTCGCGATGAACTTCGCGACCGTGCCACGCCGCCCTTCGGACGTTTCGAGAGGGAACGCCGTTTCGTCCGCGTCGTTTGGCGATTCAATCCAAAACACGATTCCGGCGATCTCCTGTGCCGCATTGGCAGCCCCACGTTGAAGGGAGAGGCCCGCTGCGCGGACTTCCGCTGCCGTGTCGAAGATACGCCCGAAGCCCTCACCGAACGGGATGACTTCCTGGTAGTTCTTCTGGATGCTGAGCGCGACGACGGTGAGATGCTCGTCTTTTCCGGCCACTGCGTTCTCTCCTACGACCCACGAGCCGGGGGTGAACTCGTCAGCCTTGGAGCCAACTTTTTGCACCAGCGAGAGGTAGGGGATGGTGAGATCGCCCTGCGTCACTTCGCCTGCCGCTCCCTGTGAAGAGAAGCTGCCAGCCACAGCGAGTTGTTTTTCCGAGGGTTCCACAGTCGCGAGTGCGCTGTCCGACGTTTCATCTGACAAATCAAGAACTTTAGCCATGATTTATATTTTGTATTAGTTTGATGTTGAAAATGTGGGTCCGCTTTCCAAACAGCACGGAATACCCACGGGTTGCTGCATCACCGCCACATGGCGGCTCGGATAAACTATTTGCCTTTGTCCGGGACAAGTTTCGGGACAGCCGAACCTTCGCTGACCGCGTTGGCGTCTGTAAGCCGGTCTGCCAATTCCGCCACGTAGGCCGCTTTCTTGCCCTTCGGAGCCTTGGATGCGAAGATGTCCTCCAGCTTCCCGATCTGCACCGACGACGCCTTAATGAACTCGTCGGGCGTCACGATGTCTTTGATCGCCTCGTAGGCGGCGGGGGCGTTTGTGATCGACCGCTTTCCTTTCGCGATCACGAGCTTGAATCCCGGCACTTCGATGCCTTCCTCCATGCGAAGACGCATGGCCCCCCGCCGCCACGACTCCGCACACTTCTCCACTGGTCCCGCAAGTTTGAGCAGGGCAGCGGCGATTGCCGGATCGGTGAAATCGGAGCCGTGAACAGAAAAGTCTCCTTCCGGCAGGACGTATTCCTCGCCGTCATACCGGCTTGCCAGCTTCACGGAAAGAGCGGTCAGCTTCGGGCAGACGCCAGCGCGGGCACAGTAGCCACACATCTTGTTGATGCGGAAATGCTCCGGGTCGGCTTTACGAGCACGTTCGATGACGGCGCGGACTTCTGCAACGAGTTGATCGTAATCTTTCGCCCGCTCGAAGGTTTCGACTGAGACTTCACCGAGGAACGGGAGAATGAAATGCGAGTGCAGCGTCTTGATCTCCGGGTATGCGTCGAACACACCAACGGCGTAGGCTTTAGCCTGCATCCCGTCCGCAAAATACGAGTTCCACGCCATTTTCAGATCACATAGCCAAGCCTCTTTCCCCTTGATTATCAGGTGGTCAAACGACCCTGACTGGTCGAGAATCTTGACGCGCTTTTCTTTGATCCACTGATCCGCGCCGTTCGCCAACTTGCGGAGATACTTGATGCAAATCTCCACCGCTTTCCGCAGGGACTCATCGTTGCCGCAAAGGTCTGGGTTCTCTTTCTCGACGGCCTCGTGACCGAGCGTTCCCCTGTCGGCGAAAGTTTTATCCCCGCTCTGGTCGTTGAGGAACCCGGAGCACTTCAAAATGTTCTCCAGCGATGAAGGTGAGTGGCGGGAGTGTTCGCGGTCAGCGTGTTGCAAGGGTGTTGTCGTGGTTGCCATGAGAGATTCTGTCGGAATATACCCCTTTGACAGCGTGTTTTCGGATTCGTTCAAATTATTTTTCGGGACCACCGCAGGAGGGCAATCCACGGTCTCGATCACGTAGTCGAGGTCTTGGTAAACGGCCAGACGCTTCGCCACCTGGCTCTGGAGGTAGCCGTGCTGCACGTCATTGAAGTCATACACGATGCCGTGAGTTTTCTGATCGAACGTGCGGAGAACGCGCCCGGTGGTTTGTTCAGCCTTGCGGGACGATTTCCCTGCGGAAGTCAGGATGATTACGTTCGCGCGGGGAACATCCAGCCCTTCCTCTGCCAGCGACGTTGCGATCAGCGTCTTGAGTTCACCCGACGAGAAGCGAGACATCATGTCGGCACGTTTCTTTTTTCCTATTTTTGCGTAGCAAACCTCTGCTCCGGGGATCTGTGCCGCAAGCCGGTTCCCGTAGTCCACTGAGCCGACGATAATCAATGTCGAGTCCGCGCAATGCTGGAGTGCTGTTCCAACAATGGCGGCATCGCGCTTGGGGTTGTTGTAAATAGCCTCCTGCACAACGGCCTGCCACACACATCGGCGAGTCTGCTCATGCGCCGACCGGCTGCCAGAGAAGAGGAATGGCCACTTGCGTTTACGTTCGGCTATCAGGCCGTCCGCCACTTGCTGAACCACGTCCACAAACTCGTCCTCTTCGTTTGGTTTGAGGAACCGCACGACTCCTTGGCAGAGCGTTCCGGCAGCGATGAGGGATTTTCGTTCGACTTCAAATACAATCGGCCCAAGCAGAGTAAACACGTCGTCGCGTAAGTCGTCTTCCCGTTCCGGTGTCGCGGACACACCCCATGTGATTCCTGTGTAGCCTTCAAAAATCTTGCGGAAGCACTCGGCGGGGCAGTGCTGGCACTCGTCAGCGAGCGCGATGTCGTGGCTCCCAATGAACGGCATCGCCGCGTAGCAGAACACGTCAACGGTCAGGTTGTCGGATGGAAACAGCGCAAGTGCCGCTCGGGCTTGGTTGCACTGTTCGAGAGTGTTCGCCACCCATGCCGCTTTGATCGGGCGTACCGCTGATTCCGCATACCGCTGTAGAGTAGCGGCAGCGATCCAGGTCTTGCCCGATCCGGCAGGCGACTTGACGATGCCTTTTTTGACTTTTATCAGAGCTTCTACGGCCTGAGACTGATAGTTACGGAGCGTTACAGACATTCTATTTTGATGCGAGTTTGCGGGAACGAATCGGTATATTTTTTCGTTACCGGGCCATCGCACACTTGAGAATCATCCTTCCACACGCCGATGGCGGTGAGTGCGTCGAGGCATGCTTTTTCAACATTGTCACGGTCGGGCTTTGTTGTGTGCCACTCCGGGGCTGAGTCTCGCAGCACACCGGCATTTTTACCGCCTCGAAAGTGGCTTTTCGGACGAGCAAAAAAAGTCTCAATCGTCACTCGGAGCGGTCCTGTCATAAGTTTTCCACGCAGCCCTGCTTTGGTTGCCGCTTCCTTGATGCTGGCTTTGAAATCGTTTGCGGTTCCCGGTGTATATACCCGCACGAACCCTCCGACTTTCGTTGCTTTGACTCGGGGCTGTCCCTTCGGATCGCCGTCCGCCACGAAAGAGTATTGTTGAATCATTCAGCATATACCGTAGTCGAAAACAAAGAAAAATCTACTGCGTCTTGGCCCAAAGACGCAGTTCTGGCGCATAAAAAATGGTTTTCCGGGGAGAAATGCGGATGGCGGGGAGGGGATTCTTTTTCAATTTCGTGAGTCGGTGAATCGTCGAGACAGAAACACGCAGCACTGCCGCTGCCTGTTTCGTGGTCAAAAATACACCAAGTCCTTCGTTGGCGAGCAGTGCTTGTGTTGCGTAGCGCACGATCTCGTCGCACGACCGGCCCATGATGGAAGCCAGTGTGCTGAGGTCTGCAAATTGTTGGTTGTCGAGTTCGATTTCAATGGGTGTCAGGGATGTCGGCATGTTTGTTGGTAGTTGTTATGTTTTTGTTGTGCGGAGCGGGCAGCTTTTATACCCGCCCCGCGTTTTGTGGTGTGAGACAGTTGTGGGAAGGTTTCGTTCAGTTAAAAATCAGATTTTCTTATCTGTGACGCCTTTCTTTTTTCTCGCGGCGTTCGCGGCGTTGATTGCTTCTTGAACTTCCGCATCAGCTATGTATGCGGGGTTCTCAAGCAACAACCTCACGGCACAGCGGTAGATCGCTGAGACTGTGCATCCGCGCCGTTGCGCGATGAGTTTCAACAAGTCCTCCTCGTCCTTGAATCCGAGGAAGACTATCTTCTTCTTGTCGGGGTGTATTTGGTTTGGCATGGCTCTCTATTTTTTTTTGGTTGTGGGTTTTATGCAGGCAGTGAAGAAGGGGTGACGGAATACCACGCCTCGGCTTGGCTTTTCAGCGCGGGCCGGTAATACACCGTTTCCAGTTCCCGGACGGAATGTCCGAGCTGTAGCGATGTTTTTGGCGCGTTCTCAAATCTCATCAAGTGGTATGATGCTGCGGATGCCCGCAACCCATTCGGAATCCACCCTACTCCGACTTTATCCGAAATGTCATTCAAAATCTCGTAGAGACGAACCTCGTGCTCCGGCGGGCAGATCGGGTATTGCCGATGCGCCTTGAGCCAAGCGATGAGGTTGTCGGGCATATCCACCACTCGCCGACGTGCGGTTTTGGTGATGGCGGTTCCGAGAGTGACGACCTTGTGCTCGAAATCAATATCGTCCCACGATAGACGAAACCGCTCCGCCGCGCGAATACCGGCGAAGGCACCGAGAGCCAGCCAGGGAACGATGTGCGGATGGTGTTTCGACGTGTAGTCGAGAATCTTTTTGATTTCTGCGGGCTGGAAAATGTCGTGTTCCTTGGTTTTCACGACCGGAGAATCAGTCAACTCGAATACCGTGGGCGCGGCCCAAGGCAGCCAGCCGCGTTTTTTCCCGAACTCGCCGAGAGATACGAGTGTCCCCCGGAGGTTCTTGCGCGTTTTTGGATGTGGGATACTGAGCAGGAATGCGTTTGCGTCCGCCACAGTAACGTGTTGGAGAGGCTTCCCACACGCCCGCTCGAACCGTGCGAGGTGATACCAAACAGTGCGGGTATGCCGTTCACTGCACCCGCGCTCAATCAGGGCTTTTTGGTATGCTTCCATCGTTTCGCGGAACGAGACTTCTTTCCCGGTTTTCTCCGGGATCGGCTCCTTCTTGACGCCGCGCGACTCAAGCAGTCGCACGATGTCTGCGACGGTCATGGATGCGGCTGACGTTGTATCGTCGCCCCGCACCAGTGCATTCTCTGCCGCATCAACAGCAGCCTTCTCGGTCGTGAAGGTAGATGCTCTGCGCTTGCCCGTCGCGTCCCTCCACTTCAAGGACCAGATCGCCCGGTTGCCGCTCCGTCCGGCATATACCGCAGCCTTCTTGTTCCCCACTCGCACCGTCAGTTTTGTCCCGTCGCGTTCGACTTGTGTTCTCATGTTGAGTAAGACAACGTGCGAGGGGAAATGTTCATCTGGTGGAATATCTTTCCCGCTACTGACTTTTTGCCCGCCACGCCGCAACGTCCTGTAAATGAGTGAAGAACAACGTCTTGCGAGGTATATTCAATCGGAAGAATAAAACTACTGGTTGGAGGGTTCGATTCCCGCTACCCGCTCTTGTAAAGCCCCTCTCCCACAGCACTTTACAAAAGTTTAGGACAGTGTTAGGACAAAAATCTGTCTTTTTAGGACAAATTCGCATCCTTCTCACACCAGTCTCAAATAACGCGCGGTTGAATCCGGGTATCTTCCGACTACTTTAATCAGGGTATGCTCTACTCCGACGAGGCACGCGCATGATTCTCTACAATCGCGACTGGCCTGATAATTTTTCTCAGCTTGACATCGAGCTGGCTTGTTTCCGCCATCGGCTCACTCCAGAGCAGGGAGGGCTCGGCGCATTCCAACATTTCGTCAATGTCTGTGAGATCCTCTGGCCGGAAGGAAACCGTCGCCACCTGATCTGGCACCCGTGGGCGGTGCGGATGATTAGCAAGACGCTGGAGCTTCAAGAACGCCCGAACGGGAGAAATAATCTCGCGGTGGCGGGTGCGGCGAGCGCGGGCAAGTCCGTCATTTTTGGCGCGTTGGCTATCGTCATGTGGCTTGCCGACCCGGAGAACACGAAAGTTTTCGTGACTTCCACGACGCTCAAGCAGTCACGCAATCGTATCTGGGGCGTCATTTCGGAGATGTATTCCCACGCGGAGGCGGTGTTGCCGGGGAAGATGGTGGATTCGATGGGGACGATCCGTACGCAGATGCCAGGAAAGCCGCCCACCGACATGTCGGGAATTACGCTCATCGCTGGCGAGAAGAAGAACGACAAGAAAGCCATCGACAAGCTGATCGGCGTAAAGGCGAACTGGGTCTTGATGATCGCGGACGAGATGACTGCGCTCTCGCAGGCGTTGATTGCCGCCAGCTCAAATCTGGAGTCAAACCTGCATTACCAACTCGTAGGACTCGGGAATAGTTCCTCGGTCTATGATCCGCACGGCGTATTGTCCGAACCGATTGCGGGATGGAAATCCGTCGATGTCGAGAACCTTGATGGGTGGGAGACAAAAACCGGCTACTGTTTGCGGTTCGATGCGGAGCAGTCGCCAAACTATCTGGAGGGGCGGGACGTTTATCCGTTCATGCCGAACCGGGCCAAGGTGGATCAAGCGCGTGAGCAGTTCGGAGAGAAATCCCGGTCATACTACCGGATGTATCGGTCGATTTGGTTCACCGATGACGAGGACGAGGGCGCGTT
>CAZHNZ010000150.1:0-8861 GCA_964534355.1 uncultured Parabacteroides sp.
TCAGTCCATTTAAATTCTAATTATTAATCCGTCCAACTTTTTGGGGGCAGATCAGTTGAACGGGTTTTTTATTAATTGTTAAGGGATAAACAGGCTCTTTTTTTGCTCAACATTGCAAATTGAAAAACAAAAAAAAGTCAAACAATTGAATTTCAATCGTTTAACTTCTCAATATGTACCCAGGATGAGATTCGAACTCACACAAGCAATCGCTCACTACCCCCTCAAAGTAGCGCGTCTACCAATTCCGCCACCTGGGTAAATATAAAAAAAATGCACTTAACCAGTGCCCAGAACAGGACTCGAACCTGCACGTAATTACTTACACTAGTCCCTGAAACTAGCGCGTCTACCAATTTCGCCATCTGGGCCAACAGTTCAGTGCAAAAAAAAATGCAACCACCGTTGCATTTTGAGCGAAAGACGGGACTCGAACCCGCGACCCTGACCTTGGCAAGGTCATGCTCTACCAACTGAGCTACTTTCGCAATTGCGATGCAAAGATACACCTGTTTTTTTATTTTGCAAAGTTTTCATGCTATTTTTTTATCAATATTTATTTGCCCATCGCCCTTAAAAGCCGTTCCCTATTCATTTTCAGACAGTTGTAAAAAGAAAAAAAAATGCATTCTATAAAAAAAAAACGCATAGGCTAAAACTATCAATAAAATGATTATTTTTGTAAACCGAATAAAAAGGAATACAAAAAGTAAGGTCCTAAAAGCTGATTTCCTGTAAACAATTAATACAACGAAAAATGAACTCTTTAAAACTTATCCAAAACGACCCCTGGTTAAAACCATACGAAAAGGCAATAGTGGGACGCTACGAATACGTTGAGGCCAAATCGAAAGAGTTGACCCATAACAACAGTATATCATTGTCGGAATTTGCCTCGGGACACCTGTGGTATGGATTGCACAAAACGGGCAATGGCTGGGTTTTCAGAGAGTGGGCACCTAATGCTCAGGCCATCTATCTGATAGGTGACTTCAACGGATGGCAAGACCAGGAGGCATATAAGCTACAACCCTGCGGAAATGGCAATTGGGAGTGTTTTTTTACCCGAAGAGTTGTTACGACATCAGGATTTGTATAAACTAAATATTCACTGGAATGGTGGTTGCGGCGAACGTATCCCTGCCTGGGCAACCAGAGTGGTACAAGATCACAACACCAAAATTTTTAGCGCTCAAGTGTGGAGTCCGCCAGTGAGTTATACCTATAAAACAAATAACTTCAAACCACAAACCTCTCCTCTGCTTATCTATGAATGTCACATCGGAATGGCTCAGGAAGAGGATAAAGTAGGAACCTATATTGAGTTCCGCGAAAAAATATTACCTCGCATTGCTCACGCGGGATACAATGCCATACAGATAATGGCCATACAAGAGCACCCCTACTACGGATCATTCGGATACCATGTTTCCAGCTTCTTTGCCGCCTCATCACGCTTCGGCACACCAGAGGAACTCAAAGAGCTGATTGATGAGGCGCACCGGTTGGGCATTGCTGTTATTATGGATATTGTACACTCTCACGCCGTTAAAAATGAAACGGAAGGACTTGGCCGGTTTGACGGCTCTCCAGATTTATACTTTTATGGAGACGAAAAGCGCGAACATCCGGCCTGGGACTCACTTTGCTTCAACTACGGCAAAAATGAAGTTATGCATTTTCTGTTGTCAAACTGTAAATACTGGATTGAAGAATACAAATTCGACGGATTTCGCTTCGATGGTGTCACCTCAATGCTTTACTATTCGCACGGATTGGGAGAATCATTCTCCGGATATGGCGACTACTTCAACGGACATCAGGATGGTAATGCTATTTGCTATCTTACATTGGCCAACCGGCTTATACACGAATTGAATCCTGATTTTATCACCATTGCCGAAGAAGTGAGCGGTATGCCGGGGCTTGCATCGAAAATTGAAGATGGTGGTATCGGATTTGACTACCGTATGGCGATGGGCGTACCTGATTACTGGATCAAAATGATCAAAGAGAAAAAAGATCAGGACTGGCACCCCTCATCCATTTGGTGGGAATTAACCAACCGACGCAAAGATGAGAAAACAATCAGCTATGCCGAAAGCCATGATCAGGCACTAGTAGGAGATAAAACGATTATTTTCAGACTAATAGATGCCGAAATGTATTGGCATATGTCTAAATTAGTTGAGAGCACTCTGACGGTTGACCGCGGTATTGCTTTGCATAAAATCATCCGTCTGGTGACTGCTTCTACAATAAATGGTGGTTATCTCAATTTTATGGGAAATGAGTTTGGGCACCCGGAATGGATAGACTTTCCGAGAGAAGGGAACAACTGGTCCTGCAAATATGCCCGCAGACAGTGGAATCTGCAGGATGACAAAGATTTGAAATACCACTATTTGGGCGATTTCGACAGACAAATGATTGAGGTCTTAAAATTAGTAAAAGGATTTGAGCAAACTGAAATATTAAAAGTTTGGGACAATGACGGTGATCAAATATTAGCCTATAGACGCGACAATCTGTTATTTGTATTTAACTTTCATCCTTCAAAATCATTCACCGATTATGGTTTTCTGGTACCTGAAGGCAAATATGAGATTGTTCTCAATTCAGACTCAGGCGAATTTGGTGGGTTTGATCGGGTTGACAATTCAGTGGCTCACTTTACTTTGCCTGATCCACTTTACAAATCAGAAAAGAAAGGCTGGCTCAGACTCTATTTACCTTCCCGTTCGGCAATGGTATTGAGAATAGCTGGAAAAAAATAATCTAAACTTAATAAAAAAGCTGCCCATTGTTAAACGGGCAGCTTTTTTATATCAAAATCTCAACCAATGCTTCACCTCTTCAGTCGTGCGATGGGTGTCGGCAGCATAGAGTGACAGCTGATCTGCTCCTACCCGACCGATATTAAAATAGTGCGATTCAGGATGCGCAAAGAAAAGACCGCTTACTGTGGCAGCCGGCGTCATAGCGCCATTTTCGGTCATCACAATACCGATGCTTTCCATATCGAGAATGTCATTCAGGATAAAATTGAAAGACTGATCGGGAAGAGATGGATAACCCACAGCCGGCCTGATTCCACTGAAATTTACGCGGAAAAGATCTTCTACATCGAGCTTCTCATCAGGCGAATAACCCCAATACTCTTTCCGAACCTTCTCGTGCAGATATTCTGTGGCTGCCTCGGCCAAACGATCGGCCAAAAACTTGAGCAACATCGTTTGGTAGTCATCACCCTCCCGTTCATATTTATGAATTATCCCTTCTATCACCTCGCCCACCGTCACGGCAAAACAACCCATATAATCGGTTATACCCGAAGAAACCGGTGCCAGAAAATCAGACAATGCCTGGTAATTATCATTCTCGCCCTTCTCTTGCTGACGCAGTACAGGTAAAACAAAATCTCCTTTTTCAGTTTTCAAATATATACGACGATCGTCTCCGTTTGCTTCATAAATGCCAAAAAGCGCACTAATATAAGCATACTCATCGTCGCACAACCGGTCGAGCATACGTTGTGCATCTTTGTACAATTGCATTGCCTCGGATGCCTTGGGACGCTCATCTACCGGAAAAGAGGCTAGCCAGGTTGCCCGGCATGAATCGCACCCGTGCAGGTTAACAATATCGGCATATTTACCACCCAACCGCCAGGCTCCAAAGAAAAATTTCCAGTGAATATAGGGCAAAACCTCTCTGACGGGAATTTTGAGTTCAACTCGGCCGGCCACATTGGGCACCACCGGGGTGAAAGCTGTAAAGTCGGGACGTTTAGCCTGACGAAGTGCATCTGCATAAGGCACGGTAGCCTTTTCAGACGCAATGCTCCGGCGAAAATCCTCGTAATCGCTGTTCGTTTTGGACACAAAAGCATCGCGGGTTTCGGGATTAAGCCACTGTGCGAGCATACCCGGCGTTTGCGATGCGTCTTTGGAATAGACAACCAGGCCGCTGTAAAGTGGTGCAATTTTTACGGCAGTATGTATTTTTGATGTGGTAGCACCTCCAATCAACAGAGGCATTTTGAATCCTTCGGCCTCCATAGCACGCGCCACTTTACACATCTCGTCGAGTGAAGGTGTTATCAGCCCACTCAATCCGATAAAATCGGGTTGTATCTCTTTTGCCTTTGCAATAATGGTTTCGGTATGCACCATTACACCTAAATCCACAACATCGTAATTGTTGCAAGCCAACACAACACCAACAATATTTTTACCTATGTCGTGAACATCTCCTTTAACCGTAGCAATAAGCACAGTTCCGGCCTTTGAACTCGACCCAACTTGTTTTTCGGCTTCAATAGAGGGTTGCAAAATAGCCACGGCACGCTTCATGGTTCGGGCTGTTTTCACCACCTGAGGCAAAAACATTTTTCCATCGCCAAACAACTCTCCTACCTTATTCATACCCGCCATCAACGGTCCATCTATAATATCGACCGCACGCGGATAAGTACGCAAAGCCTCTTCGAGATCCTCTTCCATATAATCGCTGATGCCTTTTTGTAAAGCATGAGAAAGTCTTTGGTCGAGCGGAAAAGTGCGCCACTCATCCACCTGTTCGGGTTTGTCGGCACCGGATGCTGCACCTTTTACACTTTCGGCAATATCCAGTAATCTTTCGGTTGCATCCTCCCTGCGGTTGAAAATGACATCCTCAATGGCATCAAGCACATTTTTGGGAATATCATCATAAGTAACCGCTTCCGATGGATTGACGATAGCCATATCCATACCTCTTTTAATTGCATGATAAAGGAATACAGAATGCATTGCCTCCCGGATATAATTGTTGCCGCGGAAAGAGAAGGATAAATTGCTCAATCCACCACTGACACGGGCACCCGGTAAATTCTTTTTGATCCATTCCGTGGCCTCGAGAAAACTGAGTCCATACGTTGCATGCTCCTCAATGCCGGTAGCCACAGCCAATACATTGGGATCGAATATAATATCGTTGGGATTAAATTTCACCTCATTCACCAGCAGATTGTATGCCCTCTCGCACACTTCGATGCGGCGTTGAAAATTATCGGCCTGGCCTTTTTCGTCAAATGCCATCACGACAACGGCGGCACCATAACTTTTCAGCTTATGGGCATATTCGAGAAACTGCTCTTCGCCCTCTTTCAGACTGATCGAGTTGACCACACATTTGCCCTGCAAACATTTCAGTCCCGATTCTATCACCTCCCATTTTGAGGAATCTATCATGATAGGAACCCGCGTAATATCGGGCTCCGATGCCGCCAGATGGAGAAAATGCGTCATTGCTTCTACGGCATCGAGCATTCCCTCATCCATATTCACATCCAGAATTTGTGCACCATCTTCTACCTGCTTACGGGCAATAATCAATGCCTCTTCAAAATTACCCTCTTTGATCAGACGCAGAAACTTACGCGAACCAGCTACATTGCAACGCTCACCTACATTTACAAAGTTGGTGAGTGGTGTTACTTCCAGCAATTCGAGACCCGACAGGCGTAAACAGGACTTTCTTTCTGATTTCTGATGTGGCACAGCATCTTTAACCAATGCCCCATAGGCTGCAATGTGCGCCGGAGTTGATCCACAACAACCACCAATAATATTAACAAGTCCTTCATCTATAAACTCTTTGATTTGCAAAGCCATATCTTCGGGAGACTCGTCGTATTCCCCAAAACGGTTTGGAAGTCCGGCATTGGGATAGGCACTGATATAATAAGGAGAAAGTTCACCCATTTCTTTGACAAATGGCTTCATATCCCGTGCACCAAAAGAGCAGTTGAGCCCTACGGATAGTATTTCGGCATGTTCTATCGAGGCCAGAAATGCACCCATTGTCTGACCAGAAAGGGTACGACCACCTCTGTCTGCCAGGGTAAGAGAGATCATTACAGGCACCTTTTTACCGCTGACTTCCATCGCTTTTTCAGCCGCAATAATGGCAGCTTTCACATTGAGTGTATCAAATATGGTCTCCATCAAAAGCAAATCTACACCACCCTCAATCAATGCCTCAATCTGCTCCTGATAAGCCATGCGGAGTTCGTCAAACGACAATGCTCTGTATGCCGGATTATTCACATCAGGTGACATAGAGAGCGTTTTATTGGTAGGCCCAACAGCTCCGGCCACATAACGGGGTTTGGATGGATCTTTCAGCGTAAATTCATTGGCTACTTCTACGGCCAACCGGGCAGCTGACAAATTGAGTTCACGTACATACGATTGCATGCCATAGTCCTCCATCGATACCGAATTGGCATTGAAGGTGTTAGTTTCGATGATATCTGCTCCGGCTTCGTAGTATTGTGTATAAATTTCGCGGATAATCTGTGGTTGTGTAAGGCTGAGCATATCATTATTGCCCTTGTAGGTTCGTTCTTCAAGGACTAAATGACCTCTGTAATCGGCTTCTTTGAGTTTATACCGTTGAATCATTGTCCCCATGGCGCCGTCGAGCACCAGTATTCGTTTTTCGAGCAACGAAGAGATGGCTGGTTTAGTCATTTTTGTTCTGTTTCAGTATGTGTATGTTGTTTATTTTGCACTTAGTACAAATAACGCACAAAGATAGGGCTTTGTTTGCAAAGAGCAAAATGATGGTCAATAGTAGAACGAACTCATCCTAACAATAGTAGCGAATTATGTCAATGTGGTAAATAAAAAAATTCCTCTCAAAAGTCATTCAGACCAAAGAGAGGAATTAATTCTCATCGTATTGTTCAATACTTACAACACCAGTTTAATCATTTTATTTTTTGTACGTACGATGTAGGTTACTCCAGACCTGGCTTTGAGGAATACCCGATCTGATGAGGATTTTACTACAGACAATCGGACTCCATCAACCGTATAAAGTTCGATAATTTCACCCGGCGAAGTCCCGTCAACCACAATATTATCGAGTTGTGTGTATACTCTGACCGGCGAAGATGAAAGTGAACCTACGGGAGTTGCCAACTCATATACCACAGAAAGACTTCCGCTTTTAGTCACAGCAGGCAATGTATAATAACCTCCAGAAATGGACGAAGAGACATCTACTCCATTGTACAACAATGAGTGAAACTGCCATCCGGCTGATGGCGTAAATGTGAATGCAGGTTGTGATCCATAATCTGCCTGAAGATTAACTGTTCCATTTTCGGCCGATTTAATCTGAATCATGTACCTGATTTTTCTGAAAGAAATTGTGATCGTTGCATTTGCATCAATGGCGGGTGTAGTATACTGATTACTAACCACCTGATCCTCAACACGCTGCCCGTTGAATAAAATCTGATCAATCTCATATCCGGTGGTATATGTAAACCTGAATGTTTTGGATGTACCACTATTCACATTCATAATGGAGTTGTTCGAAATCAGAGTATTACCATCATAAACCGATCCCCCGGTTCCGGTTTTAACAGTCAAACCATAAGCATCAATAAAACTAATTTCGCTCATAAAAATAAACTCACGCCAATAAGCATCTGCCTGATACAGCTGAAAAGAGCCGGTTGGCACCTTAAGTGCACACAATTCCTTATTTACACCGGCAAATGTAGATGCATATATAGTTGCCGGAGCTGTTCGTCCAACAATAATATTTCGCAAGCCCGTAGCATTATTGAATGCATAATCAGACAAAGTAGCCACATTTTTTCCAATGTTCAAATCCGTAAGTGAAGTACATCCTGCAAATGCATATCCACCAACCGAAGTTATCGAATTATGCAACACCAGTTGACCCGACAATCCGCTACAACCCGAAAAAGCATATCCCGATATAGTAGTCATAGCAGATGGTAACACCAATGACCCGGTGAGGCGTGAACAATTGCGAAAAGCATAGGTACCAATGGTGGCCACGGTAGCCGGAATTTTTAATTCTCCGGTTAAACCCGAACAACCATCAAAAACAGATTGCCCGATGGATGCGACAGAATTAGGAAGCGTAAGAGATCCGTTCAAACTTTTACAACCGTAAAAAACACTTGTACCCAATGTTGTCACATTCGATATATTAAGACTACCAACTAATGCTATACAATTGTAAAAAGCATTGTTTCCGATTGAGGTTACAGATGAAGGTACCGGGATATCGCAGGAGAGAGCCGAACAACCCGAAAAAGCAGAAGCACCGATTGTCGTTAAAGTTTCTGGCAATTTCACCACCGACAGTGTTGTTTTATTCAGGAAAGCATTGTCGGCTAATGTATTATTCACAATCACCACACCCGACAAATCGAGTTCAGTCAGAGTTGTCATGCTGCTTTTTATCTGAGAGATATCAATATCATTAATATTTCCGGTTACAGTAAGATGTGTAATAGATGACAAAGGTGAGTAACCTGCATTGATGATGGTTACAGCCAGACTGCCTGCGGTAGGATTATAGATTGTAACTCTTTTTTCTGAAGAAATAGTATATCCACTCCACACTGCCGCAGCCTTATAAGCTACAAGACCTGAAGAAGGCACATATACAACAGACGGTGTACTAAAGGTGGTTGAAACGATAGATGGAGGTGTTGCATTCAGACTGTTAATAATCTTAATACCTGTACATCCGTTGAATGCATAACCGGCAATACTGGTTACCCCAACCGGAAGTGTTAGTGTACCCACCAAATTAGAACAACCCCTTACTGCATTTGAAGCAATTGTTCTGAGCGATGTTGGTAATGTCAGAGATCTGAGTGTGGTTTTACTTAAATTGGTCACCCCATTGTAAAAGCTGTTTATAGGCAACTCATTCGCCGGATAGTTTGTAGAGGTCGTATTTGTTCCATTTGCACCGTTATAGGCTTTTATGGACACACCACTGACATTGAGAATCTCCAACATTGGCATATTATCCCGAAT
>CAZHNZ010000151.1:0-8825 GCA_964534355.1 uncultured Parabacteroides sp.
TTGGGTTATGAGCCCAACGAGCTACCACTGCTCCACTCCACGATGCAAAAGTACTGCTTTTTTCTGAATTAGCAAGCAATTGTGTTGTTTTTTTTCGTGGACTTCCTTATACATCGGGTTGATGTGCTTACAGTCAGTGGATTGACGCCAAATGTTTTTTTGAATTTAAACGATTTCTCCGCTTCCAAAGCAAAGCCGACTCTCGGTGTCGTACAATACCCCAAATTGACCGGCAGCAATGCCCTGAATCTTGTCTTCGGTTCGGATGCGGTAAATATCACCTATTCGCTCAATGGAGCCTGTGGTGAAATCGGGTGTGTGTCGTATTTTGAAAGTCAACGGAAGCTGACCCTCAAATTCTCCCCACGGATCACCACTGATAAAATTCAGGCTATGCAGATTCACTACTTTGCCATATTGTGTCTCGGGATCATATCCGTTGGATACGTATATTATATTGTTCTCAATATCTTTTTTTACCACAAACCAGGGGCCGCCACTCAGTCCGATCCCTTTTCGTTGCCCGATGGTATGAAACCAGTATCCTTTGTGTTTTCCCAAAACCTTACCTGTTTCGAAATCGACAATCTTTCCCTCTTTTTCGCCCAGATATCTTTTTATAAAATCGTTGTAATGAACTTTTCCTAAAAAACAAATACCCTGGCTATCTTTGCGGTGTGCACTGACCAATCTGGCATCGGCTGCAATACGCCTGACTTCGCTTTTCTCATAAATGCCAATCGGGAACATTATTTTGGCAAGTTGATGCGGCAATATTTGTCCCAAAAAATAGGTTTGGTCTTTTACCTTATCTTTGGCGGTGGAGAGATAGAGCTTTCCGTTGCTTTCGGTGGTGGTGGCATAATGGCCTGTCGAAATTTTATCAAAATATTTTCCCCAGTTTTGCTCAAAATATCCGAATTTAATCAGTTTATTGCACATCATATCCGGATTTGGAGTGAGTCCACGACGCACATTCTCTATGGTGTACGAAACAACATTTTCCCAATACTCTTCGTGCAGAGATACCATTTCGCAGCGACAACCATATTTCTTTGCCAACCATTTGACAATAAGCATATCATCTTCGGCAGGGCAATCTATATAGCCATGCTCATCTTCCATCCCGATTTTTATGTAGAAAATCGTCGGATCGTATCCCTGTTCTTTGAGTAAATGTACGGTGACAGAGCTATCCACTCCTCCCGATACCAGCGCAGCAATTTCCATTCAATTTTGTTTTCTGATTGTGGTACAAAGTTACAATCTTTATGTTGAATAGCGGTTAATCCGTTCCAAATTATTTCTTTCTTAACAAGGGCAATACATGAGTGCCAGAAGGCTAACTGTACCTGTAACTATCCAAAGCAGAACACCCGAAAGCATGGGCCGCCATCCTGTCTGTTTCAGCGCTTCGGGACTCAGTCCGACACCTATCAGAAAAAGAGTGAGCGTCAATACCCGTTTGGATGCTGTTACAATCCAATCGGTGAGCAATGCCGGAAGTGGCAGGTATGATTGAAGTGTCATTGCAGCCACAAACAACAGGATAAACCATGGAATGCGAATCCGCTCTTCCTTGTTCCGGAATATAAGGGCTGAAAACAGCGCTAATGGTATTATCCAGAGGGCGCGGGTCAGTTTCACTGTAGTTGCCACTTGCAGAGCCTCAGCTCCATAAGTATGTCCGGCACCAACCACAGAACTTGTGTCGTGTATAGCTACAGCAGCCCACAATCCGAACTGATGCTGAGTGAGATTTAGCGATTGTCCGATAACCGGAAACAACACCAGAGCCACAGCATTGAGTGCGAAAATTGTGACCAAAGAAACTGTGGTTTCCTCTTCTTTGGCCCGAATAACAGGTGAAATAGTAGCAATGGCGCTACCACCGCAAATGGCTGTTCCCACAGAGATAAGATATGATGTTATTCTATTTATTTTCAGTGATTTACCAATTATATATCCAGAGGCTAAAACCATAATAACTGATACAAATGTGATGCCAATACCGCTTAAACCTGTTTGAAGCGCCTCGTGCATATTCATCCCAAAGCCCAATCCGACTACAGATGCCTGAAGCAGTCGTGACGAATTTTCGCGTGTTGCATCGGGAAAGGGATTTCTTATTATCAAAGAAAAAACGATTCCGGCGAATAATGCAACAGCAGGTGAAATGAAGGGAGATAGTGAGCCCAATAACAAGATCGTAAATAAAACAATCTTCGTTTTTCGTGAAATGTGGAGACTTATTTCCATTTTGCTTTCAATTATTTGCAGCAAAAGTAGTGAAACCTCATCGAAACTGAAAATCAAAAAAACGGATAGAGGATAATGAAAGGTTATATCGAAAAGAATTGTCGTTTGGCAAACCGAATAAAATTGTCAGCCAGACTAAGTGTCTCTCCCTGATTTTGAATGAATTGAAATGTTCTTTTTATAGTTAATCCATTGATGTCTATTATCTTAAAACGACCCGAAGCCAAATCTTTATTAACAGCATGTATAGAGACTATTCCAATAGTATCACTGTTGTCCAGAAAAAGCTTGATACTCTCAGTACTACCGAGTTGCATGAAAATATTTAGATCAGAAGGCCTGAGTTTTATTGATTGTAAAGCCGACTCGAAAACATCAAGAGTCCCTGATCCATTTTCGCGAACTACCATTGGCATTTGCTTCAATTGTTCGGGCGTAAGTTCATCGTATTGTGCCAGCATGCTTTGTGTCGATGTGATGGCTACCAGTTCGTCTCTCAAAAATGGTGAGTAATGTAGATTTGAATTTCGGGATACACCTTCAACCATACCCAAATCAATTCTTTTTTCAAGAAGTGATTTCTCAATATCGAGGCTGTTTCCACTGATTACATTGAGTTTTATATCCGGAAATTTCTTAAGAAAAGAGGCTAAAAGCGGAGGTATAATGTATTGAGATAAGGTTGAGCTAGCACCAATGCGAAGCGTCCCTGTAAAATGCTTGGTGAACAGGTTCATTTCGTACTCTAACTGGCGAAACGCATTGAGTATTCGTTCTGTGTGTGCTAGCAACAATTCTCCTTCGTTGGTAATGCTTATCTTTGTCCCGGAACGAACAAATAGTTGTACTTTATACAACGATTCCAGCTCCTGGATATGTTTAGAAATGGCCGGTTGAGAAATTCTTAGCTCCCTCGACGCAAGGGTAAAGCTAAGATTTCGGGCTGCACTTTCAAATACTTTTAATCGATAATCCATTTTTGATACTTTTGCCTTTTTGCAAAGATAGTATTTCTGTTGAACGTGAAGTAGAAATTTAACGCAATAAAATAAGAGAGACAAAACATAAATAGATTTGGATTTTGTTTTGTCTCTCTGTTTATTCGCTAATTAGACCTGCCGGATGAAATCAGAATTTTTCTGCCAGATGATCCAGGCGGCTAACGCTTTCGGCAATTGATTCGGCAGAGATATGATAGTTTTGCAGTTTTCCCGCAAAATATTGATCATAAGCAGCCATGTCAATTAGTCCGTGGCCGGATAGATTGAAGAGTATAGTTTTTTCTACACCTTCTTCTTTGGCGCGCTCTACTTCACGAATTGCAACTGCTATAGCGTGAGTTGACTCAGGTGCCGGGATAATCCCTTCAGTACGGGCAAACAACACACCGGCTTCGAATGTTTCGAGTTGAGGAACTGCTTCTGCTGAAACCAGATTGTCGCGGACCAACTGGCTCACAATAGATCCTGCACCGTGGTAGCGCAAACCACCTGCGTGTATATCGGCAGGTTGAAAATCGTGTCCGAGGGTGTACATTGGCAACAACGGTGTTAAGCCAACAGTATCACCAAAGTCGTATTGAAAAACTCCACGAGTCAGTTTGGGGCAAGAAGCCGGTTCTGCTGCAATCACTTTGGTATTCTTTCCGGAGGTCAGATTGTGACGCAGGAATGGAAACGAAATACCCGAGAAATTTGAACCACCACCAAAACAACCGATTACTACATCCGGGTAGTCACCCGCAATTTCCATCTGTTTTTCTGCCTCCAAACCAATAATCGTTTGATGTAGAATTACGTGGTTCAGTACGCTACCTAATGCATAACGGGTATCCGGATCTTTGGCTGCCATTTCTACTGCTTCAGATATTGCTATACCGAGACTACCTGAAGTATTGGGGTATTTCTCAAGAATCTTGCGTCCGCTTTCTGTTAATGTACTTGGCGATGCTACGACATTCGCGCCCCATGTGTTCATCATTGATTTGCGGTATGGTTTTTGCTCATAGCTTACTTTTACCATAAAGATACTCAAATCAATATCGAATAGATTACAGGCAAAACTCAACGCTGTTCCCCACTGTCCGGCACCAGTTTCGGTCGTAATATGCTTTACTCCTTCAATTTTATTGTAGTAGGCCTGGGGAATAGCAGAATTTAGTTTGTGAGATCCCACCGGGCTTACACCTTCATTTTTGAAATATATTTTGCATTTTGTATCCAATGCTTTTTCTAATCCGGTCGCTCTGACAAGTGGAGTAGGGCGGTATATTCTGTACAAATCAGCTACTTCATCAGGTATTTCAATCCATCTCTCTTGCGAGATTTCCTGAGCTATCAAACCTTTGGCGAATATTGGCTCCAGATCGGCCGGATTTAGCGGTTCTTTGGTTGCTGGATTGAGAGGAGGAAGTGGTTTGTTGGTCATGTCTGCCACAATGTTGTACCATTGTTTGGGCATTTCATTTTCTGATAAAAGAATTTTTTTTGATTTCATGGGTTGAGTATTTAGTTTTTTTGTTGTTCAATGCATTATTAGACCCGTTACCTTTTAATTTATATGCAAAAGTAGAAAAATAATTGTAATCCTAAATATTTTCATTCTCTTTTAGTAATGATTGTAATTCAATCGTCGATTTTTATAATGTATTTACCATTATTTGTACTTTTTGAATTATCAAATATCTGATTGTCTTTGTTATAGCGAAAAAAGGTTGTTTCCGAATTCGAAAACAACCTTTTACTTGTATATACTTGTGGATTTATTTTTTTTCCAATGCTTGAATTAGGGCATCGTATTGTTTAAATTCTTTGTCTTTTCCCAAATTGTAATAAATGCTTCGGATAGGCTTCAAATATTCAATGTTTTTATTATCAGTCAATTCTGTGGCTTTTAAGAACAAAGGTAACGCTTCTGAATAAATAGGTTTGATGGCCTGAATAGCCTCTTGGTATTTTTTATTTATTTTTATTTCGTTGGCTTTGTTGGTCATCTCCATCGCTTTTTTAAGCAGTAAGTGTCCCGAATAATAGTACGGCTGGGCTGCATTTGGATACAATTGCATTGCCTTTTGCAAAATCTCTTTTGTCTCTTCGTCAGGTTTTTTTGCTTCAATCAGCACTTCGCTAAGAGCAACCATCAGATTGAGATCACTTTTTTTGCTTAATCCGGTTTTAAGAAATGAGATTGCGTTGTCGTAATCTTTGTTGGTAATGTAGTGGTTCACCAAATTCGCCAGAAAGTATATGCTATCGGGAAATGCAGTAAAGGCTTCTTTAGTAGCTTCAATATATTTCTCTTTATTTCCTCCTTTTTTATAGGCTTCTGTTAGGAAGTAATGAACTCTGTACTTCTCGTAATCAACACTTTTTGCTGTCTCAAGTGCATTTATTGCCATTTGAGGATCATCCAGATTCAGAGCTGCCATACTTGCATAAAAAGGAATCATTTTGTAATTTGGATCGGCCTGAATATTTGCATCTTTTAATGCATCTGTTTTCGGAAAATTGGCATACGTGCTGAAATATTTGTGTGCCATTTTGTAATCCTTCAAATCGAAATAATAGCCACCTGCATTAATGTAGTCGTTGGCATTTTCTTTCATGGTCTGTTTCAGCTCTTTGTCAAATTTGGGTTTTACCTTCCCTTTTGCATCAGGCATCTTATCAATCTCAAGACATTTTGTCCAGTAAGAGAATGCATTGTCCAGGCTGGTGTACATAAATCCTTCATCAACTTTTTGTTTCAGGATTTTTTTGTTACGTTCTTCTTCGTACTTCTTAAAACTGATTAATCCTGCCGCGTAGAATGTGCGTGCATCGTTCTTGGATTCATCATTTACCAGAGCTTCTTTGATTTTAGTTTCTGCCAACTCGAAATCAGGCTTTTCTGCTTTAATCGCGTTAAGTGCTTCGGTGACAGATCTTCTTTGTGCGATAGATGCACAGGTTCCCGATATAAGGAACGCTATCAGCATGATCTTTTTCATATTGTTTTTTTTGTTAAGCAAAACCGGCGTCTCTCAAGTAGAAACGACCGGTTTTAAGGGTTATTGATTATTATTTATTTACTCTTCTGAATCGTTAATATCCTCTTGGTCTTCGGTATCATCGATTTCGTCCACGATATCTTCATCAGATAATTCCAACATTTCCAGTTCATTCGCTTCTTCCATATTTTCAGGAATTGCAATTGAAATTACCGGGATCTCGTTTTCATCCTCTTCAACGTCGGTCTGTACCTTACAAACCGACGCAATCTGATCGTTGCGTTTTTCCAGATTAATAAGCCTTACACCCTGAGTTGCCCGACCCATAATTCTTACTTCAGCCATTTTCAGACGGATTGCAACACCTGATTTATTGATAATAACCAGATCATTACTGTCGTTTACATTTTTGATTGCTACCAGTTTACCGGTTTTATCCGTTACATTCAGCGTTTTCACACCTTTACCTCCGCGGTTGGTAATACGATAATCTTCGAAGTTCGAACGTTTTCCGTACCCTTGCTCCGAAACGACCATGATAGATTCGTTAACCAGATCGGTAATACATACCATGCCGATTACTTCATCCTGATCATCGTCGAGAGACATACCGCGAACCCCGGTTGCTGTCCGACCCATTACACGCACTGCTTTTTCGTGGAACGATATTGCACGTCCGTTTCTGTTGGCCAAAATGACGTGGTTGTTGCCGTTAGTCAGTCTAACCTGTATCACCTGATCGTCTTCGCGGATGGTAATTGCATTCACACCATTCTGTCTCGGGCGGGAATAAGCTTCAAGCATTGTTTTCTTAATAACGCCTTGTTTGGTACAGAATATTAGGAAATGCGAGGTGTTGTATTCGGGATCCTGAAGTTTTTTTACTTTGATAAAGGCATTTACTTTGTCGCCCGATTCAATGTTCAGCAGGTTCTGAATAGCTCTTCCTTTGGTGTTCTTAGCGCCTTCCGGTATTTCGTACACCTTCAGCCAATAGCATTTTCCACGCTGAGTGAAGAATAGCATGGTGCTGTGCATCGATGCAGGATAGATGTATTCTATAAAATCCTCGTCGCGGGTTTCGCTGCCTTTTGCACCTACGCCACCACGGTTTTGTGCGCGGAATTCTGTCAGTGCTGTCCGTTTGATATAGCCCATGTGAGAGATGGTAATCACCATTTCGTCGTCGGCATAAAAATCTTCCGGATTGAAATCTTCTGATGCATACACAATTTCAGAACGACGTTTATCTCCGTATTTATTCTTAATTTCAGTCAGCTCATCTTTGATAACCGTCATACGAAGCTCTTCGTTATTGAGGATATCATTTAAATGGTTGATCAACTTCATCACCTCATCATATTCGGCACGAAGTTTGTTTTGCTCCAGTCCGGTCAATTGTCTCAAACGCATATCGACAATGGCACGCGCCTGAATGTCAGATAGTTCAAACCGTTCGATCAGTCGGGCACGGGCTTCATCAGGACTTTGCGACGATTTGATGATGGCAATTACCTCATCAATGTTATCTGAAGCAATAATCAATCCCTGAAGAATATGAGCCCGTTTTTCTGCCTCTGCCAGTTCGTATCGGGTACGGCGAATAACTACCTCATGACGGTGCTCAACAAATAGCGAAATCATATCTCGCAAATTGAGCATACGCGGACGACCATTTACCAGTGCAATGTTATTGACGCTGAAAGAGGTCTGAAGTGCTGTCATTTTGAACAGTGTGTTCAATACCACATTCGAATTGGCATCTCTCTTGACATCCACAACGATACGCATACCGGTACGGTCAGATTCGTCATTAACATTCGAAATACCATCAATTTTCTTGTCTTCCACCAAATCTGCAATTGTTTTTATCAATTCGGCTTTGTTTACCAGATATGGGATTTCTGTAATAATAATCTTCTCGCGGTTATTCTCTGTTTCAATTTCCGTGCGGGCCCGCATTATCACACGTCCACGTCCTGTTTCGAAAGCGTCCTTCACGCCCGCGTATCCATATATAAAACCGCCGGTTGGAAAATCGGGTGCTTTCACATACTTCATCAAACCGGCTATATCAATCTCTTTGTCGTCGATGTAGGCAATTGTAGCATCAATTACCTCTGTCAAATTGTGGGGAGGCATATTGGTAGCCATACCCACAGCAATACCCGATGCACCATTCACCAACAGGTTAGGAATTCGCGTGGGTAAAACCATCGGTTCTTTGAGCGTATCATCGAAGTTTAACTGAAAATCAACTGTATCTTTGTCGATATCCATCAGCATCTCTTCTGCTATTTTACTTAATCTGGCCTCAGTATAACGCATGGCCGCGGGGCTATCGCCATCCACCGAACCAAAGTTTCCTTGTCCGTCTACCAGTGTGTATCTCAAAGACCATTCCTGTGCCATACGAACCAGCGCAAAATAGACTGACGAATCACCGTGCGGGTGAAACTTACCCAACACTTCACCCACTATTCTGGCACATTTCTTATACGGCTTATCTGAGTTATTCCCGAGTTCGTTCATTCCGTACAATACACGTCGGTGAACCGGTTTGAAGCCGTCTCTCACA
>CAZHNZ010000152.1:0-8733 GCA_964534355.1 uncultured Parabacteroides sp.
GCGCGAAATGATGAACCGGTGAGGACTCGTAACAGATAGCCCGGCCCGAGTGGGCGAGGGGGCGCCCATAAACAACGAAAGAGGAAGTTCCTGTGTGGAAATCCTCTTTCGTTGTTTGTGGGCTGATATGGTTACAGCAGGCTTTCTATTTTAGCGGCAAATGTTGATTTGGGGGCTGCTCCAACTTGTTTATCTACTAACTCTCCGTTTTTGAAGAAGAGTACGGTAGGGATGTTTCTGATGCCGTATTTACCGGCAACATCTGAGTTTTCGTCCACATCTATTTTGCCAATATTTACTTTTTCTGCGTATTCGTGGGCGAGTTCTTCGATGATTGGGCCTACCATGCGGCAGGGACCACACCATTCTGCCCAAAAATCAACAACTAATGGTTTTTTGTCGAGTAGAAGCTCTTCGAAGCTTGCATCTGTGATTGTAAGTGCCATAATTATTCTTGTTTATGATGTTATTTTTAAAAATGAGACCAAAGATAGTGAATAAATTTGAGAATTAATCAGTTTATTTTGAAGCTTAATTTATCATTCATAGAAATGTAATTTAATAGTTTGCGCGATACATTTGTTTTTATATTGCGGGAAATGAAATTGAGTTTTTGATTGGTTGCGTCATCTACAACTGCAATTTCGAGTGCTGTATTGCCCGGTTCGTCTTTGATTATTGCTGTGAGGTCGGATATAAACTCTGCATTGATCAAATCCAAAGGTATAGTAATGGTTACCTTCTCCATTAGCTTATCTTTTACATCATTTAAAAGCTCAAACGACTGGACTTTAAAATCGACCTCATTTTCGTTGTACTTTCTGGGGACATATTTTCCTTTGATAAATAAGAACAAATTGGGTGTAAAATAGTTCCGAAGTTCAATATATTCGTTGCCGAATAGAGCTATTTCGCCGGCACCTGAGTAGTCTTCAATTTTCATGACACCAAATGGTTTGCCGTTTCGGGTGTTTGCCTCGCGGATGCCGGTGACCATACCACCCATGGTGATGTCGCGGTTTGCGAGGGCATTGCGGTCGGATAGTTCCGACATTTTGGTGTTGCAGACGTGTTGCAGGATAATCTGGTATTCGTCGAGTGGATGTGCCGACAGATATATTCCTACGAGCTCGCGTTCGCGGTTGAGACGTTCGAGGTCGGACCATGCTTTTAAGGGTGGCACTTCCGGTGTGGCGATACTGACTTCGTTTGCACCACCAAACAGAGAATTGGTTTGTGCCGATTTGTCGAGCTGCACTTTGTTGCCATACCGGATGAGCGCTTCGAGGAATACCTCTCCTTTTGAGTTTTCGGCAAAAAATTGCTCCCGTTTAACTTCGGGGAAATTATCGAAAGCTCCGGCAAGGGCAAGAGATTCCATGTTTTTTTTGTTGCAGGCGTTCAGATTGAGACGCTCTACGAAGTCGAAAACAGAGGTGAATGGGCCGTTGTTTTTGCGTTCTTCTACAATGGCCTGTACGGCGCTTTCGCCCACACCTTTGATGGCACCGAGTCCGAAGCGAACATCGCCTTTTTTATTTACAGCGAATTTGTGCATACTTTCGTTTACATCGGGGCCTAATACCTGAATGCCCATGGCCTTGCACTCGTCCATGAACTTGGTGATTTCGGTGATGTTTGAGATGTTTCGGCTCAATACAGCAGCCATGTATTCCGACGGGTAGTTGGCTTTGAGATAGGCTGTCTGGTAGGCCACCCACGAATAGCAGGTTGCGTGCGACTTGTTGAACGCGTAAGATGCGAACTTTTCCCAATCTCCCCAAATTTTTTCGCACACTTTGGGATCGTGACCGTTCTTTTTTGCTCCCTCAATAAATTTGGTTTTGAGGGCATCCATTTTGTCAATCAGCTTTTTACCCATAGCTTTACGAAGCTCATCAGATTGTCCACGGGTAAAGTCGGCCAACAGGCGCGACAGCAGCATCACCTGTTCCTGATAAACAGTGATTCCGTAGGTGTCTTTGAGATAACGCTCCATAATTGGAATGTCGTACTCTATGGGTTCGCGACCGTGCTTACGGGCAATAAACGAAGGGATATAATCCATAGGCCCCGGGCGATAAAGGGCATTCATGGCAATAAGATCTTCGAATTTGGTGGGTTTCAGCTCCCGCAGATATTTTTGCATACCGGCAGACTCGAACTGGAATGTGCCGGTTGCCTTTCCTTCGCTGTAAAGCTCGTATGTTTTGGAATCTTCGAGCGATATTTTTGAAATATCGAGATCTATTCCGTTGGTAATTTTAATATTCTCGACGGCATCTTTGATGATGGACAGGGTTTTTAGTCCCAAAAAGTCCATTTTCAGCATACCTACATCTTCAATAAGAGAGCCTTCGTATTGAGTAACGAGCATCTCTTCGTCAGACTCTTTGTCACGGGCAATACTGATAGGAACATAATTGGTGAGATCATCTTTACCGATAATAATACCACAGGCATGTACGCCGGTATTACGCACCGTTCCCTCCAACATTTTGGCATATTTGAGGGTGTTACTCAATAACGGATCTGACGATTCGGCCGCCTGCCTGAGTTCGGTAACGTATTCGATAGAATTTTTGATATTTACCTTTTTGTCGGGTATTCTATCGGGTATAAGTTTGGTTAGTCTGTCGGACTCCGACAGTGAAAGTTTCTGTACCCGTGCAACATCTTTGATGGCCGATTTGGTGGCCATGGTACCGAATGTGACAATGTGAGCCACTTTCTCTTTTCCATATTTTTCGGTCACCCATTCCAATACCTTACCCCGTCCGTCGTCGTCGAAGTCGATATCGATATCGGGCATAGAGATACGGTCAGGATTGAGAAAACGCTCGAAAAGCAGGTCGTATTTTATGGGGTCAATGTCGGTGATTTCAAGGCAATAGGCCACTACCGAACCGGCCGCAGATCCACGTCCCGGCCCCACTGCTACGCCCATTTTGCGGGCAGCCCGGATAAAATCCTGCACAATAAGGAAGTAGCCGGGGAATCCCATATTGAGGATGGTTTGCAGCTCAAAGTCAATTCGTTCCCGTATCTCTTCTGTGATTTCGGGGTAGCGTATCTTTGCGCCCTCGTAGGTGATGTGTTTGAGGTATTCGCCGTCGTCGGTAAAGTCGTCGGGCAGGGGGAAAACGGGCATTACCGCTTTGCTGTTGATGTTGTAGAACTCTACCTTTTCCGCTATTTCGAGCGTGTTCGACAATACTTCCGGCATATCCCTGAATACAGAACTCATCTCTTCCTGAGTTTTGAGCCACTCCTGTTTGGTGTAGCGCATCCGGTTGGGGTCTGTCAGGTCAGCACCTGTATTGAGGCAAATGAGGTGGTCGTGAGCTTCTGCATCCTCTTCGTTGACGAAGTGTACATCGTTGGTTGCAATCAGTTTGACCCCCGTTTTGGCCGATAAGGCAATGAGAGATTCGTTGACAATTTGTTGCTTTTTGAACGTTTCCCGGTCGGCATTCGGATTGGTGGTTTCGTGCCGTTGCATTTCGAGGTAATAGTCTTCGCCAAAAAGATTTTTAAACCAAAGAATAGCCTGTTCTGCCTCATCTAATTTGCCGGCTGCAATATGCCGGGGAATTTCGCCACCCAAGCAGGCAGAGCTGATGATGAGCCCTTCTTTATAGGTTTCGAGCAGCTCTTTATCTACACGGGGGCGACCATAGAAGCCCTCGATAAAGCCTTTCGAAACAATCTTTATCAGGTTGTGGTATCCGACTTTGTTTTTGGCCAATATAATAAGGTGATTGCCGCTCAGATTCTCTCTTCCGGACTTGATATGTCTGCCATTTCGGGCCACATACACCTCGCACCCGATAATGGGTTTGAATAACTTCTTTTTGAGCTCTTCAATTTTGGTTTTGAGTTCGGTTATCTTGTCATCATCTGTATCCGGGTCGCCTGTTTCCTTGCGATGTTTATCAATCTCCTTATTTATTTTGGAAATTTCGTCGTTGTATTTCCCGTTCTTTTTGCTGACATAATTGAAAAACTCCTTGACCCCGAACATATTGCCGTGGTCTGTAAGAGAAATGGCCTTCATGCCATTGGCGATAGCTTTATCGACAAGAGCCTGAATAGAGGCCTGACCATCGAGTATCGAGTAGTGAGAGTGGACGTGCAGGTGAACGAAGGGTTGCATATATTTTAAAAGCTAAATATAGATGAGGCACAAAAATACGATTTTAGTTTGAATGATTAGAGTTTGTTTGCCAAAAGTTATGAACAACCGAATAGAATAAAACTAAAAAAATATATATCGCTGGAAAAAAGGGGGATAATGATAAAACCACCTTAAAGAAGTAAGGCTGAAAGATGAAATTGTAAAAAAAAATCGTTTACTTTGCAACCTTTATCAGAAAAAAACAGGATTAATCATATTTTTGAAGAATAAGCATCTTTTTATTTTATGGCACAACAAGAAGAAGTATTTAAGAAACTGGTATCGCATTGTAAGGAATACGGATTTGTATTTCAGTCGAGCGAAATTTATGACGGTCTATCTGCCGTTTACGACTACGGACAATTGGGCGTAGAGCTGAAAAACAACATAAAGAAATATTGGTGGGATAGCATGGTTCTGCTGAACGAAAATGTGGTAGGACTTGATTCCGCTATATTTATGCACCCGACTATCTGGAAGGCATCCGGACACGTGGATGCATTCAATGATCCCCTTATTGATAACAAAGATTCGAAAAAGAGATATCGTGCAGATGTTTTGATCGAAGATTTGATGGCCAAAATAGATGACAAGGTTGAAAAAGAGGTAGAAAAAGCGGCTAAGAAGTTTGGCGAAAGTTTCGATGCTGAACTGTTTAAGCAAACTAATGCGAGAATTCAGGAAAATCTGGCTAAGAAAAAAGAGATACATACCCGTTTTGCGCAAGCATTGAATGATTCGAACCTCGAAGAATTGCGTCAGATTATATTGGATTATGAGGTTGTTTGCCCTGTAAGCGGAACCAAAAACTGGACAGAAGTACGTCAGTTTAACCTGATGTTTTCGACAGAAATGGGCTCTACGGCAGATGGCGCGATGAAGATTTATCTGCGTCCCGAAACAGCACAGGGGATTTTTGTAAACTTCCTGAACGTGCAGAAGACCGGTCGTATGCGTATTCCTTTTGGAATTGCCCAAATCGGAAAAGCATTCAGAAACGAGATTGTTGCCCGTCAGTTTATATTCCGTATGCGTGAGTTTGAGCAAATGGAAATGCAATTTTTTGTTCGTCCGGGTGAAGAGCTGGAATGGTTTAGCTGGTGGAAAGATCGTCGTTTGAAGTGGCACAAAGCACTGGGTCTTGGCGACCGTAAGTACCGTTTCCACGATCATGACAAGCTGGCTCATTATGCTAATGCCGCTACCGATATTGAGTTTGAGATGCCATTCGGATTCAAAGAGGTGGAAGGAATACATTCGAGAACCGACTTTGACCTGGGTAGTCACGAAAAGTTTTCAGGAAAAAAACAGCAATATTTTGATCCGGAATTGAATAAATCGTACATACCTTACGTTATAGAGACGTCTATTGGTGTTGACCGTATGTTTTTGAGTGTAATGGCGGCTTCGTATTGCGAAGAGACGCTGGACGGCGGCGACACCCGGGTGGTGTTGAAATTGCCTGCGGCTATTGCACCGGTGAAACTGGCGGTATTCCCGTTGGTGAAAAAAGATGGTCTGCCTGAGAAAGCCCGCGAAATCATCAATGATTTGAAGTTTGATTTCAACTGCCAATACGATGAGAAAGATTCGATTGGTAAGCGATACAGACGTCAGGATGCTATCGGAACACCGTTTTGTGTAACGGTTGATCATCAGTCGCTGGAAGATAATTGTGTGACAATCAGACACAGAGATACGATGACGCAAGAGCGTGTTTCTATCGATAAGTTGCGTGAGATTATCTCGGAACAGGTGAGTATGAAGCAGTTATTTAAAAAGATTACCGATTAAGGTTGGTCTTAAACGAAAAATAAATATTGACACATGAAAAGTAAGTTTCGGATATCGTTTGTATTGGGATTGTTTGTTTTGTTACTGTCATCTTGTCTGGATTCGAGTGATCCGCTGGCAGATTATGCCGATTGGAAGGTGTCGAATGAGACCTATTTTACCAATATGAAGGATAGTGTTGGCTATAATCTGTTTTCGGTACCCGCGAACAGAGGCGGTGGCGGTATTTATTACAAAGTCCTGCGTAGTGGTAGCGGAAAGAGCCCGCTCTATACCGATTCGGTATATGTGCATTACAAGGGGAAATTAATCAACAATACTGTGTTTGACAAGACTTATGCCGGTACAGATCCGGTGTGGGACAACAACGAGAATCCGGTTCATTTCAGAGCAAATGAGGTTATTAAAGGTTGGACTGAGGCATTGATGTTGATGAAAGTCGGTGATAAGTGGCGGATAGTGATTCCGTGGACTTTGGCTTACGGACAGAATGGTTCGGGTTCAATTAGCCCATATTCTACTTTGATATTTGATGTGGAACTGATTAGTTTTGGCACTCCACTGAGGTATGTGAAGAGACAATAAGTTGCGATTATAGAGAAAAAGAGAGGCCAATTCAGGTGTAAACTGAACTGGCCTCTCTTTTTTTATGGTTAATCGTCGTTGATTTGAATGATTTGACGATGTGTTTGCAGCTTTTACTTTCGGGGTTTGCGCTGGGTGGTTTGTTCCGGTTTGCTATCTTTAAAAACAGCGGTAAATTTACGTGGAACCGGTGTGTTGAATTCTAGCGTTTCGCCGGTGATGGGGTGAACAAATGAGAGTTCTATGGCGTGTAGCCCAACCCGTTTGATGGGGCTGTGTGTGGCACCGTATTTTTTGTCGCCAACCACCGGGTGTCCGATGCTTTGCATATGAACGCGAATTTGGTTTTTGCGTCCCGTTTCGAGGTGAACCGAAAGCAGCGAGTAGTGTCTGTTCGATTTTGTAGTTTTGTAGTGAGTAACAGCTTTTTGGCCGCCATTGTCGGTGGGCGAAGAGTGTACCACGAAAGTTTTACCCTCTTTTAGCCACGAAGTGATGGTGTCTGCGGGTGGATTGACTTCACCTTCTACAAGTGCTACGTAGGAACGGGCCGAAACTGCGTTTTCCCAATCGCGCTGCAAGAGACTTTGTACCTCCTCGCTTTTGGCAAACATCATGAGACCCGATGTTTCGCGGTCGAGGCGATGTAGTACAAATATTCGATTGTTGGGGTGACGTTCCTTCACATAATCACTCAGAATACTGTAAGCAGTACCTCTTTTTTCGCGGTCGGTGGCGATAGACAGCAGTCCGGGCTCTTTGTTGATGACAATAAGCCATTTATCTTCGTAAACAATCTCCATTCCTGAAAGCGCTTTCAGGTCGTTTTTGCGGTGTTCGCACACGGTTACTTTGTCGCCCTGTCTGAGTGGGTGGTTGAATTGTGTAACGACTTTGTTGCCGACTTTTATTTGTTTGTAGGATAGAAGCGATTTTATGTTATTTCGGCTTCTGTCTTTGAGGTTCTCCAATAGAAAGTTGAGCAGTTCTGCCGGTTGGGTGACTATCAACTCCTTGTCTTTGTTGGATGTTTTGGTGGTCTTCATTCTGTTTGTTTTTGCAAAAGTAACCATAAATACGGGATGAACCTAATAAAAAGAGGTGCACGAACGGAATAGTCGCGCACCTCTGGTGATTGTTTCTAGAATTTTTTATTTCATTTCTACCTTTCCGTGGGTTTTTTCGCAGACGAGAGCATCGAGAACAACAACTACCGTGAGGTTGACAATGTCGCGAACAGAGCTTTCGATGTCGGTAAAGTGGATTGGTTTGTTAAGTCCCATTTGGATAGGGCCGATAATTTCAGCATTACCCATTTCTGCCATCAGTTTGTAGGCCGAGTTGGCCGAGCTCAGGTTGGGGAAAATGAGTGTATTTACATCTTTTCCTTTGAGTTTGCTGAATGGGAATTTGCTGTCGCGCAGATCTTTGTTAAGCGCGAAGTTGATTTGCATTTCACCATCTATAATCATTTCAGGATAATTCTGGTGCAGGTGGTTGACCACGTTGTGAACAGATGCCGGGCTGCCCGAATCATCGGCGCCAAAATTAGAATACGACACCATGGCCATAACCGGCTCGTGCGCGAAGAATTTTACCGAGTGATTGGTCAGTCGGGCTATGTCGATGAGCGTATCGGCCGATGGGTGTCTGTTGATGAGTGTGTCGGCCAAGAAGAATGTTCCTTTTTTCGTGTTGACAATGTGCATTGCTCCGAAATGGTTGTATCCTTCCCGAATTCCGATCACTTCTTTGGCAATTTTGGTGGTTTCAGAATATTTGGTGTATGTGCCTGTGATAAAAGCATCGGCATCACCGGCCTCTACCATCATCATACCGAAGTAATTTCTGTCGTTCATTTTTTCGCAGGCTTCGCTGAAAGTGACACCTTCGCGGGCTCTTTTTTCGAAAACAATTTTGGCATATCTGTTTCTGCGTTCTTCTTCGCGGTCGTGTCTGAGGTTGACAATTTCTATACCATCGAGGCTAACGTTGTGCTCCTGAGCCAACTTTTCGATACGCTCCTCATTGCCCAATAAGATAGGGAAACAATATCCCTCTTCTTTGGCCTGAACAGCAGCTTTGAGCATATTGGCGTGGTTCGCTTCTGCAAAAACAATACGTTTTGGGTTTTGACGGGCTGTTTCGGCAAAACGACGCATCATCTTGTTGTCGTG
>CAZHNZ010000153.1:0-8731 GCA_964534355.1 uncultured Parabacteroides sp.
TCGGCCTAACTGCGGCGATTCCAACAGCGGCAATGATGGACGACAACTGGAAGCAGTCCGCAATCCGACACGGAGCGGCAGAATACCGGCTCGTTAATCCGCAGACCGGAGAAGTGAAATTTATGTGGAGAGATGAGAAATGACAATCCACTGGGACAGTAAAACGACCCTCTACGTCCCCGAAGCCTACGGCCAAGCGACCGTCTCCGGGAAACTCTGGCGATGGGAGTTCCACCGCTACCTCGGCCCGACGTTCTTGCGAAAGGATGGCGAGCCGAGAGCAAATCAGAATCCACCCAAAGCTGTTTGGACGGCTTTTGAGCGATGGTTGAAACGACAGGATAAGAAAGGAAATAAGAAATGAAAATACCAAACGACGGGGGGCCAGCATTCCCGCACCCAGAGACAGGCATTGATGTTACTCTCAGCGACGGAAGGCGAGCCGCGAGAATATATCCACCATCTACCGGAATGTCGCTACGCGCATACATCGCCACGGCAGCGTTGCAGGGAATCCTGTCAGGAAACTTGCTCAGGTCAGACGGCAGCGAATCGGCAGAGAGCATCGCCTCTGATGCCGTTGAAATGGCGGACGCTCTGATTTGTGCTCTAGGGAAAGAGGAAACGAAATGAACTGCCCGAAGTGCGGAGCGTCTCCAGATACGCCGGAAACATACGGAGCACAGGCGTGGAAGTGCGGATCAACGACGGAGAGCTACTCTGGGAGTGTTCCGATTCATACTGTGTCTGACCTCTGCAAAGAGCGCGAGGCCCACGCCGAAACGCGGCGGAAGCTGGCGGAAACCGAAGCCGCGTGCGAGGCCGCAGAGGCGCGTTGCCGCGATGTCTATCGCTGGATCGAGTCGCACTCGCAAGACGGGTTCATGGACTCGAAAGGATATACCGCGAATCTGGACATCATCTTTGACTCGCTATACGAGCGATACGACGAGGCCCGCCACAAGATTCAAAAACTCGAACGCGAGAACGCGATCCTAAAAACGCAGATCGACCATTACCACGCGTGCGCGTATGTCGTTGAGGAATTGCAAGCCGCAATCAACGCATTCGCGGCTCAATACAGCCATGTGAAAATGTGGCATGAAACTCCGCTCATCAAGCGGCTTTTTGAGCTTTCAACAACGCACAAATGAAAAACACCGACAATTACACACAGGCCGGTCAGGATGTGATGGAAAACCGTGGCCGCCCGTCCGGTGGCATCGGAGCACGCATCTCGGATCACGGTGTGCCATGCCCGACGTGCCGGGACATCCTTTATCGCAAAGCCGCCGACATTGCCAAGTGCCTCGGGTGCGGCAGGACCTTCAGCCGTGCAACCCTGAAATCCTGTGGCTTCAAAATGGAGGACGTGGACTAATTTATGAACAACATCGAACAAGCAATCCAACGAATCGACAAGGTGGCCTCAGACCTCGCCACGACACCCAATTCGCATGTGGCCACACTGGCAGACGCCCTGCGAGACGTAGCCCTCGTCCTGCGCGAACTGTCCGCGCCGATCCCAGTCCGCCTCGCACCGGAGGAATCCAGCGAGATGCGTGCCATGAAGCAGAACGTGCTGCTGGCCGAGGAGAACGAGCGGTTGCGGAAACTGCTACGGCGCGTGGTTCGGTTCGAGGAGGCCAATGAACCTAGCTCGTTGGTCGTGAGAGATGACCAATACAAACTACTGAACGCGATGCGGGAGGCTTTGAAGAAATGAGCATGACACAGGAACAAATCAACGTGAGCCTCTTCGACGAGGTGAAACGGCTGCAACGCGAGAATACAAAACTGCGGGAGGCCTTGAAGTGGGCGGAACCCTACGTCCCGCAAGTCTGCGAGACGCGCCGAATGATTGATGAATTGAAGGAGGAAAACAAATCTACGGGAGGCTCGCAGAATGAGTAGCTACCCCTACGACTACAGCACAGAGGTTCCTCCGGGTGTGAAGGAAGCTGCCCGGATTGTCGCAAACCACGCCGCCCTGCGCGGATGGGGAGAAGGCTGGCGCGTCATGGGCCTCGCAGATCGTGCCGCGTTCGAGAGACTGGAAGCCGAGAACGCCGCGCTCAAACAGCGGTGTGACGATTTGCTATCCAAATTTCACACAGCTATGTATTTCGCGGATACATTCGAGAAGATGTCCACCAAGTATAAGCAGCAGGCCGAGGAGATGCGGAAGGAGGCCGGGATATGAAGAAGCATGAACGCGCCAAGATCAGGAGGCAGTTGCTCCAGATGACCGAACACTCGAAGAAGGTGTGCTGGCCCCGCTTTGTGATCTTCGACCACCAAGCAATCGAGATCGTCGAACGGGCGGCAGCGGTGATCGAGATTTTAGAAACCAAACTGAGGAAGGCTAAATGACCAGCCCCATCCCACGCCTCTCCGAGTTCCAGTTCCGGTCGCACTCGCCCGACGGCCCGGTAATCCCGCCGCACATCAAGGAACCCGAGACCGGGCGGATCGTAATCAATCCCGAGTGGGAAACCGCCGAGTGGGAGGTCGCTCCGATCTTCGGCGCGAGAGTGTTTGAGACACTGATACCTAAACCAACTGACTTATGACAACCGACACGCTAATCTACGTCGAATGGAACGACTCTGCGGCAACGCATGGGTGGATCACCACCGAGGAACTGCAACGGCTTCCGGGCATCGCCAAGTGCAAGACGGTGGGATTCCTTGTGCGGGAAAGCGACGGCGAGATACTTCTAGCACGGGACGCTTCTGTGAGTGAGCACACATCCCCATTCGGAGACATCATCTCAATCCCGATTCCGTGCATCACGAAGCGCGAGACGCTGTGCGCCTACAGCCAAACCAACTGACTTATGACCAACTGGAACCAACGATTCTTGGACCTCGCACGCACCGTGGCGGGGTGGAGCAAAGACCCTTCGTCGCAGGTGGGAGCCGTGCTGGTAAGGCCAGACCGAACGATTGTCTCCTTGGGGTTTAACGGCTTCCCTAGGGGCGTTAAGGATTTGCCGGAGAGGCTTAACGACCGGGAAAAGAAATACCCCCGAGTAGTCCACAGCGAAGCCAACTGCATCCTGACAGCCCGAGGCGACACGTTCGGCAACACCCTCTACTCGACGCTCCATCCCTGCTCCAACTGTGCGGCTCTGATCATACAGGCCGGTATTGCGCGAGTTGTTTACCCCGATCTGGAAATCCCCGAACGGTGGCGCGACAACTTCAACCTTGCGGCTGAGATGTTTGCAGAAGCGGGAGTTGAGGCTATTGCTTCACCCGGTTAGTGTGTCTGGACACGACCCGTAGGTTCGAGGGCGAGTTGTTCATCGGGTTCCCGTCAACGTGGTCGATCTCCTGTCCTTCCTTCACCTTGCCCTCCCGCATGAACTTCCGCCGCACTTTGTTCCGTGCTGCGCGTTCCATTTTCATCCGCTCGGATGAGTGGTATTTGAGATATTCTGCGTTCATATCACATTCCTTTCCTGACCCAGCAATGCGCCGGGAAACTGTTGTCCTGTTCTGTTTCGAGCCAGACCTTCAAGCGCAGCGCACAGCCGCATACCGCGCAGCTTTTGAGCATCGGGTCGAACGGTGTGGATTTCTGCGCGACCATATCGGTGACGCCTTGTATCGCTACCGTTGCCGCCTCGCACGCACCGCAACCGAAAGACGGGACATTCGACGGACACATGCTGCAAATCTCTGCCCGACTGTCAGCCTGTTCCTGCGGCACGTATGACCATCCGTTCTTGAGAACCTGCCGGACGAACCGGGCGATTGTTTCCAGACTTGTCGGTGTGGCTTTTACGACTTCCCCCGGCTCCGGCACGATGGCGCAGCGTCTTGCCCGCTGTGTTGGTGTCAGCGCAGCGCAGATATACTGGTCGATGTTATCCGCTTCCCCAAGTGATGATAAGTCGTTTGCCTCACGGTGCTTTCGGACGAGCGGTATCAACGAGGCTCGGGAAGCGGCGACAAGACGTGCTCCGGTCTCCGGGACAAGAGCTTCCCACTGACGACCAGGAATGCTGGATGGATCGCGCAGGGAGAGTTTCATTTCGTCGCGCCCACCCACTGCCGCATGATTTTTGTCTTCGCCGTATTGCGGGCTGCCGTGCGGATCGTGTTGTCGAGGAAATCCTGTGCGGCTTCCCGATTCAACTTGGTGAGGGATTCGGCCAGTGCCGGGGTGAGCATCTTGCCGACCGTTTTAGCGAACGTGGCTGAGTAATCGTAGTATTCCTCCGATGTCATCGCGCGGGGCTGCATCGTCTTCGGATCGGTGATTTCGGTATTTCGTGCTACCGGGATGAACAATCCAGCCTTTGTGAGCGGAACAATCACCGGATCAGGAGCTATGATTTCAGTCAGACTCACATACCTCTTCGTGGTAGGCTCCCACGGCAGGTTCTTGATTGGCTCTCCGAGGACATTCAGAGAAGGCCGATTGTTTGCGAACGCTGCCGGAGTCATGCTCAAAAGCCACCCTCTTGTGGTCGTAGTCTCCGGCACGTCTCCGACAAAACTCGCCCTGATCCAGCGGAGCGCGGACGGGTTTGTGAATCCGCCGACAGCGGAGGATACAAGGTTTTTCGATGCGGACACCGCTCCCTGTCCTCCTCCCACCGCTTTGAACAGGTTAGACGCGCCCGACAGAATCGAGCGATCAACGATGGAGTTGGCGATACCGAGTGTCGCCAGAACCAGACGCTCGCCAACCTGCTTGTCATCCAGCTTGTTATACATCCGGGCGTCGGCATACGACCCGACCATTGCGAGGATCATGCTGAGTCCCGGCCAGTCCGTCCACCGGAAGTAAGCCCCGCCGATCTTGATTGAGTTCGGCACCCACCCGGCAGCTTGAAGTTGCTTGCGCTGCGCGAAATCAGCCGGTCCCGCTGCCGACACCATGAAGAACGGCTCCTTGCCCTTGTCCTTGTCGTCGAACGATTTCATCAACAGGCCGATCAGCATCGCGAGAACCGCCGTCCCTGTCACACCACGAGCCTGCATTGCGTGGTATTCGGCGGAACCCTCTTCGATTTTTGCGTGGAGGAATTTTTGGAAGTCGCGGCCTCTTGCGGATTCCGGTGCGTATCGGCTTGCCATGATTCCCGCCAGCGAGAAGTTCCGCGCACGAAGGAAAGCGTAAGGAGTGTAGTTGATCGCTTGGTTGGTCAGCCCGACCAGAGTGCCGACGAAGGGGAATATGAGCCTGGACACCCCCAGTTTCGAGTTAATTTCCGCAATCGTCTCGCCCACCACGCCGATTGCTCCCTCCATCGGGGCGTTGAATGTGGCTCGCGCGGCGAACTGGCGGGCGTATTCAATGTCGCCTTTGTCGAAAATCTCCCGCTCGATGATCTGCTCCACCCGTCGGGCCATCGCCAGTTGTTTCGCCATCTTTGGAGACGACGCCACTCCCTTGATGCTGACCTCGAAATCAAACTGTCCCTCGGCGGCTTCCTTCTCGGCCTGGGCAATTGCCTTCGCACGGACCTCGCCCGTCTTGTCGAGTTGTTTCTGCATGAAGGCTTCGAGTTCCTCGCCTTGCAAGCCGGACATCATCGCGTTGTATCGTGCGCGGGACAGGAGTGCTGCGTCGTTCGACACTATGCTGTTCGCTGCATCTGCGGCAGCCATCGCACGTCCTACAAATTTGAACAACGACAGGTAGTTTGTAAAAGCCTCTTTCAAGGTCGTGGGATTTTTCACCCACCGGAAGCTCTCAAGAACCGACAACGAATCGCCTTTCTCCGAACGAAACCTGGTCATACCGTGCTTTAGCCCGGACTTCAACTCAAGCATCACCTTGCTGTCGGATGCGTTTTCGGCCTTGGAGAAAGCCGACGATAACGCACGCCCGAAGTCGCCGTAGAATTTGAGAGCGTCCGATGTCGATGCTCCGGCGCGTTTCGCTGCTATGAAGTTGCCTGTGCTCTGCATCAGGTGCTCCAAGAAAATTGATGCGCCAGTAGCAGTTGTGTTTGTCAGATGAGTTGGCACGCCACTCAGGATTCCGGCAGTCCAGACACTCGACGCCACGTTGGAGATGTGGGAGTATTTCTCCAGCCCTTTCGCGGCGGCTCGGTGCGCTTTGGCGATCTCTGCCATGATGAGCGTCATTCCCTCCATGCGTTGAAGCGAGTCTTCTTCAAGATTCTGCACACGCTCAAACGCGCTGCGAATATCGGCGGCAATATCGCTGTCCCAAGCCGGTAGCCCGAAGCGCGGGGCAAGGATATTGTATGTAATCTCCTCCGACAGCAGCCCGGAGTTGACCGCCCGGAGTAGTTTTTCCGATGTCGTTCGGTCGATGATTTCGGCGACCTTCCCACCTGACTTGATGAGAGCTTTTATCGCGCGTTGTTGTGCCGCCTGCAATTCCTGATCGTAAACTGTAGTGAGTGCGCTGGCGATTTCCCGCGCGAGTTCGGGGTCGTCGATCACATCGAACACCAGTGCCGCCATGCGCTCTGCCGTCGCCAAACGGTCCTTGAAAGGTTTGAAAATTTCCTCGCGGAACCGCACCATCTTCTTGACGAGTTGGTGCATCCCCTTGTCGTCGGTGACATTGAACTCCGCGCCTTCCAGCTTCGCGTTAAGAACAGGGTCGCCTTTCGCCCGGAGATCCGCAACCGCTTTTTCAAACGCGACCTGTGCGAGGATGTTCCGGTCGTAGAGTTCCTTGAACTTTTTGACTTGCTGCTGCAACGTCGGCGGCTCTCCCGGAGGAAGGCTCGGGCCGTAGTCTGCCAGTTCCCGGTCAATACGTGCTTTCGTGGCCTTGCGGACCTCTTTGCGGAGAGTCTCGTAAACGTCCGGCTCGACTTCGACGAGCGGCTTTAGAGCCTCCAGGGCACGCTCGGTTTCCGAATCCGCCACATCATTGACGACCTGTTGGACTTGTTGCTCGTCCAAATTCTCGCGCTCTGCAAAGAGCCTGACGATGCGATCAATGACCTGAGCATCCAGTCCCTTCTTCGACGCGGCCACCTTGGCGATGTCCGACATCAAGTCCTTTGTCGAGCCTTTCGCCTTCTCACCAGCCTCGGTCTTGGCACCAGCCAGAGTGCGGACAATCCTTTTCCCGTCTTTGTTTCCCTCGATGACTTCCACCTGTTTCCGGGTGATCGGGTGCGTGTAGTTGGTGAACACCAGCGCGTCCGGGTTCATCTGGAGGTTCAAAGACTTGCCGAAGTTGAGCAACGAACCGGCGGCTGAGAGCAATTCTGCCGCGTCCTTATCGAGCGCAACAGCCTGTTCCCGCATCTTCTCAGCAACCACGGCCATCGCGGCGTCCGCTTTGCCGGAAGCGATCTCCTTCGTGAGTTGTTGGTAGGCCGCATCCAAACGACGCGATGCTGTCGCCTTGATCGCACCGATCTGGCGTTGGGTGAGTTCGTTTCTGAACTGGTCGTTCGTCGAGAAGAACGCTGCCGTGGCAATGTCCATACCCTCCTTCATCCGATCAGAAAGAAACTGCTGCGCTACCGGGAAGTCCTCGAACGCGCTGTTCCCCGGCATATCCCGGCCATCCAGCATAGCTTTGACCTCCGGGCTTACGTCCTTCCCTAGTCTCCCTTGACGGAAAGCCTCGGACGGACGGGGCTCGGTATCCGGGCGATCCGGGAATGGAGCGACATCAGTGGAGTCGTAGGGGACTTGCGCGGAAGCCATGATCGCCGCCGCGAGAGGGGAGATTTCGTCGGACTGGATGGGTGAGTAGCGGATGTCGTTGCTGTCTGTGTTGAACCGCTGGCTCGGTGGAATGATGTTGCCCTTGTCGTCTCGGGTGATGGTGTCGGCGGATTTGATTTGGTTGGGGGAGAAGACTGCGAAGTGATCGCCTATGAACTCGCCGCCTCCGTCGTCATTGGAGTCAAAGAAATTGCGAATGATCAGGCCGTCGTAGCCCCGTTCCTCTGCGATATTCGCGAGATCGTCCGCGTCCAGCCGCTCCCCCTCGAACGAGAGGTCTCTAAACGTGGCTCCCTCTGCGTCCACGACCAGCGGGTTTTTCATCTGCATGAAAAGACGCTTAACTTTCGATCCGTAAGAGCTTGATGTCTCCAAACTGTCCGACGCCCAGATTGCACGCCCTCCAGCCTTTCGCTGGTATACTGTCCAGTCTGATCCTGTCGCGTGGAAAACCTCCTTGATGGGTGCGCCTGCGTCGATCTGCTGCTGCAACGACTCCGCGTTCTTGCGGTTGCGTTCCAGAGATTTCTCGGCAACGGCTCTTATGGCTGAAGTCGCTGCGTTCGTAAGGGCAGCTTCCGCTGCTTTTGCGTTCTGTTCCGCGATCCTCTTACGTCTTTCGAGGTCGGACTTAGTTACGTCCCAGCTCTGCGCGTCCTTTTTGCTGGTCTGATTCCCGGCTACATACCCAGCCTTCCTCGCAGCCTCCTCAACAACCCGTGCAGCAGCGGCTTCGTCACCGCGCTCAAGGGCGGCGAAGTATTCGGTGTCGATGGGGTCAACCTCCGGCACAAACGCCACAGGCGCAGGCGCATTTTCCCGACCACCCTTGACGTATTTCTCGACGAGAGCGGGGTCGGTCAGGACAGCTTGGCGGAACTCTTGGAAGGTTAGTTTTTTGCCGTTGAGGGTGTATGAACAGTCGGGGCGCATCGGTATAAAGTAGTCGATTGTTACGGGCAAACCACCTTCAAGATGCCGTCTTTTTTCATCCTGGTGACGGCCTCTTCCCACTTCGAGTCGAGTTCGGCACGGAGTTGGGCTTC
>CAZHNZ010000154.1:0-1187 GCA_964534355.1 uncultured Parabacteroides sp.
AAATTGATAATCAGATCTCCCGAAATTTTCTTTCCGTTTACGGTTGAAATCGTGGAAGGTGCGGTAATCTTAATCGTTTTATTCTTAGGCGAATGCAAAACAACAGAGAGCTGCTTTTTATTCCACGCCAGTTTTTTCAGCGTAATTTGGTCGCGCAGACTCAGGCCTTCAATCTTACCCTCCGGCATTTTATCAGACCAGGCCGGCAATAAATCGACCTGACCTTCGCGCGAATCCACCAACATGCGAATCAGCAACTCCGGAAGTCCGCCGCTCAGGTCGGTGTTGAAGACATTTCCCGGATTGTGCATCGACATAAAGTTGGTTCCCCAGTATTTGTTTGCCAACCAGTCCACCAGCTCCGCGCAATCGTTGCCTTTGTGCAAACTGGCTGCTATAAATCCCTGAAGTACAATCCCAAAAGCCATTTCCCCCGGTGGTCGTCCGTTTACGCTTTCTCCTTTAAATTCCCGACGGCGGAGGTTTAATTTTACCTGTAATGCTTTGTCAAATGCCTTTAGAAGAGCTGTATCCCCGGCCATTTCTTCCGGAATGCCATAATAGAGGGCGTATAAATGAGAACAATGACGATGATTTTCGTTGTCGGCCAGCAGGGGTGTCGCCCACTCTTTGATGGCTCCCTTTTCATTGATTTGATATTCAGGCAAATTGGCCAATATCTGCTTCCACAACCGAACTTTGTCGGTGTCGGTTTTCAATGTTGTAGCTGCCGCAATGCAGTTGTTCAACAGTTGGCGGGTGACCCCGATATCCATAGAGGCATTCACACAAGCCTGTGCAACACTGTTGGAAGGCGTATTTTCGGGCGAATAGCTGGGCGAGAAAATGAATTTCCCATCGTTTCCTTTTGTCAGAAAATCTTCGAAAAACAGGGCATTCTCTTTCATAAAAGGATAGGCGCGTTTGCGTAGAAATTCACGGTCGCCGGTGTATAGCCAGTAATCGTAAAAGAAATGCGCCGCCCATCCGCCACCGGCAGTCCAGAATGTCATGCACCAGTTGTTGTCAAAATGGTTGTTGAGCAAGTGATTGCTGGCCACCGAGGGAAAACAGATACCCCGACAGCCGTACAGCATTTTGGCATTCAATCGCAAGTCGTCCATGTGCGCCTCTATAAAGTTGAAATAGGGCAACATACATTCCGCCATATTCGACGAAAGATCGGC
>CAZHNZ010000154.1:1287-8643 GCA_964534355.1 uncultured Parabacteroides sp.
GTGACAACGATGCGCGAAACACCTTCGTAGCCTTGCAGACTGCCTTCCCAGCTGCGACTGAATCCGCTCCGGTAAGTCAGCCAATTGCCTTCGGCAGTAGCAGATACGCTTTTAATACCGTCCTTGCATGCGCCTTCGGGGTTCCAGCCGTTTGCCTTCACGGGCGACTGCTGTTCCAGCTTCAGTGCGCAGTTGATTTTGCCCTTGTTGCTGCTTCGGATGGAAAGTACAATCGCATCGTCGGCCCGCGAAACAAACAATCTCCGCTCGTAAGACGTGCTGTTGTCGCTCCAGTTGACTGCAGCTACGCCAGTCGTGAAGTCCACCGACCGCTGATAATTTTTGATTTCGCCATTCGGTTCCATTACAACTTTGATATTGAAAGCCGGAACAGGAGGATCTGTCCAGCGTTTGCCGCCATATCCCTCTTTGTACGAAAGATTGACCACCAGATCCGCCGCTTTCTGGAATTCGCCATTGGCCAGTAAATTACGGATTTCCGACAGGTGAGGAGCTGTATTGACCGGTTTCAGTGGTTTATTTAGTGGCATCAACAAATCCGAACTACTTACAACAATGGTCTCGTCGAGCGGCTGCCCAAAGACTAATGCACCACATCTTCCGTTTCCGCTGGCTAATCCGTTTTCCCAGTTAGTAGCGGGCTTCGTACTAATAAATCCACGTTCAGGTTTCGGTATCGATATTGGGTGTTGAGCCACTGCTACTGTACCCGATAGAAATAGTAACTGAATGAATAAAATCAGATGAAAATGTGCTTTGTAGTTCTTCATTTGTGTTTTCCTTATTTGTTAAAAATTCTAATAAATCAATTTTGCGACTTATTTTTGAGAGTAGAATAGAGAACTATTGCTGACTGAGCTTTGTGTGAAACTCAATCAGCAATAGCTATTCCGTTTGCGAGTTATCAAAGCTTTACCTCGCTCACGCTCACCAGTTTCACCGGCCCTACCAGACCTGCCGGTTGCAGCGGGCTATTGTCGCGGTAGTAGTACCAGATAGAGAATGTTTTGCGACCCTGCGACGGACGTGGTTCGTTTTTCAGGAACCAGTCCGGATAACCCTTCATGGCACGTCCGCTCTTTTCGCCGCGGTCGCGTCCCCACTCAAAGTCGGCGGGCTCTTTTTCGTCGCCAATCAGGCGGTTGGCCCAATTGTTGGTGACGGCAATTTCGATGGTGTTATCACCGGCTTTCAGCGCATTGGTAATGTCCATTTTGTAAGGCGGATACCACAGCACTCCTTTGTCGGCGCCATTTATTTTCACCTGAGCCATATCGTTCAGTTCGCCCAGATCGAGCACAATGCGTTTGCCTTTGGCCAGCTCTTTGGGCGAAATTTTCACCGTCTGTTTGTAGGTGGCAGTTCCGGCAAAGTAGTTCACCTCTTTGTTATCGTGATTGCTGAAATCAATCAGTTTCGGGAAGGCGAGCTGGAACGGTGTACCCAGTTTCGGCACAAAGGAGACCTGCCAGCCGCCGGTCAGTGTGCGCGATGCCGATGGTACCAGTCTGGCCATCGCTTGTTTGCCCGAGGCATATATTGCCGTCACGTTCAGCGTATCGGCAGAGCGCAGAGAGGCAATGCCGTTTTCGTCGGTGGTTACACACCAGTTGGCTGCGGCATTGGTCGCTTTTACTTCGGTGAGGTGGTCTGCACCATTGGTTGCCTGGCGGAATACCACGAAGATAGTCTGTTTGCCACGTAGCTTGAAATCGACCATTGTGCGACCCTCTTTTTCGCTCCAGACAGCGGCTCTGCGCATCGAGCCATCTTCGGCCTGCCACAGCTCCGGCTGTTTGCCGGCTATGCGGAACGACAGCGAGAGGCTTTTGGGCGATTTACCCATATTGGCCACGTAGTAGATATCGTTGTCATCGCCTTTGCGGTGAACCACTTTTATCAGTTCTGCCGTGTCGGCTTTTGCTATGATATAGTCGGGTGTCAGGTTGAATTTCTTTTTCGCATCTTCTATTTTGGCAAATGCAAATCCCTTGCCGTAGCTGTTTTGCTCGCCGTTGCCCCACACCTCGTTGCCGATGGCTTTTAGTTGTTCGTCGCAGGCCGGGTAGTTTTGCATACTGGGCGATTTTGATGGCTTCGGTCCCACGATGGTGGCTCCGGCAGCTACCAGATCTTTGATTTTTTGCGCTACTTCGGGCAGCATTTCGCTGGTAGAATATACCATAAACGGATAGGTGCGTCCCGAAGACAGAACGATTTTACCCGCTTTGACCTCTATTTTGTTGGCCAGAAAATCGGGTATGGAAATCAAATCGCTGAATCCGGACAATGTGCCGATACAGAGGTAGTCTGCCGACTCTTCGCCGTATTGCAGTAGTGCCTGACAGCGACCGAGGTATGCATAAAAGGCTTTTCCCGGTTCTGCCCAGGTTTGGTGGCGGCTGAAGTGTGTGCCCCACCAGCCCATGCCCATACCGGGCTGATATTTATCGTCGAAGGGCTGATGTACCCAGTGGTGCAGAATCAGACGGTTTACGCCCGAGGCAAACGAGCCATTGGCAGAGTATTGCAGCAAGGCAGGGTCTTCGGTATATTTGCTGACGGTGGGATTGCCGGTGAAGGCTTCGGCTCCGACAATTGTTTTGCCGGCAGCGCGGGCTGATGCCTGTATCTGAATTCCGATAGCCCCGTTGCTTGTCGACCAGAACTCGCCCATGGGCAGGTCGGAAAGCGCAACTCCCTGCGCGGTGTTGAATGGTCCGCCATAAGGCTCCCATTGCAGATCCATTTTGTTCTCATTCAGCATTTTCTTGCCGATCTTGAAACCCTTTTCGTAGTAGAGCTGGCTCACTACATCGCGGTAGTCCCATTCGAAGCGTTTGGTTTGCTCTTCGCTGCCCATAATTCTTCGTTTGGTGTTTTTGCTGTCTCTGGTGATTGGTTGACCGAGTGTCAGCAACCACGGTGTGGGGTCGTATCCTTTTCGTTGGATAAACTCTTCGCGGAAATTCTCAGTCCAGGTCTGTGCACCTGCCTCGTAGCTGTCTATCAGCATGTGTTTAAATGAGTTGCCGAGGTATTCGCCCAGATATTTCTTCACCGGGTCGAGCACGGTGTTCCAGTGGAAAGTGGTTAGTCCGGCATCCATCTTGTCTGCCTCCAGAGTTTTACCGATCAGCTCATCGGGTACGGGGTGTGGCGGGCGACCGGTAGAGGCCTGTCCGAAGCGGTAGATAGTCCATTTTTCGCCTTTAGGTACACGCCATTGCAGCCCTTTGGCCGCATCGTATTGGGCAGTCAGATTGAACACATCGGCGGTGGTCAGATCTTTTTTATCAGCAGGAATGGCCAGCACCACCACATCTTTGTACCACGATATTTTGCGTCCTGTAGCGCCCCAGCCTTCGTCAGCCACCAGTTTGGGGGCATTCAGCAGTATGGGGGCTTTCGATTTTGTACCCACTATGGTGGTGTCGCTGTAAACGACCTGTTTCATGCTCTTCTCTTCGTCTATCCACGGGCCGCCGGTGGTGGAGTAGCCCACGGTGTTGTGCAGGCCGATTTCCAGTCCGAGGCGTTTTGCTTCGGCTGCGGCATGTTTCATTGCCTCCCAGTAGGCCGGGCTGCGGTAGGTCTGTTCGGGCCACGGATTGTTGAGGGTAGGGGCGTGGCTCTCCTGCACGGCAGAGGTGAGGTTGAAGATGGTCGCACCACCCAATCCGGCCGCTTTCATGGCTTCGAGGTCTTTGGTGATGCCGGCTTTCGAAAAGTTCGGACCCATCCAGTGCCACCAGACATAAGGTTTGGCCGTGGTGGGCGGGTTTTGGAAACGGGCGGCCAGGTCATCCGGACTGCCGGGCTGCGCCAGAAGCGCATTCGATGCAAATAAAAGAGACATTAGTCCCAGGCTGATTTTTTTCATAAATATTTAGATAGAGTGTGTAGATTTATCGGTTTTATAAAATGGACACGAAGATATCTATTATTCACACCCTGTTGGCTACGTTTTTTGATGGTAAAACTTTCTGTTTTGGCTTTTTGTCCTCAATTTGTTTAATTTGGCTCTTTTTTACATCGAATCAGCACTTTCCTTTCGTCGCTCAGTGTTGTGGCGAAAATGTAAATATCGCCACCGTCGCTTAGTTTTAGCCGTTTTCGCAGGTCGGCAACCGACAACGGAAAATTCCGGATGCTCACATTGGCCTTCGTAATGCCGTTTAAACCCTGTTTAAGTTCGGTTTTATTGAGCGAAAATTGCGACTCACAGGCAAATACGCGCCCCGGAAAACCGACAGGCTTCTCTGCCGAGGTGTATAAATGGCTGTTAGGATGCAGCTTTTTCAGCCCGAACCTTGCCGCTACAATCTTGTAGGCACCGCCTTTAAGCAGCGATGCATTGGGCTCGCACAGATAAGTTTCCACCTCCCGCGCATAGTTGCACACGCGCTCTTGTTCCTCTTTTTTTGTGAATGAAAATTGTTGCACGCCGCTTTTGGTCAGGTTGATGCAAATCAGTTTCACCTCCGTACTTTTCTCTTTTTCGAGAATAAACAGCAGCTCTTTGCACTCGTTGCCCACCGATATGATGTGCACTTCGGACGTGTCGGGCAGTGCCTCCAGTGCCAGAGAGATATCCAGCATGGGCGACAATTTGATCAGCACCCGGTCGGCTTTTTGCAGCAGAATGGGCGATAGTTCGGCCACGTCGGGCTCGCAATCGGCCACCGCAACTGTTTTGCTACCGTGTTCGTTGCGGCGCGCGGGGTCTATGTATATGCAATCGACCGTCTCCATCCGGTTGAGGTATTCGCAGGCATCGGCATTGTGTGTCTGTATGTGGTTGAGCCCCAGCGACTGGTAATTTTGTGTGGCCAGTTGGCACAACTCCGGGTTGCGCTCCACGTATCCCCCGCGTTGGAAGTTAGCGGAAATAAACGCGCAGTCGATGCCAAAACCGCCTGTCAGATCGACAAATGAACCTCCCGACAAAAGTGAGGCCTTGTACCGCGCTGTGGCTTCCGACGAGCACTGCTCCATCGACAGGTGCGGCGGATAGAGTATCCCGTCGCAGGCAAACCACGACGGCACCTTCTCGGCGGCCACCTTTCGCCCCGCTATCTGGCGTATGACGAACGGCATATCTACATCCGGAAATTTACGGGCCTGCAATGCCAGTTTCGACGGGTCGTCGTTGGCGTGCAGTTTTATAAATTGCAGTGTTTCGGGGTTCGTCATGGCCTGTTTTTCTTTATGGTTTGCAAATGTCGATATATTTCTCCGCTTTGCCAAACGAAGCGGTCGTTTTGTTTGTTGTCTGGTTGGTTGGTACCTTAACTTCATCTGATGGTGTGCTGTGCGTTTGATAAATAATATTCATCACAAAGAAATTATGTATATATAATGCATATATGTTTTATATGCATTTTATATCCGAATTATCTTATTGTTTGATGGCTGTTTAGTGAGGTTTAGCATCGGTTATTGAGAGGCGGTTTTATTTCTGTATTGCCGCTGAAGGATTCTTTTTTTTAGTAGGCATTCGACATCTTTTATTTCTTTTGGTATGTAAATACAATTAGTATGATATTTTAATAAATTTATTATCTTTGCGCTGAGAAATAAAAAACATTTAAGTCATTATTCTTGATTCAGTAAAAAAGATAAATATATGAATATAAAATTGTTGTTTGTTTTTGCACTTTCGTTGTTTGTTTCAGTCGTTTCGGCGCAGGATACCATCTATTTTGATAAGAACGAATGCGAAATAGACAATCCCGGGAAAGCAAAAACATACGAGATTATTCAGCGTGACTCCGTGGATAAAAAGAGTGCTGTATTGACCGAGTATTTCAGATCAGGAAAAGTTAAGTCTAGCGTTTCACTGGTGAACGAAGCTTTTGCTCCATCGAAAGAATTTAAAATTGCTAATCGGAATTCATTTATATTAAGTAAAGACAGAACTACTAAATGGTTATACAATGGCCGTTATAAAGAGTGGTACCCTGATGGGAAGATGAAGAAAGATATTGATTTCAGGTACGGATACCTTTGTGGTCAGTTGTTCACATATTGGAATAATGGAAATATCAAGCGGAAAGAAATGTATAATTCCGGGGAGCTGGTTAAGGGAGAGTGTTTTAATTCTAATGGACGTGCGGCAGTTTACTCTGGCTTTTATACCCCACCCGGTTTGAATGTGAAAGAATTTGCATCGGCTCAATCAATTATTGCCCAAAAAGTAAGATATCCTGCGAATCTGTTAGAGCAAAGGGTAGCCGGGCGTATGCAGGTCATTACATATACCAATGTGAAGGGAAAGGTGTACAAAAATGTCATTCGCAAAAGTTTGCATCCCCTTTTGGATGAACAGGCATATAAGTTGTTGTTATCAAATAATATATTTGAATCTCCGGCACAGATAGATGGAGAGCCATCATCAGGTTTTACTATCTTTACATTTGTTATTAACAATCCAAAATTTACAATCGACCTGTATATGAAGCCATCCGGTACCGATACCATATATTACGATAAATACGGGTTTATTCAGAAAACCCGCCAAAATGCTGAGAGTATGGAGTTGCTGAATGTAAGTGGTGCAGACAGCAGTGAGCTAATTCAGACTGTTTTTGACGGGAATGGTGTGATAAGGTCTAAATGCGCAATTAACAGAAATTTATCGTGTGATCGGATCAGAGAAAAATATCCTGACCTGAGAGTAATTTCCGCAATGTCAACAAAGAAAGAGTTCCTGGATAGCAGAATTTTACATGGGAAATCTGAATACATGGATAAAGAAGGGCGGTTGAAATGTCGAATGAATTATGTTTTTAATGTTTTGGATGGAGAACAACTCTATTATGACGAAAAAGGAGCTGTGATCAATCGGGTTGTTTTTGATAACGGTAGCTTGATAGAAGGATCAATGCCTGTTGATACGACCTCGTTAGCTGGCGGGAATGGTGAATATATAGAAAAGATGCCTTATTTTTCCGGAGGTCAGGCCGCTTTAGATCGTTATATATTTACCTCAATTTTTGAGACTGCATCGCAAAACCTGGAAAAATTGAACGGTGTGCTTGAAGTGCGGTTTCTTATCGATGTGACAGGCAGTGTAAAGCAGGTTCAAATTGTCAGGGGGCTCAACGCAGATCTGGATATTAAAGTGGCGTGCTTGCTATATGGTATGCCCAAATGGATACCCGCAATGCATAACGGTTATATAGTCCCGGTTTGGCTTACTAAGCCGATACGATTTATTTATAAGTATGAATATCAGGGTGTTAAGCGTATTAATGGCCCTGTTTTGCCGAATATGAAACCGTAGAAAGGTGATGTGCTATAATTGCACCTTTCAGCGAACGTTGTTTACAT
>CAZHNZ010000155.1:0-8333 GCA_964534355.1 uncultured Parabacteroides sp.
CGACATTATCAATACCCTGATGTGTAATCATTTTGTCGATTTAAATGCTATTTCAGAGGCATTTAATCTGACTTTAGATGAATTGTACAGCCTGACGCTTTTTAATGATTCGGCGTTGCAGCCATTGCTTACCGACGACTTGGTTGCATGGGAGAATAACAGGCTAACCATTTTGCCCGAAGGAAAAATGTTTCTGCGCAATGTGGCCATGTTGTTTGATCCGTTGCTGAAAAACGACGATAATCCGACCCTCAGATTTTCAAAAACAGTGTAGTTTATTTGTGTAAATAACATAAGAGAATGAATTATCATACAGATGTTGTAGTTATTGGTGCCGGGCTTACCGGCCTTACCACAGCTCATTATTTAAATAAATCGGGGGTTGATTTTTTGATTGTAGAAAAAAACGATCAGGCCGGAGGCGCCATCCAAACAGAGATGAGTGGTGGATTTACCTACGAAAAAGGACCAAGTACCGGTGTGATGAGCAACGAAACGGTGCAGGAGTTGTTCGACGACCTATCCGGGTATTGCAGGCTCGAAAGGGCAGCCAATGCCGTCAATAAACGATACGTGCTTAAGTCGGGAAAATGGGAGTCACTGCCGTCCGGTCTTCTGCAAGGTATTACCACGCCGCTGTTTACCCTCAAAGATAAGCTGCGTCTGCTGGGCGAGCCATTTCGCAAAGCCGGCACCGACCCCAACGAAACCCTGGCGCAGTTGGTGAAACGCAGAATGGGGGATAGCTTCCTCGATTTTGCCATAGATCCGTTTATTCTTGGCGTATATGCCGGCGACCCCAATTTGCTCGTGCCCCGCTTTGCATTGCCCAAACTCTATAATCTGGAACAAAATTACGGTAGTTTTATTGGTGGTGCCATCAAAATGGGCCGGGAGAAGAGGCGCAATGCCCCCCAAAAAGAGAAGAAAAAGTCGGGAAACCGCATATTCTCGGTCGAAGGCGGACTGTCTAACCTGATAGCTGCACTGGTGCAAAGCGCAGGGGAGGAGAAACTGATTTTAGGTATCCGGGGAGTTAAGGTGATTCCCCGCGACGGAGGCTACGTTGTTGAAGGTTTACGTCGGGATGGACTGCCTATCTCGTTGACTGCCAACAAGGTAATTACAACCGTCGGTGCTCACGAGCTTTCAGCACTTTTGCCTTTTGTCCCCAAAGGGTTGTCCGGCAGAGTCAGCAATTTGCTCTATGCCCGCGTGGTGCAGGTGGCAATCGGTTTTACAACCTGGGAAGGTATGCCACTGGATGCTTTTGGCGGTCTTATTCCGTTTCGCGAAAACCGGGATATTCTGGGAGTTCTCTTTCCTTCCGCTTTTTTGAGCCACAGAGCGCCGCAGGGTGGTGCCATGCTTTCCGTATTTATGGGGGGAGTGAGGCGACCCGATATATTTGATCTCACAGATAACCAAATCAGAGAGATTGTGGAACGGGAGTTTTGTGACCTGATGCGGTTAAAAAACTTTAATCCTTCAGTTTTCAAAATTTTCAGATACCGCGAGGCAATACCTCAATACGGAGCCGATTGCGAAATCCGTTTCGAAACAATTGACCGGCTCGAACGCGATTTTCCCGGACTTATTATCGGTGGTAATCTGCGCAATGGCATTGGTATGGCCGACCGCATTGCTCAGGGAAAAACAATGGCAGCATCGGCCTTGCAGATGTAACCTTTTTACTTACACTACCCCTCAAATGCCCCTAATATCGGTACATTCGAGGGGTATTTTCATATCCAATAGCTGTTATATAAATAGTATGTCTTATCTTTGCAGCCATAATTCTACCGATTCATCAAAATGTATTATACATTAACCAAGACCTACGACAACCTAAAAGCGGCTCACCGGCAATGGAGACATGCTGGTCATTGCAGCTTTGTGCACGGCGAAAACTGGACTCTTGATATTACTTTTCAGACAAAGGAGCTTGATTATCAGAATTTTGTGTACGATTTTGGTGCCCTTCGTCCCTTGCGTTCGCAGTTGGAGTCAATATTCGATCATACCCTGCTGATAGATGCAGATGATCCGGCGCGTTCGTTTTTCGAGGAGATGCATGAGCGCAAACTGGCCGATGTGCGTTTTCTTCCCTCTTCGGGTGCAGAGGGGTTGGCCAAATATGTATTCGATATCGCCGATCAGTTTATTCGCGAAGCCACTACCCAACGGGTTCATTGTCTGAAAGTTTCTGTTTACGAAGATTCACGAAACCAAGCCACTTATGTGCAACAACAAACCGTTGAATAAAACCCATTATTTGCCTGTAAATGAGACTTTTTACGCATTTCAGGGGGAGGGTTCATTTATCGGTACAGCTGCCTGTTTTATTCGTCTGTATGGTTGCCCCGTCAAATGTGCGTGGTGCGATTCTGCCAATTCCTGGAGCTCTGCGCCGGGTATATCGTCGTATGTGAATACAGACCCTGACTTGCTGGCCGAAAACGCATTCAAATCCGGTGCCAAAATAGTGGTGATAACCGGCGGTGAGCCCACTATTTACAACCTCACTCATCTTACTTCTGCATTGAAGGAGAGGGGAATGCAGGTGCACCTCGAAACTTGCGGTTCATTTCCTCTTAGGGGTCATTTCGACTGGATTACCGTGAGTCCGAAGTGGCTTATGTTGCCTCTGGCCGAAAATTTGCTAAAAGCCAACGAACTAAAACTGATTGTGGAGGACGAAACCTCTATCCAAAAGTGGTGGGAGTTCCTTTCACCGGTTTTTACCTCGCATCCGTTGCCCGATATATGGTTACAGCCCGAATATAATGCTTTAACTCACAAGCGTAATCTGCTGAATATTATCACCAAAGCAGTCAAAGATCATCCGTCCAGGTATAAGGCCGGCATTCAATTACACAAAATTTATGGTTGTGATGAGCTGGATAAGTAAGGTGGGCAGATTATTTTTTTGTGTTTGAGTGTATCGCTATTCACAAAATTTTGTACTTTTGTATTCACAGTGCAAAATCATGAGAAATAAGTCTGAAAATCCTTTGTATTGAACGAAAATCAGTCGGAATCTGTTCCGGGTGGTTTTTTTTTGCCTTATTTCTTCTTGTTTTCCGGCTAATATAATTATTCAAATAAATACAAATCCGTATGAGTTTCAAAAATCTGGTTTCCATAAAAGACTACACCAAGGAAGATATTCTGCGATTGCTCGTGCTGGCAAGCGAATTCGAGAAAAACCCCAATCGTAAGTTGCTCGAAGGAAAGGTGATTGCAACCCTGTTTTTTGAGCCCTCTACCCGTACCCGTTTGAGTTTCGAAGCAGCGGTCAACCGATTGGGTGGTCGCATTATCGGCTTTTCTGATGCTTCTACCACCAGCTCTTCCAAGGGGGAAACGCTCAAAGATACCATCAAAATGGTCAGCAATTATGCCGACCTCATCATTATGCGCCACTTTCTGGAGGGAGCTGCCCGATATGCCTCAGAGGTTTCGTCTGTGCCCATTATCAATGCAGGCGATGGAGCCAACCAGCATCCTACCCAAACTATGCTCGATTTGTATTCTATTTACAAAACACAGGGCACGCTGGAGGGATTGAATATAACCATGGTGGGCGACCTCAAATATGGTCGTACCGTGCATTCGTTGCTTATGGCTATGTCACACTTCAACCCCACTTTTCACTTCGTTGCACCCAATGCATTGGCCATGCCCGACGATTACATTATCTTTTGCAAAAAACATAAAATCCCCTTCTTTATTCACGAAAACTTTACCGAAGAGGTTATCAATCAGTCGGATATACTCTACATGACACGGGTGCAACGCGAGCGTTTTACCGACCTGATGGAGTACGAAAATGTGAAAAACGTATATACACTGCACAATGCCATGCTGGCCGATAGCAAACCCAATCTTCGGGTTTTGCATCCGCTGCCCAGAGTCAACGAGATTGCCCCTGATGTGGATGAAAACCCCAAAGCCTACTATTTTGAGCAGGCGCTCAACGGCCTGTATGCCCGTCAGGCCATTATCTGCGACGTTTTGGGTATCGACATTTAATCTGTTATTTCTGTGTGTAACCATTCATTAAAATATTGACTCATGAAAAAAGAATTACAGGTAGCTGCTCTCGAAAACGGAACAGTGATTGACCATATACCACCTCAGCATCTTTTTGCTGTGGTCTCTATTCTCGGCCTTTCCAAAGTCAAAAACAGCATTACCATTGGCTTTAATCTGGCCAGTTCGAAGTTGGGTACAAAGGGCATTATTAAAATATCTGATCGCTTTTTCGAAAAAGAGGAGATTGATAAAGTGGCTCTTGTTGCGCCCAATGTGATACTGAGCGTTATCCGCAACTACGAGGTGTGCAACAAAATTTGTGTAGAACTTCCCACCGAACTTGTGGACATTGCAAAATGCCCAAACCCCAAATGTATCACCAACAACGAACCGGTTACCACTCATTTCAAGGTGGTCAACAAGGTAGATAAAATGGTGAAATGCCGCTACTGTGAGCGGGTTTTTGATGCTGATAATTTAATAATTCGTTGACGTATGAAAGTAGATTTTAAACCCGGAACCATGATTTATCCGCTTCCGGCAGCCATTGTTAGTTGCGGCAGTTCGCCCGAAGAGTATGGACTCATCACCGTGAGTTGGGTCGGTACCATCTGTTCCGATCCGCCTATGTGCTACATCTCTGTTCGTCCCAGCCGGCATTCGCACGCCATACTTACCAAAAATATGGAGTTTGTGATCAACCTCACCACCGAGGGCATGGCCTTCCAAACTGATTGGATTGGTGTTCGTTCGGGAAAAGATTTCGATAAATTCAGCGAAATGAAACTCACCCCCGGCAAGGCATCCATTGTGAATGCACCCACCATCGAAGAGTCGCCCCTCTGTATCGAGTGCCGCGTGCGTGAGGTCACCTCACTGGGCTCGCACGATATGTTTATTGCCGATGTGGTCAATGTTTTGGCAGACGAGAAGTATCTCGATAAAGAGACCGGCGAATTCCGTCTCAGCGATGCCTCTCTATTGGTCTATTCGCACGGTCACTACTACGGCCTGGGGCAGGAGATCGGTAAGTTTGGCTGGTCTGTGAAGAAGAAATGATATAAGCGTTTGGTAATCTGTTTTATCAGCGTTCCAGCATGTCTTTTACATAGAATAAGGATTACACGGATGCACAAGCATCGCGGAAAATCACGCAAAAAGGCTATTGGCAACGCCAATAGCCTTTTCTTATCAACCTCAATTAGGATAGCCAAGCGCTACTAAAGTGAGTTTCCAAATTTTTCTCATTTTTTATCGTTCCGTTCGTGTGTAATTTAAGGAACAACCGTATGCCGAACGGTATGTACGGTGGTGTAAGAGGACAGTGAGCGAAATAATTGCTCACTTCCTATTCGATTCTTTTATTTGCAATATTATTGCATTACCGGGCCACCTAGAGGTAGCATCACTCTGCCATAAGATTTATTCAGCAAGTTTGCACCTGCTGCATAAAAACCAATCATTGAGATAGTCAGTTCAGTCCATGCTGCAATAGTATGCCATGCTTCACCCATTTTGAAGGCATCCAGCATCAGGCAAATAAACAAAACATCAATCAATACCATGATTGCGATCAGAGCTTTGTTGGTGCGAAGAGCTGCTACTGTCAGGAATAGCGAGAAGATCAGGTACCCCAGAAATGCGAAACCTAATTGACGGACATCGACTGCAGCAGCCAGTTCCTGACCAAATACACCGAGTTTAATCATCCAGGCAGATGCAACGGAGATCCAAAACAGACCATAAGCGCCAAATGCAGTTGAGCCAAACAGGTTGTTGTGTTTGAAATCGTAGACGCAGGCCATTAACTGAGCAAAACCACCCAGGAAAATTGCCCAGGGAATTACCATAGAGAGGCCTTCTGTCCAGCCTAATTTTTGCGATGCCGCTACCAGTGTAACCATCGCCAGGCCGGTCAATCCGAGGGGTGTCGGGTCGGCCACTTCAATTCGAACGTAAGTTCCTTTTTCGTGCATAGAATTATAATGTTTTTAGTTTGCGGGCACAAAGGTAATTACAATTTTTCAATTCTTCAATTTGTTTTCTTTTAAAATCGGTTTATGGGCCTTGTAAATCAATAGAATAGATGTTTCTTTTAAAATATAAGAAATGATTTTTAGGTGCGTTTAATGGAATAATTAACTGTTTTTTTAAGAATTTGAGTTTTTGTATTGATTTTTCCAGGATCTTTTACTCATTGAATCTCATAATTTCTTATTTTTGTAAACAAATAAACCCAATAAAATTAAGAGAATTATGTCTGAAAAAATTTACTCATTTAAGTTTACCAGTTTGGTTTTACTTTTTTTCTTTGCATTTGGTGTTGGCGCAATGGCTACAAAACTGACAGAAGGTTTTGAATTTCCATCTGCCAGTTCAACCAGTAATTCTGGCGTTTCAATTACTTATCCATCGGGATTGTGGTGGACAAACGCCATCACAAAACCCAATACAGCAACAATAAATGACCGAAGTAATGGTCTTTATTCGATGAGAATGCGTGGCCTGGCGGGCCCCAGTAATACACTTGGGATGAAATTCGATAAGTCTGGTGCAGGTGTTGTTTCTTTTGTGTATGGCTCATATTCTAATCATCGGGGTGGAAAAATCTGGCTCGAGAAATCAACTTCCGGTGCAGATCCGGCTCCAACAGTTACTGCAGGATGGGAGAAAGTGGGAGATACGATAGTTGTTGGTTCCTGGATAGGTACTCATGGAATAGCCTCTTACAACATTAATTATAGTGGAAATATCCGGTTTAGAATCGTTATAAAGCTTACGACCGATGCAAATACTCAGGTCAATATTGATGATTTTGAAATTACTGATTACAATGTTGATCAGGTGGCAACACCCCGTTTTTCATCGGTTACGGGTGTTTATTCAGCACCACAGTCTGTAACTATTACTTCTGACACTCCGGGAGCATCCATATATTATACTACGGATGGGAGTAAACCTAATGCAACTTCAAAGCTTTATAGTACTCCGTTGCAAATAGCCTCTACAACCACAATAAATGCAGTTGCTATTGTGGCCGGAAAGGATACCAGCCGGGTTAATTCATCTATTATAAACTTTCCTGTTGAGGTCTCCACGCTTTCTGCATTACAAGCGTTAATTCCAACAACAGCCACGTCGGCAACAGGGACAGTTTACTATAAATATACCGGAGAAGCGATTGTAACACACAGTTATAAGTCAACCTATAATGTGGTTCATATTCAGGATGTTTCGGGTGGATTTTTGATTTATGATAATCTAAAGAATTTGACGCAGAATTATGTAACAGGGGATAAAGTGACCGGTTTTGTCGGATTGCTAACTAATTATTACTCGCTTCCGGAAATTTATCCTTACTCAGATTTTACGATTTTGTCATCCGGAAATTCAGTTGTTCCTAAAGAGATTACTCTAGCGCAACTGGCTGATAATCTGCATTGCCTTGTGAAAATTAAAGATCTTAATTTTACTGAAGCAAATGGGGTGAAGACATTTAATCCGAATACACCTTACACTATATTTGATTTATCTAAAGCCGCAGATGCCGCCGCTTATGTTTTCAAATCACCAAGTGGTATGGGTATTGATTATCAGGGAAAAATTATCCCGGCAAAATCGGATGTCGTCTGTTTAGTTAGTCGTTATACGACGAAATACGAACTTATTTCGCGTAGTACAAATGATATTAAGTTTCTTACTTCAGGCAATGAATCATCAATTGCACCCACTATTCCACGTATAACAGGTGAAGAAGCAGGTATAATTGTAGACGCTCCTGCGCAAACCGAAGTGACTATATATTCTGTGACCGGAACAGTAGTTGCCCAAAAAACTGTAAATGCCGGAAAAAGCAGAATTGAAATCGGAAGAGGTTTGTACATTGTAAAAGCCGGTCAGGCAGTTGCAAAAGTGCTGGTAGAGTAATTTGAGAGATAGTTCTATAAATTAACCCGCAAATCGTTTTGATTTGCGGGTTTTTTGATATATTAATGCATTATTGATTGTTTTATATTATTTATTTGCAGCAGAAACAGATATTATACTCATTTATATTGTATTTTTGCAAATATATTATTTGAAATCAATTGTTTAACCCTTAAATCCTAATACTATAATTTTATGAAAAGAACACTACTTCTATTATTTATTTTGTCAATAAATGTAGTGCTTTTTGCCCAAAGCAAGACGCTAAATGTGACAACAGCCGGTTCTTTATCTACTTTATTAACGACGGCCGAAAATAGTTCGTTGATTGAGCTAACGCTTACCGGAAATATCGATGCACGGGACTT
>CAZHNZ010000156.1:0-8245 GCA_964534355.1 uncultured Parabacteroides sp.
TGAGCGGTCTCGAAGACTGGGGCAAACAAGCCTTCGCAGACGCTGAGCAATACCTCAAAGACCGAGGCTACGTTAACATCGTAAACCCGTTCACTCTCCACCCGGAACCGACTGAATCCCTTGAAGAAATCCAAGCCAAAGGCATTTGGCGGCAGACGTGGCAGAAGTATCTCAAGCTCGATCTCGCGGTCCTCACCGGCTGCGATGAGTTGCGTGTGATCTCCGACGACTGGCAGATTTCCGACGGCGCGAGGCTGGAAGTTTACGTGGCGATGCGGCTCGGCATCCCCGTGTGCGATATGGCCGGGAATCCCCTCAACATCTGCATCGCTCCGCTCACCTTCTTTGCTGCCCCGGAGCGGACGTACCCTCCATCGGACGAGAAGTGGAACCCTTGGATCTCCCTCGCTGATTCGAGGCCGGTCCCTGCTGTGAGCGACATCGTTGCGAAAAAGGTATATTCTGATTGAACGCATCGGAAGATACCTTGTCTAACAACGCGAGCATGGGAACAAACTACTACCACCACAGGAACGCCTGCCCGCATTGCGGACGGGGCGAAAAAAGGCATATCGGCAAGTCGTCCGGTGGATGGCATTTCAGTCTCCACGTCTATCCAGAGGAAGGGATCAACACACTGGAAGACTGGGTGCGTCTGTTCGACGAACCGAACTCCCGCATCACCAACGAATACGGCGATCCGATTTGGCCAATAGAGATGGTGGACGAGATAACAGTCCGCTCCTCCCAATGGACGGAACAGAAGATGAACAGCAACCACGCGGAACCCGGCTTGAACGGGCTCGTCCGCCACAAAGTAGATGGAGTTCATTGCGTCGGGAACGGTCCCGGCACTTGGGACTACATCATCGGAGATTTCAGATAAACAACCAAACACACCATATGATTATTGGATTCATCGGCAAGGCAGGCGCAGGCAAAGACCTCGCGCTCCACCTACTTAGAGAAGAGAACCCGAACTGGCAGAAGATCGCCTTCGCAGATCCGCTCCGGGAAATCTGTTCCATCGCCTTCGGGTTGACGCCGCACGAGATGGCAGACCGCGAGTTGAAGGAAGCTCCACTCACCCGCTGGCCGAACGAAAGCCCCCGGCACTTGCTTCAGACGGTCGGCACGAACCTGTTCCGGCACCGTTGGGAGAACGTATGGATTGAGGCTTGGAAGCGTAGGGTCGCGGCATCAGCCAGTCCGTGTTGCGTTCCGGCAGATGTGATCGCCACCGATGTCCGGTTCAACAACGAGGCCGAGACAATCAAATCCATCGGCGGTCACTTGGTCCGCATCTCCCGCCCGAGCCTGATCTCCGACGATATTCACCCGAGCGAAATCATCATGGAGTCAATCAAGGCCGACAAGGAAGTGGTGAACGACGGCTCGGTGGCCCTCTTCAAAGCCCGTCTGCTCCTGACCGTGGCTGAGTTGGAGGAAGGTCGGTGAGCGACAACGACCTCATCGCGCTAACCCTAGCTGCAATCTGTCTCTTGATTCTATGGCACGACAACAAATCAAACAAATGAAACCAGCAATAATCACAAAAACCCTGGCCGAGAAAAACGGCTACCAGCCCCTCACCGTCGGATACGACCTCCCAAACGAACAGGGCATGTTCGACGCGGTGGTGGCCGACCTGGAGCGCGGGGACATCCCCTACACGTTCGTCAAAGACAACGCCGGTCGTCTTGAAATTTGGAGGAGCCGCTACTAATGACACTGGAATACCTCGAACAAGCCCGTGCTTTCCGCATGGGGAAACTCATGGAAACCCCGGACGACCCGTCCGCCATCGCCGCCTGCCTTGAGTCTCGCGTGAACGCTGTGCTCGCTCTCGACAACGCGATCAAGCTGGTCAAAGCCGAGATGGAGAAGGGGAACGAGTGACTGGGGAAACAACACCAAATCCCGGAAGCCCGGAAGCTGGAGAGCAGGGATGCACTTGTCCGGTGATGGACAACCACCACGGCAAAGGAATCCCGGTCGGAGGCGGAGATGTCGCATTCTACATCAACGGAGACTGCCCGCTCCACGGAAAGAAGGAGGATAAATGACACCAACTGTAATATCTGGAGACTGCCGCGAAGTCCTTAAAACGCTCCCTTCGGAGTCTGTGAATTGCTGCGTGACATCGCCTCCCTACTTCGGCCTGCGCGACTACGGGGTGGACGGACAGATCGGACTCGAACAGACGCCGGACGATTACGTCGCCAAGCTTGTCGCCGTGTTCCGCGAGGTTCGCCGCGTCCTGCGCGACGACGGGACGTTGTGGTTGAACCTGGGGGATAGTTATACATCAATGCGGAGAAGTGACCGTAAAGAGTCTCCCGGCGTCGGCGCAAAGCAGGAGATGAACGGTTTCCGGCACAAAATCAAGTGGGGCAAAGGAGGTGGAACAAACTTTTGGTGGAGGATACCGGCTTTTGGCACAGAATTGAAGCCGAAAGACATCATGGGCATACCGTGGCGAGTTGCATTTGCTCTGCAAGCGGACGGCTGGTATCTGCGGCAAGACATCATCTGGCACAAACCCAACCCGATGCCGGAGAGCGTCACCGATCGTTGCACCAAATCGCACGAATACATTTTTCTGCTCTCAAAGTCGCAGAGGTATTACTTCGACTCGGACGCTATCAAGGAACCGGCTGTTGGTGGAACCAGTAAGGGTAACGGGCGGCGGCTGGCCGAACAGGCAATCGCGCGAACTGGCGGCATCATCAGCGGGGGAACGGACAAGAGCACACTTGGGACATCCGCAGACGAAACCCGTAACCGCCGCTCTGTATGGACGGTCACTACAAAGCCCTACAAAGGCGCACACTTCGCCACCTTCCCGCCCGATCTGATCCGTCCGTGCGTCCTTGCAGGATGCCCTGTCGGTGGCACGGTTCTCGACCCTTTTGGAGGGTCAGGGACTACTGGAATGGTAGCACAACAAGAAGGGCGTGACGCCATCCTGATTGAACTGAACCCGAACTACGTCCCACTCATCGAGAACCGATGTGGGCTAATTCTTACGGAGGCCGCATGACACCAAACATCGACATTTTCTACGTTTCGTATCTGCACGATTTGGAATGGTTCCAGTGGAGCCTCAACACCGTGCGGAAGAACCTAACCGGCTACCGGGACATCATCGTGGTCGCGAGCCATGATGACGCCCCGCTGTTCCAACGAGTCGATCCGACGCTCAAAGTGATCCCGGTGACAGGCTGGCCGGGGAGGGGATACTTCTGGCAGCAATACCAAAAGATGCGGGCGTGGACGCACACCGATGCAGAATACATCTGCTTCATGGACTCGGACACGATGGTTATGTCTCCGACCCGGATCGAGGACATGTTCGTTGATGGGCTTCCCTGCTGGATGTATCAGGCTTACGACACTCTGCCACCCGACGTGCCGTGGAGAGTTCCGACTGAGGAGACTCTCGGAATCGGAGAAATCCGCGACGAATACATGCGGGCATTCCCGTTCATCGTCCACCGGGAAACGCTCGTCTCGACAGAGGATCGCATCATCAAGCGACACAAATACTCCCTCGAATACTACACCCGAATGGCGGGAGCCTTTTCGGAGTTCAACTGCCTTGGCGCATGGGCCGCATACGACCACCCGGAGCGTTATTGTTGGTTCGACACAGCCCTCGGCATCTGGCCCGACGCTTTCAAGCACGTCCGCCAGTTCTGGAGCCATTCCCCGCTCTCTGAGTTGACCGACGAACTCGCTGGCTACGCCGGGAAGCCGCCGATCCTGACAGATTTCGGCGTCTGGGTGATTCCCGGCGACACGCATCTGTGCAAGTGGATTCGCGAGCACCGCAGACTGGATTTCGATCACGCCCTTATCGAGCGCGAGATTCTGCCCGAGATTGCTCCGGGAGACAAAGTGATCGACATCGGAGCGTTCGTAGGGGACCACACAATCGCCTACGCCCGTGCTGTCGGCCCCTCCGGGCGGGTGCTGGCCTACGAGCCTAACCCCGAGGCATTCACCTGTCTCTATAAGAACATGCAGCCGCTACAGAACACGGTCGTCCTCGGCGCGGCCATCGGCGGCAAGAGCGGACGGGCTGAACTGCTAGGTAGCCCGAACGTAGGGGCGTCACATCTCGTCGAAAACGTCGATGGGAGCGTGTTTGTTAGCACCCTCGACGATGAGGTCGGCCCGGTTTCCCGCCGGATCAGCCTCATCAAGATCGACGCAGAGGGGTTTGAACTCGCGATCCTCGGCGGAGCGGAACAAGTCATCCAGCGGGACCATCCGACGCTTGTTCTGGAGGTCAACGAAGGTGCTCTCAAGCGGCAAGGAGCGAGCGGTAGGATGCTGCATGAGTGGCTCGCCGCGCACGGATACGGCTTCCGGGTCATCAGCGGCATCCTCGGCGAGTTGCAATACGACATTCTCTGTAAACACCGTTCTGCACAGTAAACTAGTCTAGTTTACCGTGCCTAAAACACGTAGTTTGTCCGCTATGACGGCTGCTTCGCCTTGAAGTTCTAGCAGTCTTGCCTGTGTTTTTGTTACAAGTCGTGCGTATCTCCCCGCTCTGCGTTGGAAGACGCCGACTGCTTTGGTGTGCTTGTCGATCAGTTCTGGTAAAAGTGCCGCCCGACGCCGCAATGCGGCCTCGTTATTGGCCTCTTTGACCAGTTTTCGCTCAGATTCAGCCCTTTTTAGGGCTACTCGCACGTCGTATTTCTTCTCCACCGGGAGTGCGAGGATGTTGTAGAAAACATGCCCCGCTTCCTCCATTTTTCGCAGATCGGCCTTGATCTCGAACGAATCGAACCGCTTTTGGTCCGCTTTTTCGAGCACTTTACGCTCGTTCAGCAGCAACCGGGCTGGCGGAAGCACCTTGTCGAACCTGTTCAGCGTGTCCTGAGTCTTGTTCAGCACGCTTTCGGCGTCGGTCGGGGAGAGTTTCATCCGCAGACACATGGTCGCCAGACACTTTTTCAAGAGTGCCAGCGAAACCCACGTCAAGTCGAACGTCTGCATCTCGTCCCGCAGAGCCTCTTTGTCCACGCAAGCTGGTAGGGAATCGACCCTGACCAGCCTTTTCTTCGCTACCGTAGCCGCGACCTGGATTCCCGTCAGACGGTCGTTCCAGGCCACGGCGGGAATCTCAAACCCGCTCATTTCGAGAGATCCACGGTTGAAGGTGCCCTTTCGATGAACCCGGCTTGCTTGCGAATGCGGTCGCAATCTATGGACCACATGCCCTTTGCTAAAGACGACCGGCTGACGATATGGTTCGGCATCGACGCCAGCACCCGGAACTGCTTGCCGACGCTCTGCGGCGTGAGTTTGTGCGCGAACTGGCGGAACTGCTCGATGGACGAGAGCCTAGAGAGGAACATGACGGGATTCACGTCGATGATGCCGGTGAGTCCCTGCTCCTTCACAAGCTCGGTGATGATCTCTTGGAACGATCCGGCACCAGACGCCCGTTCGGCCTCTGCCGCAGTCTCGCTTTCGATATAGGATGCGATCCCGAAGCGTGAGTTCGCCTGCACCCCGTAGTCCTCCGGCTTCATCTCGACAAGCCAACGCAACAGGAAGGGCAGTTCCCGCGCCACAGTGGCCTCCAGATCGGCTGAACGCATGAACTCAGGCCCGTGCTCCCTCCACCGATACAGACAGAATTTGTCGTTGTTGCTGATGTTCAGTGATGGGATCGAAAGGATCGACTCTGGATCGCTGTTCAGCAGGATCACGGCGCGTCCTGTCCATTCCACCGGCACCGGGTCTTTGCCTTTGCGGATATACTCCATCGAGTCTGTCGAGGCACAGGCTTTGAGCATCTTGGAGAAGCGATCCCGTGTTGCCGGGTCTTGTGTCAGGGCGTCGTCGTCCACAAGCCATACTGCCGACTCGAAAAGGTCCGCGTTGAACAGCGTCAGCCCCTTGAGATAGGTGCCAGCATTCGATGTTCCCCCGACCGACGGCGACAGCATACGCTTCACGAACAGTGTTTTTCCCGTTCCGGCACCCCCGACGATGGCGATTGCTTGTCCGAGGTCCAGGTCGCCATTCAAGATTCCCTTGTAGAAGATCGACCACCACGAGAGCAGATGCCATTTCGAGAACCCGTTCGGGTCTTTGTCCGTATCGTGCCGGGTGTCGAAGAACTCCGCAAGAAACGAGAACCCGTCGCCCCATCCGGCACTGTGGCCCGGAGCGGGCTGCACAACCTTCTGGTGGCATCGGGTGTTGAGCAACCGGTCCCCATGCGCGTTGGTGACGATCTCCTGATTGTTCCCGACGAATGGCACTGCTGCGCGAATGCGGTTGTAGCGGTCAATATGGAACTTCGCTTTCTTCAAGGCTTCATCTTTCAGCCCGCACTCAACCGTCAGGTGGGCGTCCAGGCTCGTCATATTCAGCCGCTCCCACCGGGAGGGATTGTAGAAGTTCCGCCTCCACGCTTCGGACCCGTCGAAGAACAGGGACGTTGTTGCGTTCGAGATTTGGTTCTCTTCGTATTGGCGGACGAACTCCGCTCCGAGGATCTCGCGCCACGGGTAAAACGACTTGGCCTGCCCGAAACAAACCATGCCGTCTTCCGTGACGATAGAGGCCGACGGGTTCACGCTTGTTGGATCGAAGAACACGACGCCACGACGACCGACCTCGAAATCTCCACCCCACCGACCGGGGAACTGCCTCTCCACTTCTGCCGCAACATCCCGGATCGGAATGCGAAACGCCCCTCGTTCGACATCGAGTTTTGAGTCCCGCATGAGGCAGGCTTTGAACAGCCATGACTGAACGGCCTCGTCCCGCAAAGGTCCGCCAATTCGTCGCCAATCAACGCCGACCTCGAAGGTCTGCGTCGTTTTAAGCGACTGCGGATCGAACCCGGCAGCGAGTTGGTTGAACCGGAGCACGGAGTTCGCCTGTTTCAAGAAGCTATCGACAAGGTTGCCGTGCCCGACATCGAGCGGATGTTCGAACATCCACACGAGACGGCACCCGCCCGACCAGCGCGTTTTGCACGCCCATGTCGGCATCAGGTCCGGTGACAGTTTTCCGCTGATCGCAGCAATGTTGTCGTCCGTCACGTTGCCGTCGTAGTCGATCACGATGGCGTGGACTTTCACCACTGGATTGTCTTTGTTTGCCCGGAGAAGCGGATTCAATGCCTCCATGCCGGTGAAGAACAGATGCTCTGTCGTGCGGGTCATCGCCCACTTGCTCCACGATTCCTTGCTCTTGAGAGCCTCCGCTGGCGCATCTGTTACGAAATTCCACGGCTCCACCGGGAATCGCATGGTGTCGTCTGTGAGGTTTCTCAGACCCCGGAGTTCAGAGGCCCATTCTTGCTGCGGTGCGGCTGCGGTGAGAGCGTCGTCCTGCGGCGGCTCCGGCTGCGTTTCCTGCGTTTCCTGCGTTTCCTGATCTAGTTCTTCGTCGAATAGTGCGTATTCAGACACGTTGGTTATCCTTTCGAGTATTGTTTGCACACGTGGCCCTCTGCCAGTGCGGGTAATTTAGGCATCCACGGAGGCGGCGTGGACATGACTTCTGTAATCTTTTCAAGGTCGGCTTCTGCGGTCGCCTCGTTGACGATCACAACCACTTCATCGTGAACATGCAGGCGGATGTCGTAGCCGAGTTTTTCAAGTTCGAGGATGTAGTGTGCGAAGACCTCGCGTGCTGTGGCCTGGGTGATATTCTCCGTGAGCCGCGCCCCGAAGGTCTTCGTGTCCATCTTCCTGCCGCCCATTCCGACAGACTGGAAGACGATCTCGCCGTCCTTGTGTTTGATTTTGTCGAACGTGAGCACGTTGCCCCCCGGCAGCTTCAGCTCAAGGCTGGAGCCAACCGCCCCTTTGATGGCGCGGTCGAGTTTCTTCCACAGTCCGACGAGCAGCGGATTCCCCTTGCGGAACTCTGAAATGACGCGCTCGCTCTCTTCTGCGGATATTGTAAGCCCGCCCATTTTCTTAGCAACGTCGATGAATTTTGCTGGACCCGTGCCGAAAGAACTTCCAAGGACGAGCACCTTACTTAATTGACGTAAGTTTTTATCAACCTCTTTTAGAGGGCGCGGATCGGAGTATCCAAACACCCGCCGAGCGGTCAACTCATATAGGTCGTTCTTGGGATTCTTTAGGTAGTTAATAAGGTCGTTGTCCCCGCTCAGAACCGCCAGCGCACGGGGTTCGATGTTGCTCAAATCGACCACGGCAAACGACTTTCCTTCTGGAGCCTCGAACAGTTTGCG
>CAZHNZ010000157.1:0-8181 GCA_964534355.1 uncultured Parabacteroides sp.
CGAAATAAACAAATTTTCAGTATATTTGCCGGTGGTAATATCCGGGTTACCCGGTAACCACCACCCAACCCAAAACCGCGAAGCGGTTGAATACGATTAACCATGTATGCAATGCATGGAAAAAACAACTGATTATTAACATATTAATATAGCATTCTGCTATTGAATTATTGAACGGTAAATAATTGGGTAAAAATTATGGATGATATTATTGAAGATAGTGAAAAGATTGTTTTGTATTGGATGGAATCTTCTGAGCAAAACTACAAAACGATGTTGAATCTTTTACAATCAAAAGATTATGATTGGGCTCTTTTTATAGGACATCTGGTTATTGAAAAGCTTTTGAAAGCACATTTTGTAAAAAAGAAAAAGAAGCATCCTCTTTTCACCCATGATTTGTTGCGTTTAGCCATAAAAGCGGAAATGGCTATAACTGATGATCAGGAGGAGTGGTTGGATGAAATTACAACATTTAATCTGAACACAAGATATGACAATTATAAGCAGGAGTTTAGAAAAAGATGTACATCGGAATATACACTAGAATGGATTAATAAAATAGAAACGATCAGATCATGGTTAATCAGTCAATTATAGAAGCCGCAGAGCGATTTGCCCGAATGATACCGGACAACCTGTTGCTGCGGAAAGCCTATCTTTTTGGTTCGTATGCCAAAGGTAATGAACGGGAAGAGAGTGATATTGATGTCGCAATAGTGCTGGGAAATATGACCGATTTCTTTGAGATACAAAAACTTTTGATGCGTATCAGACGCAAAGTGGATTTAAGAATTGAACCTCACCCGATTGACGAGCGTGAATTTAATTCATCAAACCCCTTTGTTTTCGAAATACAAAAGAACGGAATTGAATTGTTTTCTCATTGATTACGATTTATTTCCGCCCAACCCAAAACCGCGAAGCGGTTAAATACAATCACCATGTACGCAGCAGTGCATGGATTTATTAACAACTTAAAACAACAAAAACAAAAACATGGCTAATCGCCACCATGTATTGCATACATGGCTAATCGCCACCATGCATTTTATACATGGCTAATCGTATTGAACTGCGTTGCAGTTCTGTGGTATGCGTATTGCGGCAGGTATTTGCACCGTACGCAAAACCGCGAAGCGGTTAAATGTGATTAACCATGTATGCAATGCATGGAAATAAACAAAAATAACTGATTATTAACATATTAATATAGCATTCTGCTATTGTTCGCACACCCCAGAAACCTAGGAAATTTCTATTTAGCGAACACACAAGAATGGAGTAATAAGCAAAATGCTCATGCCAAACGGCGTGGGCTTTTGACTTATCATTCTTGTGTGGCCTTTCCTAGGGGCTTGGGGTGTGGATAAGGATTTAGTCCACGCTTTTTTTGTGGATAAATTCCGGTCGGGAACAGTTGCAGAGATGCAATTGAAACCCGTAATAAACATCCACAAAACAATGAATAAACAAGCCCTTCTCGATAAAATAAAAGAGCTCGACAACCTGACGCAGGACGAGCGCGCCTATCTGCTGGAATTGATTAACACCAAAAAGAAATACGGCCTTGTGTGGGAGCAGAAAACCGAGGAGGTGGAAGAGCAGTTGCGCACCCATTTGCCAGTGCTAAAGGAAGTGGTGGAGCGGAGAATAGTGTCAGAATCAGGATTTTCAGGATTAAAGAATGAACAGAATAAGACTGTTGATTCAAAAGCTATTGGGCTGTTCGATGAATTGAATGCGGTTGAAAATCAGGAGAATCATTCAAGTCATGGTTCTGACGATGTACCCGCACCCAACCATATCCTGATAGAAGGCGACAACCTGCACGCACTCACGGCACTCACTTTTACACACGAGGGGAAGATAGATGTAATTTACATTGATCCACCGTATAATACCGGAAATAAGGATTTTAAGTACAACGACAGTTTTGTAGACAAAGAGGATAGTTTTCGCCACAGCAAATGGCTGTCGTTTATGCACAAACGATTGGAGATAGCCAAACGGTTGTTGAGTACAAAGGGAGTTATTTTTATTTCTATTGATGATAATGAGCAGGCGCAGTTGAAGTTGCTTTGTGATGAGGTGTTTGGGGAGGATAATTTCATTACTCAATTCTTGTGGGAAAAAACATCTACACCACCCGCTTTATCCAAAAAGGTTAGAAAAAAAATGGAGTATGTTTTATGCTATGAAAAAATTAGAGATAATTCATCATATTCAATTGGTAAAGTTGATGGAGGTGATGTACCTCTTCTTAATTCGGGAAACTCAACAACTAAACTAAAATTCCCTGAAGGTTCAATAAGGTTTAACTTGCCAAATGGCACTTATTATGATGACCCAAATAGAAAAATTAGAATAATTAGTGACGCTTTAATTGTTGACGAGTCAACAAATAAAAACAAAGTTGTTATGGAGGGGAATTTCAAGTGGAAACAAGAAATGTTAGACAAAGAGATTTTACTTGGAACATATTTCATTATAAAGACAGACCTTTTTTCTATTCGCTTTCAAAGAAGAGAAGATAATTTAAAGACAAAAACACCTACAAATAGATTAGATAAAGAATTGCAAGTTGGGACTAATGAAGATGCAAAAAAGGAAATTGAAGACCTAAAAATTAATTATTTTGATTATCCAAAACCGGTTTCATTACTGAAATTATTAGTTAACCTGAAATTTAATCATAATTCTATCATCCTCGACTTCTTCGCCGGATCAGGTACCACCCTACACGCCACCATGCAGCTCAATGCCGAAGATGGCGGCAGCAGACAATGCATATTGGTAACCAACAACGAGAATAATATCTGCGAAGAGGTGACTTACGAGCGCAACAAGCGGGTGATACAGGGCTATACCAATGCCAAAGGGGTGGAAGTGGCCGGATTAACCCAAAACAACCTGCGCTATTACCGCTGCGAGCTGATGGATCGTGAGCCATCTCTCAAAAACAAACGAAAGCTGACCCGCTTAGCTACCGAGCTGCTCTGCATAAAAGAGAATTGCTATCAGCCCCTGGCACTCGATGTGGCGGGCAACTGGATAGAGGCTTACAAAGAAGAAGAACGCATATTTGTGATGATATACGACGACCTGCGCATAGAAGAGTCCGTGGATATTATCCGTCGCATTCACCAAACGCATTCGCACAAACACCACAAGATAAAAGTGTATGTGTTCAGCAACGGGCAATATCCCTACACCGAAGATTTCGAAGAGGTGCTGCCCATTGTAGAGCTCTGCGCCCTGCCCGATGCCATATACAAAGCCTATCAGCACGTGTTGCCCAAGAAGAGCGCACCTCGTCACGTAGTGCCCGAAGAAGAGATGGAAGCCGATGTAACCCAAACCGAAAACGCATAACCGATGATACACCTCAAACAATATCAGGAGTCGGCAGTGAATGAGCTGTCCGACAAATTCTACAAACTACTGAAACGACCCGGCGCACGCCACAATCTGATATTCAAAGCCCCCACAGGAGCCGGCAAAACGGTGATGATGGCCTCGCTGCTCAACAAGCTGTGCGAAGAGCTGCCCGAGCGGTACGACCTCGACAAGCGCAAAGTGGCTTTTGTGTGGATTGCCCCCAACAAACTCTACATACAGAGCTATCTGGCTATCAAAGATTTCTTTGCCGAAACGCGCACCCTTTCGCCCATCTTTTTCGAAGATGTAACCGGTGGCGGATTGCAGGCCAACGAGGTGCTTTTTGTGAACTGGGAGAGCATCAACAAAGAGAAAAACCTGATGATGCGCGAGAATGAGAGCAACAAAAACCTGAACAGCTATGTGCAACATGCGCGGCTGAACGACACCGAAATTGTGGTGATCATAGACGAGGAGCACATGTTTGCAAGCACCAAAACGGCGAAACGTGCGGCAGAAGTGTTGCAAAAGATTTATCCAAAAATAGAGGTGCGGGTATCGGCCACGCCATCCACCAACAGCGATTACAAAGTGGTGGTAGAGCGGCAGGATGTGATAGACGAAGAGATGATAAAGAAGGGTATTATACTCAATCCGGCACTCGATGCCATAGAACAGGATGGGCACACGCTCAATGAAATATTGCTCGATCAGGCATTGGCCAAGCGTGCCGAAGTAGAGCAGGCCTATCGGGAGATTGGGGCCAATATCCGTCCGCTGCTGCTTATACAGCTGCCCAACGACAGCAACGATGCCAACACCACCTACGACCAACAATATATCGACTTTGTGCTTACCAAACTCGAAATCGCTTACGGCATTTCGGTGAATAACGGCAGGTTAGCCATTTGGCTATCCAACCGCAAAGAGAACCTCGACAACATAGAGGAGCCCGACAATATGGTGGAGGTGTTGCTCTTTAAGCAGGCCATTGCCCTCGGGTGGGATTGTCCGCGGGCTGCGGTGTTGCTTATCTTCCGCGAGATACAGAGCTTTACCTTTACGGTGCAAACGGTGGGCCGAATCCTGCGAATGCCGGAGCAGAAACACTATCCGAATGCGTTGCTCAATCAGGGCTACGTATATACCAACCTGAGCCGCAATGTAATCGGTGTGGTGCAGGACGATATCAGCTACATCAGTCTCAATAAAGCATACCGCAGGGAGAGTTATCAGGCCGTTCAGCTCAGGTCTGCCTATATCAATACTCAGATAGTGCGAAACCGGCTTGGGTCGGCTTTTCGCCGCACGCTCTACGAATGTGCCGAAGGGCATTGGGGTGTGAATCTGGATATGGGAGATGACAATGTGTATGACCGCAACCGGGCGCAACTCGCTAAGCGGATGATCAATACCGATGTGCAGCGTATTGAGGTGGCTATACCTGAGAATTTGCGTTTATCGGGCGAACAGGAGACTATTCTGGTGAGCGAAAAAGCCCGTTTTGCGAAGACCCCTTCGGAGCTGAATCAGATGTTTCGGCTCTTTTGCCGCCACCATATCGGCGGATTTGCACCTGTCGACTCGGTGCCTGTGCTGGATATGGCGATAAAGATCTTTTTTGAGGAGTATTTCGGTTACGGAGAGATAGAAACCGTAAAAATAGTGCTCGAAAGCAGCAATCAGACGCAGTTTGTCGAACTGATAGCCCACGCCCTCGAACAATATGAAGAGGATTTGAAAAACAGAGCCAATCATGCGCTGAAAGATGTACAACGCTACCACTGGGAGGTGCCTGTGGAGCGGGTTTTCAATGATTTGTACGAAGAAAAGGATTTTGCACAACACGCTCTGGTGCCTTTCTATGAGCTCAGCAAAGCATCGTCGCCCGAAAAGGCATTTGCCCAATACCTCGAAGATAAAAAAGAGCATCTGCACTGGTGGTACAAAAACGGAGAGAGTGCCAAAGAGCATTTCGCCGTGCCATACGTCGATTATTTGGGGACTGAACGTCTCTTTTATGTCGATTTCGTACTATTGACCCAAAGTGGCGTCACCTGCCTGTTTGATACCAAAACCAAAGGGAGCGACCCGGCCAATGCACCACTCAAACACAATGCATTGATCGATTTTGTGAATGAACGGAATGAGCAGGGCAAGCCAACCGTTGGCGGAATATTGATTGGAAACCAAAGCGGAGAGGTTACCACCTGGCGATATTGCCGGAATAAGATAGAGAATACAACCGACCTGAAAGGGTGGGATTATTTTGATCCGGTAATGGTGTAATACGAAGCGATTATTAGGCATTATAAGTTAAATCCTAATAAAAGTGATCCGATGGGAATTGTCAGAAAATAAAAAACCCCGGTTTAACAACCGAGGATTTTTTGCGACCCTAATAAAACAAGCGGTTTTACCAAAGCCGGCTTATAGTGCAAAGATACAATGTGAATTTGAATCTGACAAATTTATTAACAAAAAAAACTTTTCTAAGAGAAATCAACATCATGGCAAAAAAAGGACTGGACACCACATTTCTACACTATGGCATTCGAAAAGAAGACCTTAGCCTGATAGAGTCGCTTTGCACGCAGCACGAACTGGATATCGACTGGGTGAAGGATGACTTGTTGAAGGAGCACAGCGAAGCAACCGAAAACAGGAAGTTGGTGTAAAAAAGTTAGTTTATACATTGAAAGAAGATGATGAGATCTGAAATAAGGTTAAAATGAAGGGTATATAGTTGAAGACGGAAATATATTGATTACATTTGTAAATAATTTCCAGATATAACAGATATAAACATGATTCAGGAATTTTATGTCGAAAACTTCATGTCCTTTGGAGATCGGCAATATGTATCATTTGAGGCAACAAGCGATAAAACCTACCTCGATGAACTAACCGTAGAAGTAAAGCCGGGAGTACGTATCCTAAAAACGGCTATTATATATGGAGCCAATGCATCGGGCAAATCAAACCTGCTCTATGCCATCGAAACATTGTGGCAATTGCTGATTACACCCAAAGATGTAAAAAGCAGGTCGACAGTAAATTACAAGCCATTTGCATTAAACGCAGGTGAGCCAACAGTAATGGGTATTACTTTCTATGTAGGAGAAGTAAAATATACGTACGAAGTAAAATATGATGCTACTACCATTCTTTCGGAGAAAATGGAATATCTGAATGGGGTTCGTAAGGCGTTGTTTTATGAACGAAGCGATGGCAATAAAATTAGCTTTGGTTCAACGGTTGGATTGTCTAAAAATTCAGCTAAAACAATTGTTTCAAATAGTTTGAGTAACCATACCGTATTGTCCACCTTTTCGAAAGTAAACATAGAGGATGAAGGCACAGAATATGAGAAACTATTTCATTGGATTGAAAACCAGGTGCATAAAACAGATTCGCATTCTAAAGTATTAAATATTGGGTTAGAAGCGGAGCTCGACTCTGATTTAAAAAGTTTTATTGTAGATGCCCTTCGTGTCTCAGATTTTAATATCACCGATTTTAATATCATAAAAGAGCTGGAGGATGACATTGCTCTTCCGGAGGATTATTTAAAGAAATCGGATAAAGTGTTTGAAGAAAAGGTAAGCAACCTATACAAAAGAACGGTAAAGAAAATTCAACTCACCCATACGAGTACAAAAGGCGAATTTTTATTGAAATTGGAGGAGGAGTCTTTGGGCACGATAGAATACTTTCGGTTGAGCCGGAAAATGTATGACTTGATTCGTTTTGATTGTATCTATTTGATAGATGAACTGGAAGATAGTATTCATTACGACTTGATGCTGAATGAGTTAGTTCGGTTTTTGAGAAACAGTAACCGGTCGCAATTGATATTTACAACTCATAACCAACAGCTATTAGATGAGGCTTTTATCCGTCGTGATATGGTTAAGCTGGTAGAGAAGAACCGGGAAACTGCTGAAAGTCGGGTGTACTCAGCATCAGATTTTAAACTACACAAGAAATTGTCATTGTTTAATGCGTACAAAATTGGCAAGTTTGGGGCAAAACCGGAGTTGGGTTCTACGTTGTTGCACAGATCAGAGGATTGACAGTTATGGGTAAACAAAAACAGATATCCGGGAAAAAGCGGGTTGCCATAATAGGTGATGGTAAAACAGAGTTTTTGTACATTGAATCGCTGAAAGAGGCTTTTCGGGATAAGTTAACTGCATTTGTTTTGCAACCCTGTCTACCGAAAGACTCGTCTGCAAAGGAGCTTGATAAGTTTATCGAAGATAATCTTTCCTATGATAAGGTGTTGTGTATCATTGATATGGATACAAAGCTGAAGAAGAAGAGTGAAATGTCGGATTATTTGAAATTAAAACAGAAATACAAAAAGAGGAATCATGTTCATTTTTTTGAAACACATCCGTGCACAGAGCTTTGGTTTCATTATCATTTTCAATATACCACAAGTGAGTTTGGGCTTTTTGAGCCTGAACTAAAACGACTTCTTGTAAAGAATATTCCGGGTTACGAAAAAAAACTACCATTTTGCACACACCAACACCTCTTAAAATGTGGAGGTAATTTTGAAAAGGCTGTATTGAATGGGAGTCGATCGTTGGATTCAAAAAATCTGGATTCGAGGGGTTATACCTATTCGGAGTTGGTTCTGTTTTTTAAGGAGATTGGTTTGATTGATGTGTAATAGATGGAAATTGTAGCTGTGTTTTAGAATACCAGCTAAGAGTGAAAGAAAAAAGACTACCTGGATTGAACTGTACCCCAAAAGTTAGACAAAAAACTTTTGGGGTAATTTTTATGGAA
>CAZHNZ010000158.1:0-8167 GCA_964534355.1 uncultured Parabacteroides sp.
ACCAGATGACACCACCAATTCCCACGTTTTTAAGTGCTTCCAAATCGCGGGTAATGCCCTCTTTGGATATTTGCGTACCCATCCAGCGCCACCAGATTGTTGGTTTGGCATTGGCCGGTGGCGTTTGAAATGTTTGAAACATTCGATCGGTGGTTTCAGCGGCCTTAACAATAGGGTAAAATATATTAGCAAAGATCAGAGCAAAAATCAGCCTTAGAATACTCTTTTTCATTGTATTAAATTAAGTTCAATATTTCAGGAATAAACCCATCCGTTCAATACAATGGTGATCAAAGAAAGAGATTTCACCAACAATAGTATCAGATTCTGAACGGGTTAACTACAAAATTAGCCCCATTTACTGTCATTACCTATTTTGACAAATAAAAAGGGTACTGTAAACGTTTACATTCTTTGTTTTTTTCATGTAAACGTTTACAGTACCCTGCGCTTTATTTTTAGGAAATGAACTAATTCAGGCCTATTCAAGCCATATTTTTTTCGAAAAAATATCTGTTTTGCTTTGTAACTGAACGATGAACAAGCCAGACCTGTTCAGGTCAATATCGACCATTCCTACAGGAAGTTGTCGGCTAAAAATCAACTTACCATCCACACCAAACAGATTGAGTTGGGTTGCATTTTCATTGCTTATTCTGAGCGTTTTTCCGTTTACTTTAATACGGCTATCATCGTCATTCATAGCACACTGCAATCCGGTTGCCACATTTCCGGTTCGCACCAAGGAAATGCTGTCGATATCGAAAGTACCCACGCTACCAAAGCCAAAAGAGATTTTTGAAGTAAAATCCTCTTTCAGATTGATTTTGTAGCTGTATCGTTGCCATGCAGAGGAAGGGCGCACCCATTTGGTGGTGGTATCGTTCAGAACGATAGATGTTCCGTTGTCGAAATTGGTCAGTTTAAATGTAAACTTATTGGTCGCGTCGGTGGTTGCGGATGATCGTGCAAGAAACCTCAGCAAATATTGCCCCGCGGGAACCGATATCTTTTGAGCCAGTGCTGCCCCGTAAGGATTGGTACTGTTGACTGCTATCACCCGCATAGAGACCAGCTTTTCGGCCGGATTTGTTTTGAGCCACGTAAATGCGGTCGAGTTTACCCCTACCCTCTCGTTCAGCCAGTTGGTCTGTCCGGCAGTGGTGATTTCGAAGTCTCCGTTCTTGATGTAGTCGGTACTTTCATCGCCCAGAATGGGGATATTATAGATGCGTAAATTCTGAATGGTTCCCTGAAAATTCTTCATCGTTGTATTGGTATTCACCACAGACGAATCGGGCAAAACCACCTCACCCACAGCCTGATATGCCGCACCCACAGAACCCAGTCGCCCGGCCGCAGTAGCATCGTTGGTGAGCTGTGTAATGCCGGTAACTTTGCGTTTCAACACATCATTCACAAACATGAATACTGTACCTTTGTTGAATACACAGGTCACTTTCACCGCTTTACCCACTTCATAAACTGACGGTATGGTAATATCAGAGTGGTTGGCTACACTACCAATTCTGAAGGTAAGGCTACCGTCCTCGTTGAGCTGCACAGCCCATCCGGAATTGCCGGTAGAGGGAATCCGGGCAATGGGTGTCATATTGGCTTTGAGGGCGGCATTTACAGTAAAGGTGATTGACATTGCCTCGCCACAACCCACATTTCTTGAAAAGAAATAGAAACGGGTATCGCCGGTAAAAGTGACAGGTTCTTTTTCAGCCAGCTTCCAGATAGGCTCACCAATCAGAGGAAATGGTTTTTGCTCAGGGGCTGTTTGTCCGGCAGCCAGAGGTTTCATAAAATTGATATCATCAATATCGATCCACTGTCCGGCATCACCCGAAGCTGCAATCTCTATTTGCACCTGATTGTTTCTCACCTTTACGCCCGGGATTGTAATCTTTTGCCAGACTGATGACGTGGGAATTTCAGCCACCAGCTCATTTCCTCCAAAATCTTTCACCCTGATTTTTGCCTCTTTTTGTCCACCCGATGAGCGCACCATAGCTGTGAGCTCATAGTCGCCATTTGTGATGTAAGAAATTGGTTGAGAAAGTAAGGTCTGATAGGCCGATGTTTTGGCTATTCTCAGTTTATACTTATCACGAAACGGGGTATCGGCAATCACTGTCGCAGCATCGGTATTGGCCCCACTGACAATCCAGCAGGCCGGTTTGGTGGCGGCCAGTTTATCCTGATTGTACTCAAAATTACCATTGGGCAAAAGGTTGTATCCCGGCCAGTCTTTGGCATAAAAACGGAAATATTTGAAAAGAGTTTCTCCCGGCAGTTTGGTTTTATCCACCGTACCCACACCGTTGAGAGCGGTTAACCACACCATCTGTCCGGCGTTCAGCTCGTCCCATTCTGCCCTTGCCACCACCTGACCATTATCGTAAAAAATCACACCTTCGGGCGTACGTTCGTAAGCATCCAGAAACCAACCGGATGAGTTAAATGCAAAAGGGATATTGGCCCGGTGTGGCCACGGCCATTCGGTGTATGCAGCCGTAGAGGGATAGTAATAGAGGTTGTTGCAGCCAAGCCACGATTTGGAATCAATTTCGTAAGAGTCTATCTCGAAAATGGTGCTGCCCGACACATTACTTCCCCTTTGCCAGAAAGCTGAATGAACACCTGTACCGGCCATAAATGGTTTGGACAGACATTCGTAGTAGCCATAACCAAAATCTTTTTTACTCATAATACCACCACCGGTATTGTGGTAAACACCATCCACCATTTCGTACTTTGCGGCAATGTGCATCATTCCGTCTTTGACGTACACATTCTCTTTCCGGTTGTATCCATTAATACCGGTTCCGGTACGCAGCCCCTCTCGGTAAAGCCAGTTGTTTGTGTTCAATGTATCACCCGGAAATGACTCATCGTATATAAGCACGTACCCTTTACCGGCCGGTGGTTGGGCCGGCAAAGAGGTTATAAGAAATAACAAGAAAAGAAGTAAGGAACTGATTCTGAAATGTGTTTTCATTAGATTAAAGTATTTAGAATATTATTTGCTGAAAAACAGCTTCCGCACTACATCGCCCTCTTTGCTTCGAAGTCGAACGATGTAAAGACCGGTATGATTAAAAGGAATAAGTTGCTCACCCGCAGTCACCTGCATTGCGGCCACCACAGTGCCATCGGGACTGCAAATTTGCAGTTGCTGATTCGTATCAGACACCACTTTCAGCTGCTGATTAACGGCATGCACCTGAGCGGTATTTGCAGGAACAGTATTCAGCCCGGAAATGACAAAATCGCCCAATCGAACCAACGAGAGGCTATCTACATCGTAGGTTCCGGTCTGACTGATTCCCAGCGCAAATTTATTGGAATAGTCTTCATTCAGATTTATTTTAAACGAATAGCTCTTCCAGTCGGCCGAAAGCTGAGCCATCACAGACTCGCTATTGTCCAGAAAATTCGATTTTAAGGTAACCATATTTCCAAACTTAGCAAATATCTTACCCCCATTGGCCGTGGCACCCGAAACCCGAGCTTTGAAGCGCAATTCGTACAATCCGGGCGAGGTTATTGCCAGTTTTTGAGCAATATTTGTACTGAAATTGGTTGTTCCATCAGCCGTATTCTTCACACGAACGGAACGAATGCCCTCTGCCTGACCGGTTGTTAAATTGGAAACAGCAGAAATAACAGCATTCAGTCGGTTATACTCCCAATTAGCCGGCATTGATCCCGAAAGGGTTTCAAATCCGCCGTTATTGATCAAATTCAGAGGTAAAGCCGGATCTACCGGTTGATAACAGCGTACATAATCGACCTCCATTTGCGTTCCATCGATGGCATCGGTCACAGCACCGGCCCACGCGATAATGGCTTCACTCAGATAAAGAGGGGCAGAGCTGAAACAGAAATCATTTTTCACGCGTCGCATCTCTTTGCCATCGCAATAGAAGCCCAGCGAATCGGCGGTCCATTTCAGACCAAAATAGTGGTAATCGCGGGCAAAGTTAACGCCCGCATTAGAGGGATCAAATACAGACATATCCACCCACTCTGTACCATCGAAATATTGGACTTTGTAGTCGTCGAGAATAGAATTGTAGGTAGTGCCGCTCAACCAGCCGCTCACAAACTGAATGCAACCAATAGTTTTATCAGCGGCAAATTCAAATTCGAGCCACTTGGCACCCGAGGTCTGCGACACCCAATGTTTAGAAAGAGTTCCATCGGCCACTAACGGCAGTTCGTAACCGGTACCATACACGCCACTCGATGTAATTTTAGTAGAAGCATCGCGGGCAAAGTTTACCAGTCCGGCCACATCTTTATCGGCCGTGGCCGAAAGTGCCGACGGATAACCGGCCTCATTCACATTGTAAATACGAAATTCCTGAATATGAAAATGGGAAGAATAGTTAGATGTCAAACGTATTTTACGAGTTGTAACGGGTATCTCCAGTTGAATAGTCACATCGGGCGTTGTGGCAAACTTAAATGCCTTACTCGCACTCGGATGCGTTTGCTTACCGGTAGTGGGATTGGTGGTAATATCCGACCAGTTGTGGATATTTGTAGCCATTTCCGATGGGAAATGACCTTCGTTGATATCAATCTCGAATTTTTTCCCCACTGTCGGTGTCGATTGCGACATAAACCAGAAAGAGTTGTTGGTACCCGTGGCCGCAGCATATTTGTAGCGACACTCGTAGTAGCCATACTGAAACAGCTGCTTGGTCCAGATGCTTCCCGAGGTCCACTCCTGCCCGCCTCTCGACTCTTTGCGGTTTTGCAGTTTCAGAGTACCGTCGCTCACCACCGCATTTTCGCGCCAGCGGCTGCATAAAATCCAGGTCTGTGCACCATTTGCAGAGTTCCAAAACAGATCGAGCGCCGCATTGGGGTAATCAAACTCATCGTTCCAGAAGAGTTTCCAGCTTTTATCACCACCGGGCAACTTCGGTTTGGGGGCATCCACGGCATACGCTATCGAGGAAAATGCAACAACAAAAACCGTCAAAAAGAGTTTTAATTTTGAATAGTCAGGGGTTTTCATAACAACATATTATTAAATTTTCAATTTTATAATCTTAAACGAATAGACCGGAACAGTTGGCCCAACGTCCTTCTCATAGCTAACCGCACAATCGACCGGAACCACTACCAAAGTTTAGTTAAAGAAAAACAGAACTATTCCACTACAACCGCAGACAAAGCCAAAGCCGGCAACTTCACCAAAACCGGTTTTCCATCTCCCAATTGCACCGAAACAAGTTTGTCGGTTTCGGCATCGTTTTGCAGCACCAGAGTATAGTTTCCTTTTGAATTTTTCACGACCAAAGATGTTGGTTCGCCGGTAGTGAAATGCGCCACACGCACAGCGCCCGGACGAATAAACTTGCTCACAAGATACATCACCGCATAATCGGGATTGTAGGTCACAGTTCCTTTGCTTCGGTCGATATTTATCAGGCCGTTTTGCTTCCAGTTCCAGCCACTTTTGCCCGTTTCGTTCAAAATCATATTCCAGTAGGCGTAGTTTTCGACACCACCATTCAGGTAGTCTGACACCTCTGTCCAACGGGCCTGAGCCTGCTTGATGCTGTTTTCGCCATTGTAGCATTTTCCTTCGGTGTGCATCATTTTCACTTTGGGATAAAGGGCTCTGAAATCGTTCAGGTGAATGGGTTTGGTGTATTGCAACCCAACACCGGATACAGAATTGCGGAATTTAGCATCGGCAAAAAGCTCCAGTGCCTCCAGTTTTCCATAGGTGCGGTAGGTGCCTGCCCAAATTTCGGTTTTCACTGCCGAACGTTTAAATTCGGGTATCAGGTAGTTCATCACCAGATTGCTCATCTCTTTGGTATTCATCACACACGACGGGTAGGTCGAGTTCATATCCGTTTCGTTTTGCGGATTGAGACGACTGATAACGACTCCCTCTTTGGCATAAGCATTGATATATTTAGCCAGATAAAGTGCATAAGCCGAATAGATTTTGACACTGTCTTTCAATGTATTATCAGGACGAATGCCCACCATTTTACCCGAGACCTTCATCCATGCCGGCGGGCTCCAGGGCGAGGCAAACAGCTTCATGTTGGGGTTGATTGCCAATGCCGATTTGATATAGGGCAATACATATTTTTTATCGCGGTCGATTGTAAATTTTGTCATGTTATAGTCTCCCGCCACGTCGGAATAGCTGTAAGCATCCAACCCAAAATCGCTTGCGCCAATGGCTGTGCGGCAAAAATTGAAACCGCAACCCGTTTTTTCGTCAAACAGATTGCGCATGATTTCCTGTTGCTTCTCTTTGGGCAGACTCAACAGCGCCTCTCCCCCATTTTCGTTGAAACAACCACCTATTCCGGTGATAGTCTGATAGTTGATTTGTGGGAAAATAGTGATACTCTCTTTTTGTTTTCCTGCAACACTATCCTGTGCGAACTCCTTCACCGGATTGCCCGTAACAGGTACATCAGACCTGAACGAGATGTAATAAACTTTTGCTGATTTTAGTTGAGCAGACAATGTAGAGATACCCAAAAGGCCTGTGAAGGCCAATGAAAAGAGCGTTGTTTTTTTCATGTTTACGTTAAATTTCGGACAAAAAATTGGCTGATTCCACCGGTTTGAATCTCCCCGAACGCGAGATAGAAATCAGTTTCAGAGCACGTTATGTACAAAAATAGGTGCAATTTGGCGATATGTTTCATTTTTATCTACTAAAAAAGCAATGTAAACGTTTACATTGCTTTTTTTTATCATGTAAACGTTTACATGAACGACTATGCCTATTTTATTCCATAAAAGAAAGGCGGGTAAAAAAAACCCGCCTTTCTTATTTATTTACTTCGATATCAGAATCCGCACAAACTTCTCTTTTCCGTTTACGTTCAGATTGAGGAAGTAGATTCCATTATTCAACTCAGAGAGATTCAGTTCGAGCTTTCCGCCATTGGCCTGCTGCTGATCGGTGACCAATATCTGACCTGCCATATTTGATACCCGAATCAACACATTGTTGAACGAAAGTTCGGGGTCAGAAACTGTAAGAATACCTTTGCAGGGATTCGGGTAAACCACCATTTTGCTGTTCATCTCTGTTTGAGAGATGCCATTAGCCAGCGACACCAATACAAAAACAGAAGCAGAACTTGTGGCACCGTTTGTATCGGTTACTTTTACGGTGTACACACCCGCATTGGCTACCGCGGCATTGATAATGGACGGATTAACATCGGTCGATGTATAGCCGTTGGGGCCTGTCCACTCGTACGATTTGTAACTGCCCGAGCCACCTGTCGCTGTGGCACTCAACAGAATAGTTCCATTTCCGGGAACAGGCCCATTGCAGCCGGCGACTACGCCAAAAGATTGTGTTTTGAAAGAATAGAGCGTATCGTGCGCCATCGCATTTCCAATGGCATCTTTAATCACAGACTTAACAGTCACCTTATACTCAGTATTCAGATCAAGTTTTCCGGTAAAACGAATACGGAAACGCAAAGGGGTAACCTGCTCTATGCGATAGGTAGGAACAGACCCGCCTTTGGCATTCACCACCGTCACATTCGAGGTAGTGAGGGTAGTCGCATTTATGGCTTTGTTGAATTTAAGAACAGGCGACACATTCACCGACTGATCAGTCGATTGGTGAGCCGGCACACACGAAGCCGGTTGCAATTCGGGCAACCAAACAGACTCTTTGTAAACGCGCACCCAATCGCAGGCAGCATAAGATCCATCTATATTATCCCGGTCAAGAGGACCATCAAAATACGATATCACCGTACTCATCAGAGCTGCATATTTGGCTGTTGTAGCACCGGTTGCCGACCATTTTCCGGTAAGGTCACTAATAATTCCGTAAGGCTTTCCATCCCACGTGTAGAAAATGTCGTTTACACCGGTATATCCACCGTTGGTGTGGAAATCGGCAGACAGATCATCGGGTGTATTGAAGTAATTGGTTCGGTTGGGTTCGGCCAGGAAATAGTTGTTGGTACCCACCGAATTGGGATATGCCCCTTCGTTGTAGTTGTTATCTCCGGCACTTCCGCCACCCGACCAAAAAGAGGTATGCGAACCAAAACATTTCGGATATTTGTAACGCGCCTCGAAGAATCCCCGGTTTTGAGTGAACCTCGAAGAGATATTTCCACTACTGAACGGCACT
>CAZHNZ010000159.1:0-8053 GCA_964534355.1 uncultured Parabacteroides sp.
AGAGTAGTAAAGCATTGTATGGCAAAGATTTTATGCCGATTTGATGCAATGTGGGCTAACAGATAACAGAAATAGAATATCACTTATGAAAAATAGCTATAATACAGTCGATCAATATGTTGCTGAATTTCCGGAAGAGATTCAGCCGTTGTTGGGGCAGATTCGAAAGATTATTCTGAGATTGGCGCCAGAGGCCGAAGAGGGGATATCGTATGGGATGCCGGCCTACCGGTTAAATGGTAAACCGTTGGTTTATTATGCGGCCTACCCCAAGCATATTGGTCTGTATGCAACGCCATCAGCACACTCGGTATTTGCCAATAAGCTAACCGGATACAAACAGGGTAAAGGTTCGGTTCAGTTTCCACTGAACCTACCTATACCGTTTGATTTAATAGAGCAAATTGTCTTGTTTCGGGTGAATGAGAACCGATTACTGTGAGGTTCTGAGTCATTTACTGCACATCAGCATCTACACTCTCTACGTCGTCGTTGGCATCATAAACCTGACGGAACGTAGATTCGGCGCAGGGATCAGAGAATTTGGCCGAAGGGGCAAAGTTCTCGGTTTGCGAATATCCTAAACGTCTGTCAGCATATACCTTTTTCATATAATTGGCATAAATTGGAAGAGCCATATTGGCGCCCTGTCCGTCGTTGGTGCTATCGAAGTGAATGGCGCGATCTTCGCCACCCACCCACATGCCTGAAACCAGAGACGGGGTGAATCCCATAAACCAACCGTCGGCATTTTGGTTGGTTGTACCTGTTTTTCCGCCCATCGGTGCGGTGATTCCGTACCTGTATCGCATCCTGACACCTGTACCTCCGTCAATTACGGCTTTGAGCATGTGCAGCATTTTGTATGCACTTTCTTCGCTCAATACCTCCGACATTTGCGGGGCAAAATTGGCCAGTACATTTCCGAAGCTATCTTCGATACGGGTTACATAGAGCGGTTGCACCCGCACACCTTTGTTGGCAAAAGTGGTGTAGGCCGATACCATCTCTTCGACGGTCACTTCGCAGGGGCCGAGACAAAGAGAAACTACCGGATCCAGTTTCGATTTAATACCGAATGAGCGTAACATCCGCACAAAAGAGTAGGGGGACACTTTGCCCATCAGGTAGGCGGTAACCCAGTTGTCAGAGTTGGCCAGTCCCCATTTGAGCGTGACCATTTCGCCGATTCTCTTTTTGTTTGCATTGCGGGGAATCCATACCCGACCATCTTCGGTAAGTAGCCTTTGCGAAACGTGCAGCATTTCGTTGCAAGGTGTGGAACCCTCTTCCATCGCCAGCGAATAGAGAAATGGTTTGATCGTTGAGCCCACCTGACGTCTTCCGTTCGAGACCATATCGTACTGAAACTGTCGGAAATCTATACCACCTACATACGCTTTTACGTGTCCGTTGCGTGGGTTCATCGACATGAAACCCGAGCGGATAAAGTGTTTGTAATACCGGATAGAGTCCATTGGGCTGAGCAGGGTATCTTTGGGCCCTCGCCACGAGAATACCTGCATAGGAATCCGTTTGTTGAATATTCTGCGAATTTCGGAATCCGAAGCACCCGATTTTTTCAGGGCGCGGTATCGGTCGGTTTGTTGCATAGCCCGGCGCAGAATGGTTTCGCGCTCCTCTTCTGTTATTTTTACAGAAAATGGTGCATAGTCACGTCCTCTTTTTTCGGCAAAGAATTTGGGTTGAAGGTTTTTACCAATATGTTCTGCAACAGCCTCTTCGGCGTATTTCTGCATGCGCGAATCTATGGTGGTGTATATTTTCAGGCCATCTACATACAGGTTGTAGTGCGAGCCGTCCTGTTTCTCGTTTTTGCTGCACCAGCCGTAGAGCGGATTGGTTTCCCAGGCCAGAGAATCTTCGCTGTATTTCTGCATTTGCCACTCGGCATAGTCGCTACGGTGTGGTTTTTTTGCATTCAGCATAGCGCGCAGATATTCGCGGAAATAGGGTGCGAGCCCCTCTTTATGATCTGCTTTGTGGTAATGAAGTGTGAGCGGCAGATTTTTCAACGAGTCGCATTGCTCTTCGGTAATAAAATCGTATTTGTACATCTGATCGAGTACCACATTTCGGCGATTGCGGGTTTTTTCGTTAAATCTGACCGGATTGAAGAGCGATGGATTTTTGCACATTCCAACCAATGTGGCAGCCTCTTCTATTTTTAGCTTGGCAGGTGTTTTACCAAAGTAGACCAGTGCAGCTGACTGCACCCCGACTGCATTGTTGAGAAAATCGAACTTGTTGAAGTACATATTGATAATCTCTTCTTTGGTATAGAATTTTTCGAGTTGCACCGCAATAACCCATTCGATGGGTTTTTGAAAAACCCGTTCCAGTGTATTTCCGGCCTCAGGCGAGAAGAGCTGTTTGGCCAACTGTTGGGTGATGGTGCTACCTCCTCCTGCGCTTTTTTGTTGAAATATTCCGCGTTTGACGGCCGAGCGAAACAACGCTAAAACATCAATACCCGAGTGAGATGAAAAACGGGCATCTTCTGTGGCGATAAGAGCCTCCACCAAATGTGATGACAACTCTTTGTAGGTGACAAAAACGCGGTTCTCTTTGCTTTGGTAATAACGACCCAGCACTTCGAGATCGGATGAAATGACCTCTGATGCGAATTTATTTTTAGGATTTTCGAGCTCTTCGATGGGGGGCATATAGCCGATTTTACCGGTTGAAATGAGGGTAAATACGGTGACTAAAATAATAATAATAAAGGCAAAAAATGCCCAGAAGATGGTCAGAAAACGTTTTTGATTCGTTGTCATTGTTCAAAATTTTTATTCGTCGCAAAATTAGTTCTTTATTTCCATATCACCCCGATTCGTATGCCTCAGAATTACGGCTTTATCATTTTTTTCATTCCATCGGTGTACACAACCTGCATACTATCGTTGCTGTCGCTGTAAATGAAGTATCCTTCCAGATGTTTGAGTTTTCGGATTGTTGTCAGACTTTTTTCGAGTCCCATCACCATGCAGGCTGTGGAATAAGCATCGGCCTCTATACAGGTAGGTGCGATAATAGTGGCGCTAAGCAAAGTATGTTGCACCGGGTATCCGGTGTGCGGGTCAATGGTATGCGCATATTTTTTTCCATCTTTGTAGTAAAAATTGTGGTAATTGCCACTCGTAGAGAGCGCACCGACTCCCAATTGCACAACCTGTTCGAGTTCTGTACTTGCATACGCCGTATCGTCGATGGGTTTGTTTATTCCGATTGACCACAATTTGCCCTGTCCATTTTTCCCTTTTACGCGTACTTCACCTGCTATTTCAACCATAAAGTCTGTTACACCTTTTGAGATTAGAAAATCGGAAACAATATCTGCGGCATATCCGTCTCCGAGCGACGACATATCGAGCATGATGCGCGGGTCTTTTTTGAGCAGATGATTTCCTTTGATTTCGATTTTTCGGTAATCGACCAGTGGCAATAGTGCTTTGATGTATGCATCTGTGATTTTTGCTTTTTTGCTAAACCCAAATCCCCAGGCATTTACCATTGGGGCAACTGTGATGTCGTAATCGCCATCGGAATTTTCTGATACCATTTTTGCAACATTAAAAGCTGTTGTAAACCAATGGTTTAATGTGGCGGTTGAGTCGTTTCTGTTTATTCTGCTCACGAGTGAGTTGGGTTCGTACGACGACATGCAGGCGTTGTAGCTTTTTAGTAATGAATCGATTTGGGGTTGATAATCGATGGTGCTTCTGTATTTGATGTGGTAAGTAGAGCCAAAAACAGGACCCTGATTGTATTGGTAGGGGATAGGTTGTGCCACCTTTTCCTGCTTTTGTTTTTGAATCAGGAAAAACAATGCGAAAAGAAGTGAGAACAGGACTAAGCCTGTGAAAATATTTTTTTTGTTTAGCATAGAATTATGCAATAAGATGTTCTATGAGGATTTTCAGACCAATAGCCATTAATATTAATCCGCCGATTACCTCCATTTTCAGGTTGAGGCGATCGCCAAACTTCGAACTGAAAGAGGCACCGGTGAAGCTGAGCAGGAAGGTGGTGATTCCGATAATGATAACGGGACCGACTACCTCAATTTTTAGCATGGCAAAAGAGAGCCCAACCGCCAGAGCATCGATACTTGTGGCGATAGCCAGCCAGAGCAGTGTGACCACTTTGGTCGGGTCGAGGCATTTGCATTCGTCTTCTTTGGCAAACAGTCCGTCGTAGAGCATTTTTCCACCCAGATACAACAAGATGATGAATGCAATCCAGTGGTCGTAATCGTTGATGTATTTCTGAAATGTGAGACCGGCCAGCCAGCCGATTACCGGCATTACACCCTGAAAAAAGCCCATAAAGAGAGCGATTCGAAAGATGTGTTTTATTCTGAATCTTTTTAAAATAATACCGCATGTAATAGAAACAGCTAAACTGTCCATTGACAAACCCACTGCGATCAATAGAATTTCTGCTAAACCCATTATTATTTACCTTAAAACTTATAATAGACTGTAAACTGAATGCCGGTGGAACTTCCCTCTTTTATGTATTGGCCATACCCGGGAATATACCACGGATTGCCGGTGTTGTTTTGAGATAATTTCATGGGCTTTTTGTAGCGAACACTCCACCCCATGTAGAGATGGCCGGTTACATTCATCCGCATACCAACCAGATATTCGGTCCAGCGCGCCCACGCTTCTATCTCTTTGATGTCGGTGGCCGATTTTTCGCCCCAATAGACATTGGAAGAGTTCAGATTAAGCATGTCGTACGAATATTTGGAATATCCTACTCTGAAACCGATGTAGGCAAATCCCACTTTTGAACGAATAATGGCATAGTTTAGGCCAACTCTGCCGTAGGGCGAAAGGTGGTTGATTGCCTGTGTTCCTCCGTCAGTGGTCAATTCGCCTTTCCCCATTCCGGCTTCTATCACCGGGTAATATTTCTCTTTAAAACCTACTTCGGCATCCAGCTCGTAGGTCGAGAAATTTTGGCTCATTTGTCCGGCTATCGGATTAAGAATATCTGTGCCTATCCACACTCCGTTGAAGAATTGGGTGGTGTCTATTTTCTCTTTGTTGTCGGGGTTTTTGGCCAACATTGTTGTGCAACCAATCGTTCCGAACAGAAACAAGCTAATAAAAAATCTGTACATTTTCTGCAATTTGATTGGTAATCTCTTGGTTTACAACAATGACGGTATCCAGCCGATGACGGGTATATCTGATTGAGTCGATGGTGGCAAACACACTACATCCACAATCTTTTGAGATGAATTGCGATCTGTTTTGATGAAATATCCGAATCGTATCCGACAGAGCAACAGATGCACCATTGCTTTTGCCGTAGTTGAGCAAATAGGCGGTAGTTGTGCCACTGATATGCAATGGAAGTGCCAGCGTTTTTACACTTGTACTTTTGTTATACAGCAAAGAGTCCTTTGGCTGACCGATTCCCAGTACCGATAATGAGTCGAATGTGAACGCCATGCGGGTAGATGCCGAATAGAAATACACATTCATATTTACGTCGGTTGATTCGGTACATCCGTCTTCGTTGCACGAAAACAGTAGAAAAGAGAAGAGCAACAACAGCCCGGTTTTGGTTAATATTTTTCCCATTTGACAATATCCTGACTGTTTTTTCTTTTCTTTGGGGTCTCCTGACACAATGTTTCGCTGTTGGGGTAACCTACCGGTAAAATTGCGATTGGCTCGATATGCTCCGGAAGTTGCAGGCATTGGCGTACAATCCCGGGTTCAAAGTTGCAAACCCAACAAGTACCGAGGCCTATTTCGGTAGCAGCCAGACAAATATGTTCCACTGCAATCGAAATGTCGATATCGCAATGGTCTTTGTTGTCGGCTTTGCGCTTCCACGACTGCTGATGGTCGCCACAAACTACGATATAAACCGGTGCTGTTTTGAACCAGTCGCGGGGATAGCTCTCCTGCAAACAAACCCTGTTCTCCTCTTGCTGAATAACAATAAAGAGCCATGGTTGAAAATTGACTGCCGAAGGTGCCATTCGAGCTGCTTCCAGCAGGTAATTCAGGTCATCGGGATGGACGGCTCTGTTTTCGTAGCTCCTGACAGAGCAACGTTTTTTGCAAAGTTCCAAAAAATTGCGGGTCATATCTCTTCCTCTATTTTATACAGATTTCGTTCGGCTGAATTCCGGGTGATGAGTTCGCCCAAAAATCCGGCCAAAAACAGTTGTGTTCCCAATATCATCGATGTAAGAGCCAGGTAGAAATAAGGCATTTCGGTGATGAGCCTGTAATCCAGACCTTTATACATGGCATAAAGTTTGTATGCTCCAATCAGAATTACCCAAAAGAGCCCCAGAATAAACATCAGTGAGCCGGCCAGTCCGAAGAAATGCATCGGTTTTTTTCCGAATTTCGAGAAAAACCAAAGTGTGATCAGGTCGAGATAACCATTGATGAATCGGTTAAGCCCAAATTTAGTAGTGCCGTATTTGCGTGCCTGATGCTGTACCACCTTTTCACCAATTTTTGTAAAACCGGCATTTTTGGCCAGATAGGGCATATATCTGTGCATGTCGCCATACACTTCTATATTCTGAACCACTTCGCGTTTGTAGGCTTTCAGTCCGCAGTTGAAGTCGTGAAGCACGATACCCGATACTTTGCGGGCAGTGGCATTGAACAGCTTGGTGGGCAGAGTTTTGGAAATCGGGTCATACCGTTTCTTTTTCCAGCCAGAAACCATATCGTATCCCTCGGCCATAATCATGTGGTAGAGGTCGGGAATTTCGTCGGGGCTGTCTTGCAAATCGGCATCCATGGTAATAACCACATCGCCTTTAACGTGCACAAAGCCACTTTGCAGCGCCGGCGATTTGCCGTAGTTGCATCTGAATTTCACCCCTTTTACTTCCGGGTGAGAAGCTCTGAGCGACTTAATGACTTCCCACGAACGATCTGTGCTACCGTCGTTTACAAAAATTACTTCGAACCTAAAGGCGTGCTCTGCCATTACACGTTTAATCCAGGCAAACAATTCGGGCAACGACTCTTCTTCGTTATACAGAGGTACTACAATTGAAATATCGATCATATTGGGTAAATGCGTTTGTTAAATAATTAGAGACAATCCGTGTAAATGGTTATTTGGCACTATTTTCGGGTGTTTCAACTCCGTTCTTTTTGCTTTTACGGGCCAAAATCTGAGCCAGAATGATGGACACAAATATACCGGTGAGCACAGCACTTTGTATGTGTTCAAAAACCATTTGAATAGCAGTGGGGGTGGGTGCATCCTGCAAAAGAGTGACGTATTGAGCCAGCGTACTTTTGAATGAGGGATCGTTGATCAATGCCGACAATTCTTTCATCGCCGTAATCGTTTTGATTGAAATAACAGAGATAAACGATGGATCGATGTATTTGAAAAAGATGAATTCGAAAGCACCGGTAAGCAAAGAGGCAAAAAAGTAGATCAGTAATCCTACATTCCAGGCTTCGAAAAAGGTGATGTAACCGTCGCAAACCTCGATGGTGTATTTTTTTATCTGACGATATACTACGATGTGGTAAAAAACGGCAATGGCCAGATACGAAAGTCCGATAAATGGATTGTCCAGCGAATATGCGAGCGCAAAAAAGCGAATAATACCCAATACCCCGAGATAGACACCAGCCTGCATGGCGAAGTTAACGGGGGTTATTTTGACCTGATTCATGTTTCTTTTTAATTTGTTTTGCAAAAATAGGTCTTTTCGTCCAATTAATGCTTATTTTTTTGTCAGTTACTTTCTTTATTTTTTCAAAAATAGAATGCGTATTTATCTCTGAAACGGAAAAAGAGAGAAAAATGGGTATTGGAACAAAAAAAAGTGATATTTTTTTTAGTGTTGTAACTTGTTCAATATGAATAAATTTAAGTGTGAATAACAGTATGTGCAATAGCCGGTGATAAGAAATTTTTTAGCCGTACTATTGCAGATTCACAAAAAACATCTACCTTTGCAGCCGGGTAAGTCCTATACGGCATGCTCCCTTCTAATCCCCCAGGGCTTGATCGCAGC
>CAZHNZ010000160.1:0-7990 GCA_964534355.1 uncultured Parabacteroides sp.
AAGTACGAATATTGTCAAATAGCGTAAGCGTTAATGAATTGTAGTATCAGGTTAATATAATCTGTGGTGAAATAAACACAGCAATCTGTGGCAAGATAAAATTACAATACATCAATCAGAATATAAAGCAACAACGAAACCATAGGTGCCGCAAAAAGAGGTGCATCGAAACGATCCAGAATGCCTCCATGTCCGGGCAGAATAATTCCCGAATCTTTGATGTTTAGGGATCTTTTGAGCATAGACTCAAACAAATCGCCATAAGTGGCCGATACGGAGGTCGTGATACCAAAAGCAATCCATTGAATCAGGCTCAGGTCTGACCATATCATGGAAAAAATTACAGAAGCAATTACGGCAAAAACAATACCACCCACAAAACCTTCCCACGATTTTTTTGGTGAGATTCTTTCAAAAAGTCTGTTTTTACCCAGTTTGCTCCCCACCAGATAAGCACCTGAATCATTTACCCAAATGGTAATAAAGAGTGCCAATATGAGGTTGTACTCATATTCGCTGTTGAACAGATACCCCAACCTTAATACAAGAGCAAATGGCATCGCAATATAGAGGTGGCCCAATAGAGCGGTCGCAATATTTTGTACGGTGGCATTTTCTGTTTTGTATAATTCGGATATAAAAAGGTAAATCAGATAGATTGAATAGGGGATAAGAAGAACTCCCGAAAAACCGTTTGTGAGTGCTTCAAATGTAGCAGATACAATATAGACACCGGCAGCCGAGTGGATAATTTTTCCGGTAATATCCTGCTTTTTACTCATCAACCCATAGAATTCCGACAAAGCCAGATAGGTGATCAGTGCAAATAGTACCAATGATGATACCGGATGAATAACAATGGCTGCAATCATTACCGCTACAAGAAGAAATCCTGTAAGAGAACGTTTTACTAATTCGGACATTCGTTATTAATTTTGTGTTTTTCTGTTTAGTTTTGACTTTTGAAAATTCATCTGTTTCCGGTCCTGTTTTCGTTATGCAGATGACGAAAATGTCTGCTTTTTGCAAAAGCGACGCAAATATACAAAAACTTTTTTATCTCACTAACTATCCGGGCAAAATGAGGCTTTGTGTAGCTCTATTTTCCTGTTTAAAGGCTATTTAAACAGAAAAAGCGCAAACCTCAGGCAGTTGCCGTCGATTTGCACTTTTTTATCGTAGATAAACTCTATCTTAGCTATTCTCTGTTTTGGGTGCAGAGTCGTTTTCTGATGTTGCCTGAGGAATTTCAATCTGTTTTTCCTCTTCTGCATTCAACAATATCTCTTCCGAACGCGATTTCCACTGACGGGCACCGAATATGTGTTCCAAATCTTCTTTGTAAATCACCTCTATTTCGAGCAACTTTTTGGTCAGTGCATCATGCCCGTCTTTGTATTTGAGCAACAACTCTTTGGCCCGGTTATACTGCTCCGAAATCAGCTTACTCACCTCAGCATCTATTCCTTGTGAGGTCTTTTCGCTGTATGGTTTGGTAAATGCATAATCCTGTCCGGTAGAGTCGTAATAACAAATGTTGGGTAAACTTTCGCTCATGCCGTAGTAGGCAACCATTGCGTAGGCCTGTTTCGAGACTCTCTCCAAATCGTTGATTGCACCGGTCGATATTTTACCCAGGAAAATCTCTTCGGCTGCACGGCCACCCAGTGTGGCGCACATTTCGTCCAGCATCTGCTCTTTTGTGGTTATCTGTCTCTCCTCGGGCAAATACCAGGCTGCGCCCAGCGCACGACCACGGGGTACTATCGTTACCTTTACCAATGGGCTTGCATGTTCAAGAAACCAGCTGAGGGTAGCATGGCCCGATTCGTGTATCGAAATAGAAGTTCTCTCCTCCAGTGTGGTAATTTTACTTTTCTTTTCCAATCCACCAATAATCCGGTCCACAGCATCCATAAAATCCTGTTTCTGCACAAATGTTTTGCCACTACGGGCAGCAATCAGTGCTGCTTCGTTGCATACATTTGCTATGTCAGCTCCCGAAAAACCCGGTGTTTGACGAGCCAAAAACTCAATATTAATCGATTCATCAATTTTAATCGGACGAAGGTGAACCCCGAATATCGCTTTACGGTCATTTAAATCGGGCAGATCTACATTGATTTGTCTGTCGAAACGACCGGCACGCAGCAACGCCTTATCCAGAATGTCAGCCCGGTTTGTGGCTGCAAGTACAATTATTCCACTGTTGGTACCGAATCCATCCATCTCAGTCAGCAACTGATTGAGTGTATTTTCTCGCTCATCATTACCTCCCATACTCGGATTTTTGCCACGGGCACGACCAACAGCATCTATTTCATCAATAAAGATAATACAGGGCGCTTTCTCTTTGGCCTGACGGAAGAGGTCGCGAACTCGCGAAGCACCCACGCCGACGAACATCTCAACAAAATCTGATCCCGAAAGCGAGAAGAAAGGAACATCTGCTTCGCCCGCTACTGCCTTTGCTAACAATGTTTTACCCGTACCCGGAGGGCCTATCAATAGCGCACCTTTTGGAATTTTACCTCCCAATTCGGTAAATTTAGTCGGATTGCGCAGAAATTCAACAATTTCCACAACCTCTTGTTTGGCTTCGGACAGGCCGGCCACATCTTTAAATGTTACTTTGTTGTTGGCTGCCTTGTCAAAAATCTGAGCTTTCGCTTTGCCTACATTGAATACACCACCGCCGGGGCCGCCGCCACCCGACATACGGCGCATAAAGTAAAACCAGACAAATGCCAGCAAAATGAGTGGACCAAACGAGAATATGAAATTAGTCAGATAATCATTCTCTTTTTTAAAACTCACTGTGGCTTTGAAGTTGTATTTTTCTCTCCATTCGCGAATGTCTGTGCTTAAAGCATCCGGTGATGATATGGATACATTGATTTTCAGAGATTTACCTGCAGATTGTAATTCGCTTTTGGTGAATACTTTGGATGCAGAACTATCCTGTAAAGTGGCTTCTAAGGTGTTTGTGTTTGTATATACAATCACACTTTTTATTGCTCCTGTTCGGGCTAACTCCTCAAATTTCGACCAGTCAATCTCTTTTTCTGTGGTATTGGGATTAAAATAGTAAAGACTGACTAAAGTAATAGCAATAATGGAATAAATCCAATAGAGATTAAATTTGATGTTTGGTTTTTTATTATTCGGAAATTTTGGTTGTTCCATAAATCGCTTGCTTCGTTTGTTTCTATTATTATTTATAATCTATCAATATATATCCTCAATGTGGGTAAGTTTGCCATCGTCCCACAACTGTTCGAGTTTGTAATATTCGCGGGTTTCGGGCAAAAAAACGTGTGTTACCACCGTTCCATGGTCAATTGCCACCCATTCTTTGGTGCGCATGCCGTCTGTGGCGCTCGGTTTATCGCCCAAAGTTTCTCTAACATAGTCAACTACACTCTCAGCAATAGCGCCCACATGTGTGGTAGAACCACCCTGACAGACAACAAAGTAACGACAAATAGAGTCTTCTATTTGTGTTAAATCGACGACTGTTATTTTATCGCCTTTTTTTTCCTGAATGCCTTCAATAACTTTTTCAAGCAATTGTTTCGTTTCAATCATGTTAAATCGATGTCATTAGAACCTCAAAAACAAATTTAGCGCAAATATAGTTTGAATTCTTTTATAAATTTATAGATAATGGTTATTTGTTCTAAAATTATATGCTCTGATTCTCTTCTTTTTGTGATTATATTTTTTATTGCTATAAATTTCTACTTGTATCAAACTATTGTTTATATCAGTTATAACAAGAATAAATAAGTAAGGATGATGCGAATTGTTGAAGCTTGTAGTTCAATTGTTAAAGCTTGATATTTTCAAATTTAATATTCTAACAATAGAAAGTTCTGATTTTGTCGAAAAACATGTGTTGTCGTTTATTGAAATATCTTATAGGTGTTTTTAAGTTCTTAAGGAACTAATTTTTCCAACATGATCCACGAAAACAAAAATATTGATGTAAGTCCCAATATCGAGAACATGATACGGGTATAGTTTATTTTGCGCTTATTAAATGCAATTGTTAGTCTAATGTAAAATATGTAGTTGAATAATAGTAAAAAAATTACTGTCAGATAAAGCAATAAATCAGTCGGAATAAGCTTATAACCACTGAATGAAAGTATGACTGACAGTAAAAGAATGGATATGATTAGTAAGAAAAATGATGACAAAAAGGATTCGTATCGAATGTTGATTGTTTTTGTGGATTCATTTTTTTGTTTGGATATTGAATGCATAAATAAAGATAATGCTTCAAAAAACAGAATAACAGTAGAATAACTGGAATTGTTAATCAGAAAAATAGGCGTACAAAAAGTTAATACAGATGTTCCTACTAAAGTTGGCAAATGCCACTTGGACCGAAGTAATTTCATTAGATTGTTGTTTAGGTTATCGTGTATTAGATTTGTTTGGGTAATTGATTTTGATGACAATATTAGTTATTATTTGAATAAGTGACAAATATTTAAAGTATTTTAGTATTTGGGGCTGTAGTGTTTTGTGGATTAATTACTTGGATATAGAGTGTTATTGGGTATTTATATAGTGGTAGTTTGAAAAGTATACATGGCTAATTTATGAATTATGCACGTTTAATAATCTGGAATTTTCACTATTTGTACACACTGCCCAATTAAACCTATTTACAAAGAGAAAGTCCTAGATGCAGACTTTAAACACATTAATAATCTTAAAAATGAAGACAATGAAAAAATCAGTATTAGCACTTTTGTGCTTCGTATTTTTGTTTGGCAGTATGATAGCTCAACAACCTGAAGGTCCCCGCTCACGCGGACAGTTTAGCCCCGAAGAACGTATAAAGATGAGGCTGGAGCGTTTGACTAAAGAGTTGGAGCTATCGCCGGAACAGGTGAAGCAGATGGAGGTAGTTTTGAAAGAAGATGATCAGCAGATGTCAAAGATGAGAGAGGAAATGGGTGGAGATCGCGAAGCATTTCGTGCAAAAATGGAGAAATTCAGATCTGAACGTGACGCAAAGATGGCTACCATTTTAACGCCAGAACAATTGATAAAACAAAAGGAAATTAATGCCAGATTTCAGCAACGCGGACAGGGCATGGGACCCGGCGGAGAAGGTGGAATGATGAGAAGAGGTGGTGATAGAATGAAAAATGATACCACTTTGGTGAAAGAAAAAGTAAAGAAAGTGAAAGAGAAAAAGAAAAAAACTGAAGCAGAAGTAAAAGAAGTAACAGAATAAGTGCTCATTTTAGTATAAATCGGAACACGTTGCATAGTCTATTTACTTTTGCAACGTGTTTTTTTATGGATTGACAAAAAAAATGCTATTTTTGCAGTCTCAAAAATGAGAACTATATGCAAGAAGAGATACAAAATGCCTGCAAAATTTTGCAGCAGGGTGGTATAATTCTCTATCCTACTGATACAGTCTGGGGTATTGGATGCGATGCTACAAATGAGTTGGCGGTAAAAAAGGTGTATGAAATTAAAAAACGCATTGATAATAAGGCATTGATTGTGCTTACCGATAATGCGGCTAAAATAGAAAGCTATGTTAAGGTTGTTCCCGATATAGCCTGGGATTTGATCGAATTAGCAGATAAACCTCTGACAATCATTTTTTCAGGTGCACAGTTTTTGGCTCCTAATTTGATTGCTGAAGATGGTAGCGTGGGTATCCGTATTACGAACGAGGATTTTTCGCGTAAATTATGCGAAAGATTTCGTAAACCTATTGTTTCCACCTCTGCCAATATTAGTGGTGAACCCACACCATTAAACTATTCCGAAATTTCACCTGAGATAGTGAAGGCTGTCGATTATGTTGTTGGCTTCAGGCAAAATGATTTGAGTAAACCACAGCCTTCCAGCATTATTAAGCTTGGAGATGGCGGCTTGATTCAAATAATCCGAAAATAGTACGGTGAAAAAAACTATCCAGATATTGAAATATCTTTTTGCAGATTTGTTGGCTGTATCAGCAGCGTGGCTTCTGTTTAATGTTTTGCGTTATCACATCGATGCAAAGGGAGATTTTAATTCGTTGGGTAGCTTTTTGCTTTGGAAGCAGATCCTATGGGGGCAACTTCTGGCGCCTCTTTTTACACTGATAATCTTTTACTACTCAGGGTATTACAATAATCCGTTTCGAAAATCACGATTGTCGGAGTTAGTCTCTACTTTCTATTCTTCATTGATATCTGCAATTTTGCTATTCTTTATGGTTATAATCAACGATCTGCCAAAAGATTATAGTATCTATTATTTACTTATTTCTGCATTATTTCTGCTTTTATTTTTTTTTACATACATTCCCAGAATCATCATTACTCAGACGCTTACCAATCGTATTCATCAGCGAAAATGGGGTTTCAACACTTTGGTTGTCGGAACAGGTAGTAAAGCAAATTCCATTATTCAGGAATTGAATGGGATGAGTAAATCACTTGGATATCGAATCGTCGGTTGTATCAGTAGTGATTCTCATCCGATTCGGGTGAGTCAATCTCTTGTTTTAGGTAACATTGACCAGATGTCTGATATTATAGATAAATATGGAATAGAAGAAATAATTGTTGCGAATGATGATACAAGAAGCGAGAAATTGATAGCATCAGTCTACCCGATTTACAAATATAACTTGCCAATAAAGGTTGTTCCTGAGAAATATGATTTACTGGCCGGACGAGTTCGTATGAATACCATATATGGTGCACCTTTAATTGATGTTACAGGTATAAGTCTTCGCGAATGGGAAAAGAATATCAAAGAGAGTGCTGATTTGCTTTTTGCGTTAGTTGCTCTAATTGTTTTATCCCCTTTGATGGTCTATATCGCTATTCGTATCAAACTTGATTCAAAAGGGAGTGTATTTTATAAACAAGAGCGAATTGGTTATTTGGGCAAACCTTTTTTAATCTATAAATTTCGTTCGATGTACCAACAGTCTGAAGTAGACGGCGTTCCTGTGTTATCGAGTAGTAATGATGAGAGGGTAACACCATTTGGGAAATTTCTACGTAAGTATAGACTCGATGAACTGCCACAGTTTTTGAATGTTTTAAAAGGAGAGATGGCTATTGTTGGACCTCGTCCGGAACGAAAATATTTTGTTGATCAAATTGTTAAAAAGGCCCCATTCTATTATTTGTTGCATAAGGTAAAACCTGGTATCACTTCGTGGGGAATGGTCAAATACGGATATGCTCAAAATGTGAATGAAATGATTAAAAGACTTGAGTTCGATATTTTATATATTGAAAACCTTTCGTTGTTTGTTGATATTAAAATACTGATTTACACTATAAAAACAGTGTTTACAGGTAAGGGAATTTAGTCGCATATTAATAAAAAGTAAGAATGATAAAATCAGATTGGTATTTGAAGATTTTGCTTCTGAGACAGAAGTATGTGACGGATAAGCAATTGATTTTGCTTTTGAGTTTCTTTATTGGAATTGGCGCTTCGTTGGCAGCAGCATTATTAAAATGGCTGATCCATATCATACATTCGCTAATTATATCGGGTGCCGACATAAAGAATGTCAATGTAATCTATCTTTTTTTTCCGGCTTTGGGCATATTTCTTTCAGGATTACTAGTCCGAAAAGTTATCAAGGATGATATTAGTCACGGTGTAACTCGTATTTTATACGCTTTTTCGCGTCGAAATAGTCGGATAAAGCTTCATAATACCTATTCATCTGTGCTTACCAGCTCTGTAACTATTGGATTTGGAGGCTCTGTGGGTGCTGAGGCACCTATTGTATATACTGGTGCTGCTATCGGTTCTAATCTGGGGCAGTTTTTCAAGGTTGAGCCACGCTCTATGATGCTTTTGTTAGGGTGTGGTGCAGCCGGAGCAATTTCCGGTATTTTTAAGGCACCCATAGCTGGTTTGGTTTTTACGCTGGAAGTGTTGATGCTTGATTTAACCATGACTTCGGTTCTTCCCTTGTTAATATCATCAGTAACAG
>CAZHNZ010000161.1:0-7972 GCA_964534355.1 uncultured Parabacteroides sp.
TTCATCGTATGTAGAGATAATTGAGATTGAACAGAGTAACAAACGGTCAGAGTCACGTTTCGGGCAGCCTATTCCACCAGCCTTATCCCCTCTTCTTCCAGCACAATCAACTTCTGTTTGTAGAGTGCACCAATGGCCTTTTTAAACAGTTTTTTGCTCATTTCCAGCTGCTGATAAATGTGTATAGGGTCGCTTTTATCCGTCAGAGACAAAAAGCCACCGGTCTCTTTCAGCCGTTCCAGTATTTTGGCCGCATTGGGTTCAACGGCCTCATAACCGGGCTTTTCGAGCACCACATCCAGCTGATTATCCTCGCGAATATTCCGGATATAGGCCTTTCTCTTATCGCCCAGATTCAAATGCGTAAATATCTCGTTGTGAAAAATCATTCCCTTGAAGCGGTTGTTTACAATCACCCGTACACCAAGCTCGGTCACCGTCCAAATCACAATTTCCACCTCATCGCCCACCTTCACATCGAGGTTTGCATTATCAAAAAACTTATTGATTTTGGCCGATGCCACCAGCCGGTCGGTCGCCTCATCCCGAAACATATACACCATATACGAACGGTCTTCTTCCATCTTGCGCATCTGTTCCCGATAGGGCACAAACAGATCTTTTTCCATTCCCCAGTCCAGAAACGCGCCAAATTCATTCACATCCTTCACTTCCAGATACGCAAACTGATTCAGTTCTATCAACGGCCTTGTTGTCACAGATATCAACCGGTCTTCACTGTCGCGATACACAAAAACTTCCAGCATATCGCCCTCGTTCACCTCGCGGTCGCTCACATATTTGTTGGGCAAAAGCACCTCTTTTCCGTCCTCGTCCCCCAAATACAAACCCACCGATGCCCTGCGCAAAACCGTCAAAACATTAAACTTACCAATCTCAATCATATATCTGAATATTATTTTTTGTCTTTTTTTATTTTATCTTTTGGGCGTGCCGGGGGGGGATTTCAATAACAACTCAATGCGAGGCTCACCTTTTTGGGCTTTTTCGTGAAAAATTTCTTGTTGATATAATACGATGCAAACGCGCTTCCCGATCCTACCAGCGCACCGGCCAGCACATCGCTCGGGTAGTGCACACCCAGATAAACGCGCGAATAACCAACCAGTCCGGCCCACGTCATGGCCGGCGCCACCACATACCATTTCGGATAGACCAGACTCAGCGCCGTGGCCGACGAAAAGGCAGCCGACGTATGCCCCGACGGAAACGAATAGCTTCCGCCCGACGATAGCTTGGTCACACTTTCGGGGTAATCTTCAAAGGGTCTGTTGCGCCTCACGGCCAGCTTCATCGACGACGAGAGTATGCCCGCCATCACCACCGAACCGGCATACACAGATAGCTTCTGCACCACATCGGGGTCGTCTGTCGCCAGGCCCGTCGCCAGTATCGCCACAGGGGTAATCAACAGCACAGGGGTTGCGCTGTTCGTGATCTCTCTCATCGACCTGTCCATAAAATGATTTCTGTGTCCGTTCACATACTGAACCATATCAATATCCGGATTCTGCGCCGCTATCCGCAAGGCGCAAATCAATACCAGCACACAAATCAAAATTATCTTCATCGTTTAGTCCTGCTTTTTTTCAATGGTTTTACTCAGATACTCTTTGTGCGTCAGTCCCAGCGTCTTCATGCTGTACGAATCTACCGGCACACGCCACACCTTCACATTGCTTATCGCGGGCAACGAATAGGTAAATTCTCTTTTCGAATAGTTGGCCATCATGATGTTCATGATTTCGGTCTTCTCTTCAATATCTTCTACATACTCTACCCTACCGCGACAAATCGCACATTCCGAGCGCATACTGTAACTGCATGCCACCTCTTCGTGCTGATACACCAGGTCTTCACCCCGGCTGAATGTGATGCATATCTGATTGTTGCGCGACAGCACATCCAGGTGTGTCCCCTCGGGTCCCGAGTGCAGATAGACAAAGCCGGGACGATACCCGAAATTCATCGGCAACACATACGGCATACCATCTGTATCGGCCAACCCAATAAAACAGACCTTGCATTTCTCTATTACTTTCTCGGCATCTGCCTGCTGATTGCTGTGTATCGTTTTCATCTTATTCCTGTTTTTGCGTATATAAAAATCTTCTCTTTTCTCTCTCTCGCCCGTTGTTCAACTTTCGTTTTTATACAGCTCTTTGCTGACGTTCTTCCGCTACCGCTCTTTGGGCTGCACTTCTGTACTCGCCAATAGTGGGCAATAGTCTGAATTCATACCCTTCTGCTAATAGCCACTCAATGGCTTTGGGCAGAGCATATTGCAGATTCTTTTGCGATTTCAGCGAATCGTGAAACACAATGATCGAGCCATTGCGGGTATATTTCTTCACCGTTTCCAGCACCTGTTCCCCGTTGCGTTTTTTGCTGTAATCGCGCGTCACCAAATCCCACATCACAATCTGATAACTGCGCTTCAATTGCCAGAACTGCGGCAACCTGATGTGCCCGTGCGGTGGTCTGAACAACCGGCTGTCTATCACCTGCGATGCCTTTATCGTATTGGCTATAAAACGCGATGTCAGCGTGCGCAATCCCTGCAAATGGTTGTAGGTATGATTGCCGGTTTTGTGCCCCGCAGCCAATACGGCGTCGTAAACGTCGGGATGCTTTATCACATTTTCGCCCACACAGAAGAAAGTGGCCTTTATATCATACTTTTCTAAAACGCTCAATACCCAAGGTGTTACCTCAGGTATTGGCCCATCATCAAATGTGAGATATACACACTTGTTTTTGGAAGGTATTCGCCATACTGCCCCCGGAAAAAGAAGCCTGTATAACAATGGCGGTCGTTCTATCAACATGAATCTATTTATTTATTTTGCACCCCATCCCGCACTGTATAACTGAAAGGCAGGAAGGTGTTTTTGAGCCATTTGTGGCGCAAAAGTCGAATACATTTGAAGCACATTTTGCATCACAGCCAGGTTATGTCCGATATTGTTGGCCACCGAACTGCGTTTACCGGGCGACAACGAATTGTACCAGCGCAAATTCTGCTCTGCTTCTTTCAGAATCTCTTCGCCAATTTGGGTAGCCTTTTGTTTTTGACCCAGTTTGAAGTAGGCATCAACAAACGACAACGAAGCATAATCGTGCGAAACGGTATTCGAAGGTATTACTTTCTGACAATGGTCGAGGGCCTGCACCGCTTTTGCGTTTTTGCCTTCCAGTATCAATGCGTTTACCAGTCGGGCAAACATATAGCGGAAAGTACGACACATGCGCAGATTGTTTTCATCCAGATAGACCTTCGGATTCTCAATACCACCCCACTTAAATTTATTCACCATATTGTCGTAGGCCAGGTCGGTATTCACACCACCCTCTTCGCCAAATTCCTGTGGCAAAACACGGTAGGCCAACCCTTGCAGACTGAAATATTTATTCAGATTGAGGTAGCTCTCACCACCCACGGTTACCGCATAGCATATCGGACGTTTCCATTCGCTGTTGGCCAGCATATCGAGTATCACCATTTCGTGCTTACCGATATAAGGTCTTCCTTTGAGCGATACCTCTATACGTTTGGCTATCGGATATCCTTTTACATAAGCATCCGATTTGGCAAACGCCGCTGTGTCCACCGGCAGGTAGAGGTGGTCGGTCGGCAGATAGTCATATTTCATATCGCCCTGAATGATTTTCAGAGCAGGATCATCAGACTTCACAAAATCCAGCGCGGCGCGCATGTCGGCTTCACCGGTTTCGGGGTTGATGTAAACCACATCGCGGGTGCCCTGCACATATTGCCACGGTTTAAAGCCGATTGGCAATGGTTTCGAATCGTAGGCCGGACGACGCATTTGGTCTATGTACCAGTCTGTTTGCAGGTAGCTGAGGTTACATACACGCACATCGGTACGTATGCCTTCTACTTCCTGACAATACCAGAGAGGGAAAGTATCATTATCGCCATTGGTAAACAGTACGGCATTGGGCGGACAGGATACCAGGTAGTTGTGCCCGAAATCGCGGCAGGTATAACGGCCCGAACGGTCGTGATCGTCCCAGTTCTCAGCTGCCATTTGCAACGGTATCGCCAGACAAACCAACGAAACCAGCACTGCGGAAACCGTTTTATTCAGATATTTCTCTACAAACGAGGCAATACCCGCCACCCCGAGACCAATCCATATCGTATAAGCGTAGAAGGAACCGGCATAAGCGTAGTCCCGCTCACGGGGTTGATACGGATATTGATTGAGGTATATCACAATCGCTAATCCGGTCATAAAGAAGAGGAAGAAGGTTACCCAGAAACCCTGAATACCTTTGTTACCCGAATAGGCCTGAAACAGCAATCCGATGATACCCAGCAACAGAGGCAACATGAAATAGACATTACGGCCTTTGTTGTTGGCCATTTCGTCGGGCAACAGAGTCTGATCGCCCACCAAAAACTGATCTATCGCATTGATACCGGTTATCCAGTTTCCTTTATCGACTTCACCATTTCCCTGCACATCACTCTGACGACCCGAGAAATTCCACATAAAGTAGCGCCAGTACATGAAGTTCATTTGGTAGGCCACAAAGAATTTAATATTTTCAAAGAAAGTAGGCATACTCACCGACTTGGTTTCGCCGCCATTGGTGAAAGTAACAGTTTTACCTCTGAAATCTGTCCATGTTTTGTAGGCGTTAACATGCTCACTCTGTGAACTGTACATACGCGGGAAAAGCATCTTGGTTTCCGAAACAAATTCGTATTTTTCCTTATAGCCGGTTATTACATACTCATCCTTTTCAGCGGCATTTTTCTTAATTTTTTGGGCATAAATGGGTGCGCCTTTGGTCGATATGGCAGCACCATTTTGATCACGGGCTACTTCCGACACAAATGTTTCGCCATAAAACAACGGACGATCGCCGTACTGCTCACGACCGAGGTATCTGCCCAGCTCAAAGATGTGCTCGGGCGAATTCTGATCCATCGGGGTATTGGCCAATGAACGTATAATAATCAGTGCGTATGACGAGTAACCAATAAAGATGGCCATCACACAGAGCATAATGGTATTGAGGACTACTGCTGTAATTTTTTTGTTATTGATAATGAAGTAGGTCAGCGCCCCCAACAAAATCAGACCCAGAAAAAGGCCACCAAATCCATCTGTCAAAAAGGGAACACCCACCAATGCAATGGCTGCGGAAAATGAGATGGCCACCTTCTTGCGGTTTTTGTCCTGCGTGGTCTCGTAGAGCGCCCACACTATGCTAGCAGAAACTACAATCAGGTAAAAAATAAGTCCGCTGTTGTAGGGCAAACTAAGTGTATTCACAAAAAATAGCTCAAAAACACCGGCTACCTTCACCAGTCCGGGTATCATACCGTACATCACCAGCACCACCAATCCAAACGAAAGCAACAGCGCTTTGAGTGAACCTTTGAGGTCGGCTTCCGGATTCTTTTTGTAGTAATAAACCAATACAATGGCCGGAATACAAAGCAGATTCAGCAAGTGAACACCTATCGAAAGACCTGTCAAATAAGCAATTAACACAATATAACGGGCTGCGTGCGACTCTTCGGCATTGGCTTCCCATTTCAATATCAGCCAAAATACAATGGCCGTAAAAAACGAAGAATAGGCATAAACCTCACCCTCAACCGCCGAAAACCAGAATGTATCCGAAAATGTATAGGCCAGTGCACCCACCAATCCGCTGCCCATGATGACAATCAAATTGGCCACACTCATCGTTTCGCCCTTCACCACCAGCTTCTTAGCCAGGTGAGTGATACTCCAGAAAAGGAAAAGAATAGTCAGTGCACTCAACAAGGCCGACATCACATTCACCATACGGGCCACATCCGAAGGGTCAGATGCAAAATTGGCAAAGAATCGTCCGGTCAGCATAAAGAAAGGCGCCCCCGGCGGGTGGCCTACTTCGAGTTTAAATGCAGATGAGATAAACTCACCGCAATCCCAGAAACTTGCCGTTGGCTCAATGGTGAGCAAATAGGTAACGGCCGATACAGCAAACGTTATCCAGCCAAAAAGATTGTTGATTAATTTGTAGTTCTTCATTTTCCTTAAATAGAGTATTTCTTACAAAATATAAAAAATGTGGCGCAAAGATAGAAAAGTTTATTTAATTATGAATTATCCGGCCCCGTTATTCTACACCTAATGTGCACCGATTCAGTTCAAAAACAGCTATTTCAGCCTGAATCAGACCCTTTTGCCTTTACCACTAAGCCGCAAAACCGATTATATAAACGACAAAACCGCGGTTTTATTCAGTCTTTCGGCTTTTTTATTTTTTATTCCGCAGCACAGTCGTTGAGCAAAGGCTTATTGCACGCTACGGCAATCGGGGTGGCTTATTGGCGGTTATCCGGCAGAAAAATGCCGTTTTTAGCAACGGGATACACGAACATTTTTTTTGCTTACGCAAAAGCGGCTTCAATCATCTGACTGAAACCGCTTTATGTTTTCGCTGCATGATACTTTGCTCAACTACCGCGCTACGCCGATCAGGGATGCAACCTGCATCCTCTTTTGTTTTATTGTCTTTGTGCCAAATTCAATGTGGGTAGTATCAATGGCTTTATTCCCGATAATGACGTTATACTCGAAACATATGCCCGAATATACGGGAAAATGATCGCCGGTGCATTTATCCGGAAAAACCGCGCTCTCTCCTCTTCCCCAAGCTCCTTTTCAAATTCAAAGAAACCCAAGGCTTCAATATTAATATCAATGGCATTATTCTTGTCCCGGATAATAATATTAAGCGTATGCCTGTATCTGTTTTCTGCCTCATTTACAGCTCCGCTTTGAGCAAACTCAACATCCAAATCATCACTGATTTCTAATTCTGCATCCATTAGAATAGTTGACTTCGTTATCCTGTATCCTACAAACCTGAATGATGCTACTTTTTCTGCCATACGTTTATGCTGCTAAGATGTAATTGTCTGTCGAATCCATCAAATCAGAAACAACATTCGATTTGTCTGTTAATGATGCTATTTCTTGATCGGATTTATTTGCAAAAATCACTACTTTGAATGTTTCACTTCCAAACCATTGGACCACATTGCTCATATTCAACAATTCATTTTCTTCACTGATCAGCAAATCTTCTTCCGGAAACTTCTCAAAGAATTCATCTATCAATTGCGATTCAAGCATAATGTAATCCATGTTTCCCCTCCGGATAGATTCGGGCGATACCTCCACTATATGAAAATTGGTCTCTTTATCATACGCATACCGTATCATAATACCCTTTATTTGCGCATGAATATTCTTGAGACTATCAATAATAAATTCTGTTGTTTCCATCACTTGTACACTTTTTCTAAAATTTGTCTGACTTCAATTGTCTTTTCTATCGCCTCTTCTGATTCTTTTTGGCTTATTATCGTGTCTCTGTAATCTGCCTTTACCCGCAGACATTTAAGAAACTTAAAATTCTTATTCAAATCCACTTTCCTTATAATCTCGCTTTTTGATTCCAAATCTTTTGTGAGGTCATTTATCAGAAGGTTGTGCGAATCTTTATTTACATTATCATATTGGCTATACTCTTTACAACAAAAATGTTTTAGGATATGTTTTATCAATAACAAAGAAGAATAATATGCGCAATGAATAGATGAAGAAAACATCTTATGCTCTTCGTTGGCAAGTAGTTGTGCCGCTCTGAAATTCTCTTCCGATTTTGCTTTAATATTCGACATCTTTGCGCAAAAGAGCTGTTTTTTTGTTAGATTATATTGAATTTCGATACAAAAGTAAATATTTTTGAGTCAAAACAAATAATTAAAACAAAAAAACAACTTCTTAAAGCCATTTTTCATTCCCCATCGACCCGGATATACCGCAAAATATCGCGACACCGTCAGGTCGGAAACAGCGTTCGCCGAAAGGCAATTGCATTCCGACCCTTTGTTTATTATTAGGATTTTCAA
>CAZHNZ010000162.1:0-7954 GCA_964534355.1 uncultured Parabacteroides sp.
AGTTGATCAATCCATCCATCCGGTTCATTTAGCCGCTTATCGATTGCATCAAAATCGGTAGCACACCGGCCCAGACTTTCGGCATACCGGCTAAACCCAAACTGAGGATCAACGACTTCTATAATCAAATCGGATATGTCTTCGAGATATTTTGTGGCCAAATGCCGGGCTTTGTCATGCAGTCCCATTGCACCAAAAGCCCAATCCAAATCATCGTTCTGCTCAGTAAAGCGAGAGGCTTCGGGCAAAAAACTTCCACTGCAAATGGCGTGCGCCAGTGTGGAATCTTTACCCTGCAAAAATGCAATAACCGAATCAATCGTTTGTAGATATTTTGATTTCAGTCGCAAAATCCGTTTCGCGTTTTCAGACAAAGTCTTACCTGCCGATTCAGATAAATCGAATACCGATTTCAACCCTTTATGCGAAAAAATGGACAGAATCACTTCAATCCCCAAATCTGCCTGAAAACAGGGGATTCCTTTGGTATTAAGAAATCCTTTCAGGTAAGGCGTAGCCGGATAGGGGGTATTGAGTTGTGTAAAGGGTGGTGTGATAAGTAAAACTTTCTGATTCATTGCGTTGAATTGTCCGTGATAAAGCATCTTTTTATAATAATACAAAGATACAAACATTTTTCTTTCGTCATTCAAAAACCCACTTTTGCGGGGATTTATCCCCTTTTCTTCTGTTATTTTTTCTAAGAAACGGAGTTTTTACTTCATGTAACGGCTTTTTTTTGTACTTTTGCCGAGTTTTGAATTATTACCAATAATATGAGTCTATTAGAACTAAGTGAACAAGAGATAATCAGACGTAACAGTTTGACTGAATTGCGGAATTTGGGCGTCGATCCTTATCCTGCACAAGAGTTTGTCGTTTCGGCTTTTACGAATGACATTAAAGATAATTTTGTGGACGGAGTCGAACAGCCTCAGGTGGTAACGATAGCCGGTAGAATAATGACCCGCCGCATCATGGGTAAGGCCTCTTTCTTCGAATTGAAGGACTCGAACGGTAGAATTCAGGTCTATCTGACCCGCGATGATATTTGCCCGGGTGAGGACAAAGAGTTGTACAACACCGTTTTCAAACGTCTGCTTGATATAGGTGATTATGTTGGAATCAAAGGTTTTGTTTTCCGCACTCAAATGGGAGAAATCACCATTCATGCTCAGGAAATCACTCTTTTAGCCAAATCATTGCGCCCTCTGCCGGTTGTAAAAGTAAAAGACGGTGTCACATACGATGCCTTTACGGACCCCGAGTTGCGTTATCGTCAGCGCTATGTCGATTTGATTGTCAACGAAAACGTAAAAGATATTTTCATGAAGCGCACAACGGTGTTCAACACCATGCGCAACTACATCAACTCATACGGTTATGTAGAGGTTGACACACCTGTGTTGCAGCCAATTCCGGGTGGTGCAAGCGCGCGTCCGTTCACCACGCATCACAATACATTGGACATGGAGCTCTATTTGCGTATCGCCAACGAGCTCTATCTCAAACGACTAATTGTTGGTGGATTTGAGGGAGTGTACGAATTTTCGCGCAACTTCCGCAACGAGGGAATGGACCGTACCCACAATCCTGAATTTACAGTGATGGAGCTCTATGTGTCGTACAAAGATTACAATTGGATGATGACATTTACCGAAAACATGATCGAAAAAATCTGTTTGGCCGTAAACGGAACCACCGAAGTAATGGTTGGCGATCGTCAAATCAGCTTTAAGGCGCCATTCAAGAGAGTGACCATGCTCGATGCCATCAAAGAATTTACCGGATTTGATATCAACGGAATGGACGAAGCGCAGCTTCGCGACGTTTGCAAGCAGTTGCATATCGAGGCCGACGAAACAATGGGTAAAGGCAAAATGATTGATGAAATATTCGGGGAAAAATGTGAAGGCAACTACATACAACCCACATTTATAACCGATTATCCGATAGAAATGTCGCCTCTGACCAAAAAGCACAGAGACAATCCGGCACTGACCGAGCGATTTGAGCTGATGGTAAATGGCAAAGAGTTGGCCAATGCTTATTCTGAGTTGAATGATCCGATTGATCAGCGCGAACGGTTTGAAGAACAACTTCGCTTGTCGGAAAAAGGAGATGATGAAGCCATGTTTATCGATCAGGATTTCCTGCGTGCGCTTGAGTACGGTATGCCACCTACGGCCGGTATCGGTATTGGTATGGACAGATTGGTTATGATGATGACTAATCAAACAACCATCCAGGAGGTGCTTCTTTTCCCGCAGATGAAGCTCGAAAAAACACAAAAGAAAGATCCTGCATCTAAATATACAGCTATCGACGTGCCCCAGGATTGGGTACAAGTGGTTCAAAAAGCCGGTTACCTGACCATTGAGGATCTGAGCCAGGCCAATCCCAACAAATTGTTTCAGGATTTGTGCGGACTGAACAAGAAATACAAGCTTGAACTTCAAAACCCGACCGGCGAACAGGTCGCAACCTGGGTTGAAAAGGCTCTTGCTGTTGTTAAGTAATCTTTTATTATGAATTTAAAAGGGAAAATAGCGATAATCGGAGGAGGTAGCTGGGCGACTGCCATTGCCAAACTTGTGCTTAACAACAATACAAGCATCAATTGGTATATGCGTCGCAAAGACCGTATTGAGGAGTTTAAGCGATTAGGTCACAATCCTGCTTATCTCACAAGCGTAAAATTTGACATGAATCAGATTCATTTTTATTCAAATATCAATTTGGCTATAAAGAATTCTGATATTGTGATTTTTGTTACGCCTTCGCCATATATGAAACAACATTTGAGTAAGCTCAAAACAAACTTGTCAGATAAGTTTGTGGTTTCGGCCATCAAAGGTATTGTGCCCGACGAAAATCTGATTGTATCAGAATATTTGTCGAAGTTTTACAACATACCGATGGAGCAAATAGCTGTGATTGGTGGCCCCTGCCACGCAGAAGAGGTCGCTCTCGAACGCTTATCTTATCTGACAATCGGGTGTAACAACCTCAAAAATGCAGAAGTATTTGCCAAAAATCTTACTTGTAGTTTTGTAAAAACGACTATCTCGAAAGACATTTTCGGACTCGAATATTCTTCTGTTTTGAAAAATGTGTATGCCATTGCTTCCGGTATTTGCTACGGGCTGAAATATGGAGACAACTTTCAGGCGGTATTGGTATCAAGTGCCATACAAGAGATGGAGCGTTTTGTCAATGCCGTTTGTCCGAGCAAACGAAACATTTGCGACTCAGCCTACCTGGGCGATCTTTTGGTAACGGCTTACTCTAAGTTTAGCCGCAATCACACATTTGGCACTATGGTTGGTAAAGGCTATTCGGTAAAAACGGCTCAGATCGAAATGGAAATGATAGCCGAAGGTTACTATGGCACAAAATGCATCCGGGAAATAAACCAAAAATACAATGTGGAGATGCCTATTCTTGACGCAGTATATAATGTGTTGTATAATAAGAAGATGCCTTTGATTGAAATACGGAATATGCGGGAAAATTTCAGATAAAAATTTGATAAATATTTGTTTTATGGAAAATATATCGTTGAATATTGACAAAGCTTTTGGCTTTGTTTCGTCAGAAAAAGTGGCAGCATACGAGGCCGAAGTAAAAAAATGCAGCGAAGCATTGCACAACGGAACCGGAAAAGGAAACGATTTCCTGGGATGGTTGAATTTGCCAACATCAATCACAGAGGCAGAATTTGCTGATATTGAAGCAACTGCTCAAAAACTGCGTGCTCGTTGCGATATTGTTGTGGTAGTAGGTATCGGCGGCAGCTATTTGGGAGCAAAGGCGGTTATCGATGCTGTATCAAACAGCTTTGATTGGTTGTTGACTGAGCGCAAAAATCCGGTTGTGGTATATGCCGGTCAAAATATTGGAGAAGATTATCTGTATGAACTGACCGAATTGCTGAAAGGTAAGCAATTTGGTATTATCAATATTTCTAAATCGGGAACAACTACTGAGCCTGCTTTGGCTTTCCGATTGCTGAAAAGCCAATTGGAGCAGGCCGTTGGCAAAGCAGAAGCAAAAGAGCGCATTGTAGCTGTTACTGATTCTGCCCGTGGCGCTTTGCGGACTTTGGCCACACAAGAGGGATACAAAACTTTTGTTATTCCCGATAATGTAGGTGGTCGTTTTTCTGTATTGACACCGGTTGGTCTATTGCCAATTGCCGTAGCCGGATGCGATATTCGTCAACTGGTGGCAGGGGCTGTTTCTATGGAATCGGTTTGTGGTTTGGAAACGCCTTTTGCCGAAAACCCGGCAGCACAATATGCGGCCGTTCGCAATGAACTTTATGCAACAGGCAAAAAGACAGAAATACTGGTCAATTATCACCCCAAACTACATTTTGTGGGAGAATGGTGGAAGCAACTTTACGGAGAAAGTGAAGGAAAAGAGAACAAGGGAATTTTCCCCGCAGCCGTTGACTTCACCACTGATTTGCACTCAATGGGACAATGGATTCAGGAAGGTGAACGTACCATTTTCGAAACAGTTATTTCGGTAAAAACACCCAACCATTCGTTCAAAGTACCAATGGATGAGGCAAATCTGGATGGATTGAACTTCCTGGCCGGTAAAGGTGTGGACGAGGTGAATAAAATGGCCGAACTTGGAACTCAAATTGCCCACATTGATGGCGGAGTTCCTAATATCAAAATCGAATTACCTAAACTCAATGAGTATTATCTGGGACAATTAATCTATTTCTTCGAAAAAGCCTGCGGAATCAGCGGTTACATCCTCGGAGTTAATCCATTTGACCAACCCGGAGTAGAGGCTTACAAAAAGAATATGTTTGCATTGCTCGAAAAACCGGGCTTTGAAGCCGAAACTCAAGCAATAAAAGCCAGATTATAGATATAACCTGATTTAAAAAACGCTGAGAAACAACGCATACTTTGCATATTCTGTTGTTTCTTGGCGTTTTTTATTGAGTTTTGATTAACAGATGATTTTTACATGAATTGATTAATAAAGAAAGAAGATGAAAACTGTTGCGGAAGCCATAAACAAATACAATCAATCAAAGGGCAAAACACTGAAAATCAAAGCAGTGCTATTCGACATGGATGGTGTACTGTTTGATTCTATGAAAAATCATACAGAGGCCTGGTTCGAGGCAATCAGCGAAGTCGGAATCCCCTGCACCCGCGAGGAGTTTTATCTGTTTGAAGGGGCTACGGGAAACTATACCATCAACCGCAAATTCAAAATGCATTTTGACCGGGAGGCCACAGAAAAAGAGATAAAAGAGATATACCAACGTAAATCTGTTATATTTAATCAGTTACCACAGGCCCAACCCATGCCTTATGCCTACGAAATGCTGATGACCGTTAAAAAGGCCGGGCTGATTCCTGTTTTGGTTACCGGCTCTGGGCAGCACTCGCTATTGGAACGGCTCAACAAACATTTTCCGGACGTATTTTTGAAAGATAAGATGGTGACTGCCTACGATGTGTTGCAGGGAAAACCTCACCCGGAGCCCTATCTTAAAGGATTAAAAAAGGCAGGCATAGAGGCACACGAAGCCATTGTGGTTGAAAATGCACCTTTGGGTGTTAAATCGGCTTCTACAGCAGGCGTATTTACCGTTGCCGTGAATACCGGACCGATTGACGATGAGATACTTTGGGAAGAAGGAGCCAATTTACTCTATCCAAGCGTGAAGGATTTTCAGAGCATTTTGGGCGATCTTTGTATTCAATATTCTGAAATCAGGCAATAATATAGGGTAAAAAGATTATCAATCCGACTATGGCGGCGGAAATAGCCGCAATCAGAACAGCACCGGCTGCCACATCTTTAACCACAGCAATTGTTTCGTTTTTGTCGGGCATAATGTGGTCGCATAGTTTTTCGATTGCCGTATTTACAGCCTCAAGAGCCAATACCATCCCCGATACCACAACAATTCGAATCCACTCAGAGAGTGTTATATCATAATAAAATCCGGCCATTATCACAATAAGGAGTATCGACAAATGCAACCATGCATTGTGCTCATTCCGGATCAGAAAACAAATTCCGCGCCAGGCATACCTGAAACTCAACGCACGTTTAGCGAAAGAGAACTTCTGCTTCATATAATTCTGTCCATTATTCTACCCCCTCGTAAAAAGCTCTCAGGCTGCCAATGGGCAATTTCCCCGACAATTGTATCGGCACTCTTCTCTCATCGCGGCTCATCCAAAATTCCATTTCCTCACGCTCTGTCTTTTTACCTTTTTTTGTCTCAAGAATAATAGAAATCTTGTAAGCATTGTATTTTTTATTATCAGGCGTTTTTAGTTGAACATCACCCAAAAATGAAATTCTGATTTCGTAAGGTTTGTTTCCTGACACAACGGTTAGCACCAATGGCTGATTCTCTTTTAAGGTATTAATATTAAGCGTTCTGATGTGATAAAACAGGCTCAGCATATCAAAAACCTTTCGTCCTGAATTGTGTGCCAGAGTTGTATCCTCACGCAATTCACCATTTCTGTAAAACCGGGCACGCGTAACTATTTTCCCATTGGGATATCCATAGGTTAATTCGTCTTTTGCTTTGTAATCGCCTTCGTGCGTATTTTTACTGTAGTAAAGAGGCAAAAGTTGAGGGGTGGTAATGGCATGCAAGGTGTCCCGAACCCTTAGGAAATTATCAAAAAAAGAGGTAGTAGATGCCGATAACCGGAGGTGCAACGCCGGATTACTCTGAAAAATGGTTTCGTTGGCCGATAACGTGGCTGTTGCTGCCTTTTTCCAGATTAATCCCCACTGATAGTAAACATTAAATTTCAGTTTTTCGCCCTTACGAAAAATTGTATCCTGTGCATTCAAAACAAAAGACAGACATAATAACATGCCTGTCAATGTGTGCCGTATGTATCTGCAATGTGTGTTTTTTTTCATTTAGTTACTTATATATTGCAAAGATAAGACAAACGCCACAATTTATTAAAATTGAATCGGTAAATTATGCTAAACAAGCGATTTTTTATGGAATGAACGAAAAAACTAAAATTGTTTGCACGATAAAACCCTATGTCTTACGAAAAAACTTAATGAATTTCAATATTGTCGGAATGCTTTTTAAGATGGGTATATAAGACATAAACCCTTTAACGGCAGAAGCAATAGAGCTCCAGAACCGAAACAGTTCTGTCATTTCTTCTATTTCCTCTTTTACTTTTTGTTCATGCTTTTTTACTTTTAGCCTGAGCTTTAGCTTCTCAAGTCTCAGCTCTTCCAGATTCGACAGAGCGGAATATCTATCTGTGGGTATATTACTATTCATTATCGGTTGGATGATTGTTGGGTGAGAAAAATATCTTACTGAATACTCTGACCAATGGGTTTATAATCCATGATTTTCGGAATATAAAAATGAGTAGTAGTAATAACAAATAGCTGCCACATACAATAAATATACCGGGTAAGAAACCACCGAAAGCATCTTTAGACCACCAGATAAAGCCTAATGACAGGTAAAACAAAGCCCCACCAATCAGAATAACCGCCAACAGGATTAACAGTATTGCCTGCACTATTAATGTTAGTTTTTCGATTGTTTCTAATTTCAGCAGAGCTATTTGTTCATTCAGATACGTGCGCGTACCTTCGAAAAGCGAAAAATCATTGATGTCGTCTCTCTCCATTATTATTCTCCCATTGATGGTTCATCCGGCATCACAGATGCAGTTTTTGCTTTTCCTCTCGACCAGATACGCCCCATAAGCTCATCGAGTTCAGTCTCTTTCAATTTAATACCTTTTTCTTTTAACCAATCGGCTACTTTGGTACGGAGTTCTTCTCCTTTGTCGGTAGTGAACAGCAGGGTTACTCCTGTGGCCAATGCTGCTCCGGCCAAAAAGGCCAATGCACCGCTTACTTCTCGTTTCATAGCAGTAGAATTTTAAATGGGTAATCACTTTAT
>CAZHNZ010000163.1:0-7934 GCA_964534355.1 uncultured Parabacteroides sp.
TGAGGGGCAATGTGTGTTTTTGTCTCAATGTTGGTTTTATGGGTATAAGAAATACTGTTGACAAGGTTTTGTTTGTGCGGATTCTTTGCCAGATCATTCCAAAAGAATTGCATATGATAAATCGATTTCACATAACCGGGCTCAAGGACCCAATCTGAATACAACAAATAATTAACCTGGTGAAAGCCAAGTATAATTATCGCTAATCATAAACAAGAATAACACATAATGAAAAAAAACTTAAATCAAACAAAACAACTATGGATAAACAGAGGAATTATAGACCGATCCTGATTTTAAATCTATAGAAATATTGTCGTCTGCAGGATAAAGATCAGTCCAAAGAGAATTAACAACAACGCCCAAAACGGGCGAAAATCGATTGATCGACTGAATATCTGCACGATCTGCGACTGATGGTATTTCATTTCCTTTATAATGAGCCATAAAAGAATTTGAAAAAATTGAATCTATCCTATTTGAACTAATTTGCGAAACAGAAAGATAATAAGGTGCCCCCTGAAGGATAGCTCCTGACAATGCTCGAATGCCACTAAACAAATTCTGATGCGCATACTTAGTAAAATCTGTTTCGTGAAAATCAAAACCAACGGGAATGCTTGTTGCCGTAGTTGACGAAAAACTCATTATCTTACTATCTAAATTTAGAACTACCGTACGATAAGAACACGGAAATGAAACAATACTACCCGTTTGAATATCAAAAATAAAATTTGCACCATAAGACCGCTTCACGATATCATTAGCGTGAAAATGGCCGGTAAAAACAACACCCATTCCTGCTGAAGCCCACGAATCAGCAATGGAAGCCCAATCAGAAACCAAATAATCCGAAAAAAGAGTACTCTGACCAGAAAAATGCTCAACCACACCATGATGCATCATGGCTATAAGAATCTTATTCCGCAGACGAGCAAGACGTTGGATATTATCAATCCATTTAAGCGTAGAAGAAGAAAGCCTTCCAGCAGACTGAAAGCTGGTTGAATAAACAGCCGCATCAATTGCCAAAAGCCATAAACCATCCGTTGGCTCCACCAGATAGCTGAGCGAAAAACTATCTCTTTGAATAGATTGAGTATAACCACAATGACTGTAAACAGAGACAAACTGATCGGGGGATATAGCTTCCGTTTTTTGAACAGTCGCACCGGGATACGATCGTGAATTCGGATTATTAATATCATGATTACCGGGAATAACATAGACTGCAATACCACAATCTGTTAATCTACGAAATTGTCGTGCCAAAGACTGATGACTTACCAGTTCGCCATCCTTAGTAAGATCTCCGGGTAGTATCACAAAACGAGGTTTCTGTAGTATTGCATTTTGAATAACAACATCCAGTAAAGCAGGCCCATGAAGTAATAATTTCCGATCATTATTCAGATACTCCTGAAAATATGAATTCGGTGGATAAGAAAAAAGTACTGTATCAAAATAATGAGGGTCGGAAAATACCATAAACTTTATTTCGCGTGATGGTGCTATATTATCATTTGTCTGACAAGCAGAAAAAGCAAAAAAAAGCAACCACAAATAATTAAGACGACGTATTATCATAACAAAATAATTTTTCTGTTAAAGTACGAAATAATCACCTCTATGATGAAATGTATAAATCCGCAAAACATATGATAACCCAACAAATAAATTGGCAACATGAAATTGAGACACATCTACCTCAACAACATTGTAGAACAAAAATAGTTGATCATTCGATAAACATAAACAAAGAAACATGAATTTTTAAACAAAAAAAGGGACTGTGAAGAGATTCGAATATCAAACTGATAAAGAAAAAATTAAAATAAAAAAGGAGATACAAATCAATGTAACTCCTTTTTGTAGCGCGACCCAGGATTGAACTGGGGACCTCATGATTATGAATCATGCGCTCTAACCAGCTGAGCTATCGCGCCATTTCTCAAATGCGGTGCAAAGATACAGCTTTTCTTCTTATCTACAAATTTTTGGAACATTTTTTTGAAACAAAAAACACAATAATTATATATTACATTCATTATCAATGCGTTTTGATATATGAATAAATTTCCTTTCCCTGCTCATTAATAAATGAAACCCGAAATCCTCTATTACTAATACTACATAAAGTAAAACCAAGCGAAGTGGCATAATACTTAGTAAAAAACCAGGGGGTTGCCAATCTTTTCTTGCAGGCAGAAGTGGTTACAATATAATCGACCCCCTCCCTATTGAGATGTTGAAAGCTATGAACATGCCCGGAAAAATAAAAATCGATATTATATTTACGAATAAGAGGGACAATATCATTTATTAGCTCATCTGTATCACCGTGACCTAAATCTGTAGTATAAATCGGATGATGTCCAACAACAATTTTCCAGGTTTCGTGTGAAGAAGCAAGTACACTGTCTAACCACAAAACCTGTTTTTGAGGGTTTTGACTTAACACCTCTTTGTAAATTTCTTTTTTTCTATATTTCTGAATAAATGGTGAAGTATCGAGAATAACAATTCTCAGCGAAGTTTTCGAATCAATATGTTTTACCAAAGTATAATATCGGGAAGGCATTTTCCAACGTCCTTCTTTTAGAGAATAATCAACCAAAGCCTGAGGATTGCCCAGGTATTCATGATTTCCTAGGGTAGGCAACCAATCAACACGTAATGATTTTCCTTTAAAAACATTTTCGAAACGTACTTTCCAAAATAGGTCAGAAGTATCCCTAACGCCATTATCGTGAAAAGTATCTCCCGAAGAAATAATAAATCTGGGATGAAGAGTGTCACCCAAAACAGACGCAGTATGGGAAACCAAATCAGACGTAAATTCACCTGTAGCACCCATATCAGAAAAAATAAAAAAATTATAGTCATTTTTGGTTGGAAAGGGGCCTCCGGTGGAATCAGCACAAGAGTAAAAAAAGAATATTGTCGCAATAATTCCGAAAAAAAAATTCCATATTCTAGTATCAGTAATCATTATTTTTCTATTTTTGTATTCATTCACCAATCGTTAAAAAACCAGCCCAAGTCTAATTTGATAAAACATTAATTCATTTAGATTTGTTTTGATTGGTGTAAATAGTTTTATTATATTGACAAAAAAAACGACTATGAAACAGAAATTAACTTCATGTGTGTTATTATCTTCTTTCACTATTCTTTCTTCATTTGGTCAAACATCCGGATGTACAGACAGTTATGCTACCAATTACAATCCTTCAGCAAAGCAAAATGATGGCAGCTGCCTGTATGCATCAACACAGCAATCACCGATATTTAAAACCAACCTGATTGATGAACTGAATGAAAGCTCTGCACTTACTTATTTCAATAACAAGTACTGGACTATAAATGATAGTGGCAATAAAAACAGATTGTATGAAATTAATCCTCAAAATGGACAAATAGCCGGTTATGTAGTTGTTAAGAATGCTTCAAATACAGATTGGGAATGTATAGCTCAGAGCCAAACACATCTGTTCATAGGCGATTGTGGAAATAATGCAACCGGAGCTAGAAAAGACCTATGCATTTTAAAGATCTCAAAATCAGAAATTGCCAATCACCTCAATGATAGTGTTAATGCGGAAAAGATATTTTTTTCGTATTCGGATCAAACAGAATTCTCTCCTTCTCAAAATGCAACTAATTTTGACTGTGAGGCCATTATATTTGATAACGACTCAATCCATATATTCACAAAGAACTGGCTTAATAAAAAATGCACCCATTACCGTTTACCATCCGTTTCTGGCACATATATAGCGACAAAAGTAGAAACCTTTGACGCAAACGGATTGATTACAGATGCTGATTTTACACCGGTAAATGGGAATGTAATATTGGTCGGTTACAAAGAAATTGCAATGAACTACTATACATGCTTTGCCTGGCTACTATTTGACTATCGACCCGGACACTATTTCAGTGGCAATAAGCGACGTATTGAACTCGGTGCAGCAGCGCAAATTGGACAAACAGAAGGAGTATTATTATTTGATGATGGTAGTGGATATATAACGAATGAAAAAGTTGTATCGCCAATAATAACAATACCTGCTGCTCTGCGTGGATTTGATTTTAAAGATTACTTTCACAATTTGCCGGACATGATAAGCGAATTCAAACAAGAAGAAAAGATCATTAGCCATTCATACCCTAATCCCTGCAAAAATGAATTCAACATTAAAATAAACTGCAATCAGGATTGTTTAAAAGCATCAATATTTGATTCATTTGGAAAAAAAACGGTAGGAATGAATCTGAAAAACGGCATAAATACGACTAATATTACAATGCTACCTAAAGGATTATATTTGCTTAAACTAGATGAGTATCCGGATCAAGTGCTTAAGATAGTAAAAGAATAGGAATTAAGAATAAAAAAAAGAGGATGTCAGAATAGTTCGAACATCCTCTTTTTCGTTATATTTTGTCAATCCGTTGAATCCGTTTTGAAATTTTCTGGTCAATAACTATCGGCACTTTTTCTTCAATGACCGAGCTTGTATCCAGACCAAGAGATGTTACGTCAGTAATACTCATTCCTTTTATTGAGTTATGAAGACTCATCGTAAAATTTTCCAACGGCGGAAGCTTGTAATCATTTGTAAGAACTCTATCCAGATTAACAAAAAGAAAATCCGAGGTAAACTCATGCTTCTTCAGCGACTCGTATCGACTGAGCAAACTGATCTCACCACTAGCCTGTAAATCCTCTAAAACCTGACGAAAATAGAGATTTAATCGTCGCTCCACCTTAAAACCTAAACGGAAATCAACCTTAATTACTGTACCTGGTATGATATGATGCACCTGATATTCAAATGTATCAGGAGAATCTAAACTATCTATATGCAAAAACCAATAGACATCAGCACGTTTTGGGTGTTTCCGGAATATTGAATAAATAATTTTATTTTCAATTTGCATCAGATGGTTAGCCTTGGTTATATATACCAGATTAGTTGCGATTTTATTAACTGACATATCAACACTTAATTCGCTGAACATATCAATATATTTACGCAAACTAACAAAAGTGATGTAACGATTTTTGATTTTACGACCAAAATACCAGCCATACATAACTGCAAAGAATCCAAATGCCATCAAAATTGTAAACCAACCACCATGCGAAAATTTATTAAAATTAGCAATTAAAAATGTTGCCTCAATTGTAATAAAAACAGCAATAAGCAGGTAACGAAAAACTACAAATGTATTTACCGAACGTAAATAATGCCATAGTAACAGGGTTGTCATTATCATAGTTATCGAAATAGAAAGCCCATAAGCAGCTTCCATATTAGCAGATTCTTTGAAGAAAAGCACAACAAAAACACAACCAATAAACAGAAACCAATTGACAAAAGGAATATAAACCTGTCCCTTCACCTCTGTAGGATATGATATTTTGATTTTAGGCCATAGATTAAGCGAGATAGCCTCACTAATGAGCGTATATGAACCACTAATCAATGCCTGACTAGCGATAACAGCAGCTGCCGTTGCTATGATTATACCGGGAACCAGAAACCAGGGAGGCATAACAGAATAAAAAGGATTAACACTCTGGGCATCGCTCAAATGCGTCATTATCCAGGCACCTTGTCCGAAATAGTTAAGCAGAAGCGTGATTTTTACATAAATCCAGGAGATCCTGATATTCTTAATACCACAATGCCCCAAGTCGGAATAGAGAGCTTCTGCACCCGTTGTAGCCAGAAAAACAGCTCCAAGTAGCAATAAACCATGCGGATATTTGGTAAGTAATTCAATGGCGTATGCCGGGTTAACAGCCTGAAGGATATCGGGGTAAAACACCAGATGATTTAAACCCAAAACGGCCAACATCCCAAACCAAAATAACATGATTGGACCAAAAGATTTTCCGATAAAGTCAGTACCAAACTGTTGAACAAAAAAGAGCGAAGTAAGGATAACTAATACCATAGGAATCACCGAAATATCGGGATTAATCAACCTCAAACCCTCCACCGCAGAAGTTACTGTAATAGCCGGTGTGATAATACCATCGGCTAACAAGGCACTACCACCCACCATCGTGAGGATAGCAATACCTGTTCTTTTCTCCTTTATAAGAGCAAATAATGCAAATATTCCTCCCTCGCCATGATTATCAGCTCTGAGTGTAATAATGACATATTTGATAGTCGTTTGAAGTGTTAACGTCCAAAAAATACAAGATATTCCACCATAAATGAGCAATTCATTCAATTGAGTACCTCCACCAATAATGGCTTTCATAACGTAGAGCGGACTGGTACCTATATCTCCAAAAACGATACCCAAGGTGACCAATAAACCGGCAACGGATACTCTGTTCATCCCAGAATGTCCGTCTGACAAATCTTTTACTTTACTACTTTTCATTTGTATGTTCTTTAAAAAACGGCGCAAATATAACTATTCTTCGTCGAAAAGAAATGTTTTTGCAAATCAAATCGTTTTAAAACCAAATCTATAACAATTTTTGGCCTACTCTAATCTCAAATCTTCCGTCCACTTGTATCCCCTCAAAAAATCAGTAGTAGGCATTCTCTTCTTACCCGCCAGCTGCAAATCTAAAACACGAATAAATCCATCCGACAGGGCAACATCAATAGAATGCTTTGCATCGCACACAACTGTACCAATAGGAAAATTGTGTTTCTTATAAATTTTTTCTGCTTGAAATATTTTCATAGGGATTGCCTCTGCATTATCGCCGACCAGATGAGTCCAGGCAGCGGGATATGGTGACAATCCACGAATAAAGTCATAAACCTGTTTTACATTTTTACCCCAATCAATGCAGCAAGTATCTTTAAAAATCTTGGGTGCAATTTTTAACGCTGAATTATCCGGAATCATTTTATCCTGCGAAATAGAGGATACCGAGCCCTCCAAAATGACATCTACTGTTTTCAATACTAAAACTGAGCCCAGTACCATTAATCTATCATGAACGATCCCTGCATTATCCGTATCAGTGATTACGACACGTTCCTGAAAAATTACGTGTCCGGTATCAATTTCGTGTGTTAAAAAGAACGTGGTTATTCCTGTTTCTGCTTCGCCATTAATTATTGCCCAATTGATAGGCGCTGCACCTCGATACTGAGGCAATAGAGATGCATGCAGATTAAAAGTACCCAAACGTGGCATGCTCCAAACCACTTCCGGTAACATTCTGAAAGCAACAACAATCTGCAAATCCGCCTTCCACGAACGTAGTTCTGATAGAAATACATCATCTTTCAGTTTTTCAGGTTGCAATACAGGAATCTGATTGTCTAAAGCAAATTGTTTGACCGGTGAATGTTTTAATTTCATACCTCTACCCGCTTGTTTATCTGGCATAGTAATTACACCAACAATGTTGTATCCTCCCAGAAACAACGATTTCAGGGGCTCCACTGCAAAATCCGGAGTACCCATATACACAATTCTTAATTCATCTTTTTTCATACAAAAAAATTAATCTTCTGAATAATGTACCAGAACCTTCCGGTACGAATTAAATATTTTAGATTTCGATACAAAGCCAATATACTTTCCATCCTCATCAACTACAGGCAGATTCCAGGCCTGATTTTTGTCAAATGCCTTCATAACGTTCACCATTGTATCTCCTAAAACAATACGTGCAGGCGGAAAAATCATCAATGTTGAAACCTGAAAACGGGAATATAACTCCTGACGAAACATGATATTACGAATATCATCAAGAAGAACAATTCCCAAAAAAACATTTGTATCATCTACCACAGGATAGATATTCCGCGAAGAACGGGAGATAATTTTTACCAAATCGCCCAGATTCAGATTGGGTGTAACGGTTTCAAAATCGCGCTCTATCACAGAATCCATTTTCAAAAGTGTCAATACCGTTTTATCTTTATGATGGGTAATTA
>CAZHNZ010000164.1:0-7689 GCA_964534355.1 uncultured Parabacteroides sp.
AGGATAATGCCCAGTATCAGCAGTCCGATGCCGGTTTTTTTATCTGTTTTAACAATTAAAAACGAGAGTGCGGCATACAGCACATAGCTGCGCCAGTCCATCACCTCTTTCCACACAGCCGAATCCACATTTACCAGACGCATCTTGTCCACCAGATGCAATATGCCGATGGTGAGAATGGTAATGCCCGTAGCCAGCTTATTTTCGTCTCTTTTTCCCGCCATAGTCTGTTACCATTTACCGATGTGCACCTTCTCCCATTGCAGTTTTTCTTCGTCTATCGGCGCTTTCTGCTCGTTTTTGCGTCCCAGTGCTACGATGGAGAGTACCTGCATTTGCAGGGGTAGTTCCAGCATGTCGCGCACAAAATCTTCCGAACTTTCGCCGTGTTCTGTTTCGCGGCTGCGTATCTGTACCCAGCAGCTGCCCAGTCCCAGATCTTCGGCCTGTAGTTGCATCAGTATGGTGGCTATAGAGGCATCCTCTACCCAGGTGTCGCTCACCGACAAATCTCCCAGCACCACTATGGCCAGTGCCGCATGGGACAGCATACCTGCGCCGAACTTCTTGCAGCCGGCCAGTTTTTCCAGTTGGCTTTTTTCTTCGATAACTACAAATTCCCACGGGTTTTTGCTTTTGCCCGATGGTGCCATTAGTCCGGCTTTCAGTATCAGTTCCACCTCTTCGGGTGTCAGTGGTTCACCGGTATATTTCCGGGTGCTTCGTCTGTTTTTCAGTAGTTCTTGGAAACTCTTCATATTCTCTTTTTTTTATCCAACTGCAAAGATAGGGATTAGAATAATACAATGTAGCATTTGTATTTCGCAGATTGATAATTCGCGGCGGTTATTCCGCCTTTTCCGCCACTTTTTCAGTTTCTGTTTTTCTCCCTCACCGAAAAAGCCTATTTTTGCATCACATATCTCATATTCACGGGTTTTGTTTCTCCCCGGGGTATGCGAAGTATAATTTTTTGCCCGTTTCTGCGTTATCGGTTATACGTCGGTTTTTCCGGCGCCGCTCTGCCGGTATCAGACATTTACTGCAATTATATTTTTGTTTATAACATGAAGAAGTTACTCATTATCACCCTTATATCGTTTGTCTCTGTGGCCGCTTTCACGCAGAACAGAATCAAAATCAGTGGTTTTATTACCGATATCAACAAACGGGGCATTGCCCGCGCAGGCGTGCTTGTGTGGGGAAGTACCACGGGTGTGCAGACGGCCGACAACGGTTACTACGAGCTGTCGGTACCTCAAAAAGACTCCATCACCCTCATTTTCTCCTGCTTAGGATACAAAAAAACAAGCCGCACCATTGCCGCACCCAAAAAAAGCTTTTCGCTCAACATCACGCTCACCGGCGAAGATGCCGGCCTCAAAGAGGTCACCGTCACCTCCCGCAAGCGCCAGACAGACATGATGCAGTCGGTCGATAAACGAAAAATAAAACTTCTGCCCGATGCCTCCGGTGGTAATATTGAGTCGCTCATCGTTACTTTTGCCGGCGTTAGCTCCAACAACGAACTGAGCTCGCAATACTCTGTCCGTGGTGGTAATTTCGACGAAAACCTCGTCTATATCAACGGTGTAGAGGTTTATCGTCCTCTGCTCATCCGGGCCGGACAACAAGAGGGCCTCAGCGTTATCAACCCCGATATGGTGGGCGAAATCAACTTCTCGTCCGGCGGTTTCGATGCCCGATACGGCGACAAAATGTCTTCTGTGCTCGATATCACCTACAAGAAGCCCGAAGCCTTCGAAGGTTCTGTCTCTGCCAGTCTTATGGGCGGAACTGCCTACCTCGGCCACGCTTCAGGGCGTTTTTCGCAGATGCACGGCATTCGATACAAGCGAAACACCTCGCTGCTCGGGACCCTCGAAACGAAGGGTGAATACGACCCCTCATTTTTCGATTACCAAACCTTCCTGACCTACACTTTCAGCAAAAAGTTCGATGTCAGCTTCCTCGGCAACATCTCGCAAAACAAATACAACTTTGTGCCGCAGGAGCGAAACACCTCTTTCGGTACCCTCAACTCGGCGCGCCGCTTCAAAGTCTATTTCGACGGTCGCGAGCAGGATCTATTCCAGACCGGTTTCGGCTCTCTCACCCTCAATGCGCACCCCGGCGAAAAAACATTGCTTTCGCTCATCGCCTCGGCCTTTGTCACCCGCGAGCGCGAAACCTACGACATCACCGGACAGTACTGGCTCAGCGATCTCAGTCTCTCTGCCGATGGCTCACAGGCCGACGAGGGCGAAATGGTGGGTGTCGGTACCTTTCATCAGCACGCCCGCAACCGCCTCAATGCGCAGGTGCTCTCTCTGCAACATCAGGGCGCGCACACCTTTGGCGGCAACAAGTTGCAATGGGGCCTCGCCATCCAGTCCGAACGCTTCAAGGACAAAATAAACGAGTGGGAAATGCGCGACTCAGCCGGTTACTCTCTGCCCCGCACCCCCGATGGCGTCAGCGTTTTCTACAACCTCGCCTCCGACAACGAGGTCAGCACCACACGCCTGTCCGCTTTCTTCCAGGATAGCTACAAAGCTGCCACCGCCTCCGGCAACATCACCCTCACCGGCGGCCTTCGTGCCTCGTATTGGGACTACAACCGCGAGCTCATCCTTAGTCCCCGTTTCGCCGCTTCATACACCCCCGACTGGCGCACCGATTTCGTCTTTCGCCTCGCCGGTGGAGTCTATTATCAGGCACCCTTCTACAAAGAGTTTCGCGACACCATCAATCAAAACGGAAACTACATCATCCAGCTCAACCAAAACATAAAATCGCAAAAGTCAACCCAGATAGTACTCGGCACAGACTACCTTTTCCGCCACAATGGCAGCCCCTACAAGCTCACCGCCGAGCTCTACTACAAGTGGCTCACCAACCTTGTGCCCTACAATGTCGATAATGTCCGCGTCCGCTACTACGGCCAAAACATGGCCAACGGATACGCCACCGGCATCGACTTCAAGCTCTTCGGCGAGTTTGTGCCCGGCACCGACTCGTGGGTCAGCTTCTCGCTCATGCACTCAGAGGAGACCATCAATGGCATCAAAGTGCCCCGTCCAACCGACCAGGCATACAGCTTTTCGCTCTATTTTCAGGACTATTGGCCCACCAACCCCAAATACAAACTCAACCTCAAAATGATCTGGGCAGCCGGTCTACCCGTAGCCGCACCCCGCTCCGGCCGCGAAAAAGGATACTTCAAAACACCACCCTACCGCCGCGTCGATATCGGCCTGTCGCGCATGCTCGTGGGTGGCGAAGACAAAATGATGAAAAAACCAATCCTTCGTCACTTCAAAAACATCTGGATTGGCCTCGACGTATTCAACCTCCTCGACATCAAAAACACCAACTCATACTACTGGGTCACCGACATCGCCAACAACCAGTACGCCGTGCCCAACTACCTCACATCCCGCCAGCTAAACCTGCGTCTTATCGCCGATTTCTGATTTTTGGGGGTTTCAGGGCACGCCCCTCGCTCACTCGGGTCAGGCTATCCGTTTTGAAGAGACGATGTGCACATCGTCTCTAACTGCCGGTTCATCTTTTGGCTCACTATCGGTCCTTTACTTCCGGCTGTGGGCTCTTCACTGCTATCCTTCGCGCAAAAAAGTTACTCCCTTATTTCGTCGTATACCAAATTTATTGCTATCCTGGAACTATGATTTAAGAGAAAATATCAGGAAACTGAACTCTGTTAGAAAAATAAAATACAGGCAGCGTATATGAAAAATGTCAAGTTTTATGCGCCGTTTACTTGACATATTATGAATGTTTTGTATATTTGCTCAGTAAAACAAACCGGCAATGAGAGTAGCGCAAAAAATTGTACAGCAAATACAGCAACTACCCGAAGGGACAACCTTCGACTATCAAACTCTGATGGTCGAAAGGATTGAATATGCCGCAGCGTCAAAGGCATTAGAGCGACTAATCAAAAAAGAGATAATCAACAGGCTCTCTTCCGGCGTTTTTTATAAACCAAAAAAAACCGTGTTTGGCGCTCTGATGCCAAATGAGCAGGAAGTGCTGAAAATTTATTTGTTTGAAGACGGAAAACGTATTGCCTACATTACCGGGGGCAGTTTGTACAATCGATTGGGTCTTACTACGCAAATACCGAAAGTGATTAAAATAGCCTGCCGCGATAAACGCATTTTTGCATCAGTCGGAAATATCAGGGGCAAGGCGGTAAAAAGTTATGTAGATGTAACGGATGAGAACTACTATTTGCTTGAATTACTGGATGCGCTCAAAGATTTTAACCAAATACCCGATTTAAATCCGGAATCTGCATTAACTTTATTCGCAAACAAGCTTAATTCATTAAGTAATAAAGAACTCAACTATCTGATTACAATAGCCCTGAAATATCCACCCAGGGTAAGAGTTTTATTAGGGGCTATACTGGAGAAATTCAATATTGAGTCAAATATTACGGCATTAATAAACAGCTTAAATCCTTTTTCCGAATACCAATTTAATATTCCACAAACTCTTCTTCCAAATGGAATTAACTGGAAACTGAAATTAAAATAAAACATGAGGCTGCACGAGAATATTGAGCTATACAAAGATGCCATTGTTGCAACGGCACAATTGAAGAAGCTCCCGGAAATATACATTGAAAAAGATTATTGGGTTACAGTCGCGTTACATGCTATTTTTACGTCTGAGGTTGGACAATATGCAGTGTTCAAAGGCGGCACGTCCTTGTCCAAATGTTTTAGTGTAATCGATCGTTTCTCAGAAGATATTGATATAGTACTTTTAAAAACCGGAACAGAGTCGGGTAATCAGCTAAAGACCCGATTGAAGCGAATCTCCGAAACCGTCCTTATACCACGGCCAATGTAAATTCATTTGTAGCAGAAATGATGGAGACAACCGGTCAATCAGCGATGATTGACGAATATAATCTTCAACAATTTCAGGTAAATATTCTAAGTAAAGAAAGAACGCTTTGTGAAAAAATTATGAGCTTAGTGCGTTTCTCTTTTACTCCCGAACCGATTGCCGATCTCAGCAATAAAGTAAGGCACATTTATGATATTCATAAACTATTGACAATAGACGATGTATATGCGTTTTTCGGGAGTGCCGATTTCGAATCAATGCTGTTGAAAGTCTCTGCAGATGATATTGTTAGTTTCAGAAACAACAACGAATGGTTGATCAATCACCCGTCAACAGCAATAGTTTTTTCGGATGCCGAAAATACATGGAGACAGATCAGAAACATATAAATACGGCTTTTGCCGATTTGGTTTATGGTGAATTGCCTACAGATGTTCAGCTATTGAGTAGCTTGAATGAAGTTTTCGAAAGATTGAAATCTGTTAGTTGGTCAATTAATCCGAATAATTTCAAAGGATAATCTATTGCTGTTTGTCAACGTTCTGTTTTACTTGACATATTCACCTCACCACCCATACCCCACATCCACATCACTCCTACGCATTATTCGAAAAATACCCGCACCAAACCCGAATATAACCCGTATCTTTTAAGATGCGGGATATCTGCGGGTTTAATGCGGGACAGATACGGGTTAAGTGCGGGTTAGCTCTATACCTGTGCCGAATGTGTGGTATAGTTGTCGTTTGTCTTTATGCTTGCAAAGGTGCGGCTTGCTTTTCTATTTGTCGGAAGAAATAACTGAATGCCGCAACAATCTTTACTTACAGAAATCTATTGCTTTCTTACTGAAATGTAAATGGGATTACATCTCTTATAGATTTTCTATATCTTTGTAATTTAATTATCTTCGTGTTTTTTAGTAATATAGAGTTGCTTGTTTTCGGCTAAATTAAACAATTGTATGTTGCTTCTTTGTTGTTTGTAGATCTGTTATAAGTTTTACGAAAGTTGAATTATTGATAATGTAGATATATGAAAAAAATATTCTGTGCCTCAACTGTTTTCCTGACTATTATCTTTTTTGCAAATGGACAATTATCCAATAGAGCAAAGACGATAACAAAAAAGAGAGAGGTTGATTCTGTTTGTATTGAAATGAGAGCTCAGGCGCTTAAAGACTTAAAAGCCGGAAGATTCAGATTATACGAATTTGGGTTTGTATCTTCGCCGGATACAAACGTGAAAATACTGAAAAGAAATAATATAGAACTCATATCCGGTGGTTGCATAATTTCAGATGGTGTCGATTGCTATAGAGCGATTATGAACAAAGGGATACGAGAAAGATTCAAAAATAAGATTCTAGAATATTCTGGCGACGGGTTTGACAGAATCAGGTTTAAAGATGAGTTTTTTTATCAAAGTAATTCATCTCTTTATGCTGAAAATTCAAAGATTATCGCCAAACAGTTATCGGATTTGGACGGTTTAACAACAGGGAAAGTTGTCATGCAAATCTTTATTAACAAATTTGGGAAACCGGTTAAAATAAATATACTTAAAGGTGTATCCGGAGGGCTTGGCTTGGTGTTAATTGAAAAACTTAAAAAAGTAAAGTTTAAAGCTCTGGTTATCGGCAATGAGAGGGTTAATTCTATACTGATGATTCCGATAACTGTAAAATGATAAAGATTGAGCCTGTTTTCTTCCGACGTTCCGAATATACCATAGAACGTTGCTGTACAGTTAGGTCGGACGCAAAGTTCATCGCAATATATTTAGCAAATGTTCGATAAGTCGCAGAAATGTGCTGTGGAATAAAGAACAAAGCGGTTTCAGTCAGAAGATTGAAGCCGCTTTTGCGTAAGCAAAAAAATATCGGTATATCACAATCCGCGTTATTCAACCCCTTCGGGGCTGTCGGGTTCGTGTCGTTGGGCTGTGTTTACCAGCGGCTTCACCGGAGGTTATTTCTGGTTTAGTCCCGTCGGGACAGGGGAGGGGTGTTGTGTTGGCGGTATGGCTATTGGTTGATTAATAATCCGGTCTATTGCCGGGATTTCTTTTATTGTGAAAACAGGAAAGAACATGTACGGTTTTGTCATCATTAATGATAAAGAACAGAGAATAAGGAAATTTTCTGATTTTTACAGACCGGATGTTTTTGTATCTAATCTCAAAATAAGGGTTGCTTGCCAATGTTTTGTAGATTGAGCTTAGTTCATTTATCAGATGTAAGTGAGCTTTTGTGCCGGATGATAGGTAGTAATCAATAGCTTCTTCAATTTCTTCCTGAGCACGGAGAGAAATTGTGATTTTATATTTCATACTTTTTTCTGAGTTTATCGATAGACTCTTCGGCAGAGATATAAGTTGCTGAATCTTCTTGTAGCCGTTCGTCTAAAATGGCTTTCATTTCCGGCGTTATCCCGGTGTAAGGCTCATTGTCGTCCTCGACAATGATTGTAATTGGTTTTGATTTGAATGTTGCTTTTATGGCATCCAATATATCGGTACTGATATCTTGCGCCGATGATAAGTGGTAGGTTGTGTGCATATTACGGGCTGTTTTAGTCTGAAAAAATATTCCTGTTTTGATGTCTCACAAAGATAATACAAAAAAGAATAAATCGGAAGATTGTTATTCAAAAAGATTGCGGATTCAGTCTGATGATTGAAATCTCAACCCTCGTTTGTCAATAGGCTCCAGCCTATGTCAAAGCTAAAAGCCGGCCTCTGGCTGGCAGTATCGCGCAGCGAAAATATAAAGCGGCTTCAGTCAGATGATTGAAGCCGCTTTTG
>CAZHNZ010000165.1:0-7596 GCA_964534355.1 uncultured Parabacteroides sp.
AACTTATAACTTAGAACCTATAACTTAAAACTTATAACTTAAAACGTATTACGTATAACGTAAAACTTAAAACATAATAAAGATGACAGAAGAATTAATAATAGCCGGATTTGGCGGACAAGGCGTGCTTTCGATGGGTAAAATATTAGCCTATTCTGGGCTGATGGAAGGCAAAGAGGTTAGCTGGATGCCCTCCTACGGCCCGGAGCAACGGGGTGGAACAGCCAACGTAACCGTAATAGTCAGTGACTCCATGGTGAGCTCCCCCATATTGAACAGTTTTGACACAGCCATTATTCTCAATCAGCAATCGTTAGACAAATTTGAGAAACAGGTAAAACCGGGAGGCAATCTGATATACGATAGTTATGGCATACAGAAACCCCCAACACGCACAGACATAAATATATATCGGATAGATGCGATGGATGCGGCGATGGCCATGGACAACACGAAAGCATTCAACATGATTATTTTGGGTGGATTTCTGAAGATCAGACCCATTGTGACACTATCCAATGTATTGCTTGGATTGAAAAAGTCATTGCCTGAACGCCATCACAAACTATTGCCCATGAATGAAAAGGCAATAACGAAAGGGATGGAAATTATTATAAAACAGTAACGAAAATCAAAAGGGGGGCTGAATAAGGCATTCATCCCCCTTTTTTCGCATTGAACCACAAAAAATTGCGACAAATATCAGACACATATAACTTTGTATTCGTAAATTAATAAAAACGAATACGATATGAAAAAACTACTCAGCTCCATCCTAATTATTTTTGTTTTGTCCGTCTCCGGATGGGCACAAAATAAAGGGCAGAATGTGCGTGGTGTTGTAACAGACGCCTTTACCGGTGCTCCCCTGCCCGGTGCCACAGTTTTTATACTGAATAGCACTCCGGTTATTGGTAGCACTACAGATATTAACGGTGAATTTACCTTTAAAAACATACAACCCGGACGAATCTCTTTTACAGCCTCATTTATCGGGTACAATACAGCCACTGTTTCTAACGTAATGGTTAGCTCAGGAAAAGAAATAGCATTGACATTTAAACTGGAAGAGAAGGTAACCAAGCTCAATGATATTGTGGTGCGTGCAACAATCGACAAACAAAAATCGTTGAATGATCTGGCAACCGTTAGTGCCCGGACCTTCAGTGTGGAAGAAACAGAACGGTTTGCCGGAAGTCTTGGCGACCCATCCCGTATGGTCGCCAATTACGCCGGTGTTGTAGCCGGAAACGATTCCCGTAACGACATAGTCATCAGAGGGAATTCGCCAATGGGACTTCTCTGGCGTATAGAAGGTATAGAAGTGCCCAACCCCAACCACTTCGGGGCACAGGGAACAACCGGAGGACCTGTCAGTATGCTTAACAGCAACCTATTAACAAACTCTGATTTTATGACCGGTGCTTTTCCGGCTGAATACGGCAATGCTCTGTCCGGGGTTTTCGACATCAATCTACGGACCGGGAACAAAGAAAAATATGAATATACCGGACAAATCAGCTTCAACGGCTTTGAGGCCGCCATTGAAGGCCCGATTCCGATGGGTAAAAACAACCCCAAAGGTTCATTTATAGCCGACTACCGTTATTCGACACTACAATTGGTCAATCAGATGGGGCTTGATATGGGAACAGGAACAGCGATACCTGAATATCAGGACTTTACATTTCTGGCCGATTTGCCGACCCGCAAACTGGGTCGCTTCAAAGTCATAGGCTTGTTAGGAAAAAGCTTTATTCAACTGGGGCGTTCTTTTGATAAAGAAGAGGCGATCAGCCACAATCAGGTGGGTACAGGTACCGATTTTGGTTCGGGATTAGGGGTAGGCGCATTGACCCACACCTATATGTTCTCGGAAAACACAAAACTGAGAAGCACAGTTTCGTATCAAAATACGACCTCCAGCGCATTAGTAGACACGGTAGACTATGATGCAAAGAAATATGTCATGAGTTATGCCGGAAAGCTGAACGAAGATAAACTGACTGCATCGTTGCAGTTGAAACACAGATTTAATCCGCAAAACAATATCACAGTCGGTTTTTCGTGGAATAAGTACCTGACCTCGTACAACGATTCTGCATACAGCCGGAAATACAAACAGATATTGATGGTTTCGCAGGTGAATGATGAGTCGTCGGTTCTTTTGAAAGGATTTGCCAACTGGCAACACAAGTTTACCGATCTGGTTACACTCAATACCGGTCTGTTTTATCAGCATTATAATCTGAACAATGAAAATGCGTTAGAGCCCCGGGCCGGTATAAAATGGCAGTTTCGACACAATCAATCTATCAGTTTTGGCTATGGACTACACAGTCAGATTCAGCCACGGGGCACCTATTTTTACAAACAATACAATGAAGCAAACAACACTTACAAAGAGAACAACCGCAATTTGAAGTTTACCCGCTCAAATCATTGGGTTGTGGGACACGACTGGATGATAAGCAAACAATTCCGCGTGAAGACAGAGGTGTACTATCAACAACTATACAACGCCCCAGTATCTGCATCGGAGCAGCAATACTCTCTGCTGAATGCAGGAAGTGACTACTATGTACCGACATTAGACAGTATGGTTAACAAAGGAAAAGGATACAATTATGGTGTAGAGCTAACCATAGAGAAGTTTATGAGCCGGGGATATTACGCACTACTCACCCTCTCTTTGTTTGATTCGAAATACAAAGGTTACGACAATGTCTGGCGAAATACAGCATTCAATACCAATTATGTAGCCAATTTTCTGACCGGATACGAATGGAAAGTTGGTAAACGCAACTACTTAACCCTCGACTTACGTACAGTCTGGTCGGGCGGCAGACGCAGAACCCCGATAGATCTGAACGCATCACTCATAGCCGGCGAAGAGAAACGGGACTGGAGCAAAGCCTATTCCGGGAAGTATAAAGACTATTTCAGATCCGATTTACGAATTGGGTTCAAGCAAAATTTAGGACGAATTTCACAGGAATGGGGACTTGATTTACAGAATCTGACAAATAATCAAAACGTATTCACAGAACAATACAATAATCAGACACGTGAAATAGCCATGGTATATCAGCAGTCTTTTCTACCCATGTTTTTATACAGAATAAACTTTTAAACCACAATAAACAAAGCAGTTATGACCGGAAAAATCCCATTCTATTTTTACAAAAAATGGCAGTTTTATCTGTTTATCATACCCATTGTCACAGTCATAATTGGCTATGTATTTGTGATAGGATTGGGTGAATATTCAACATTTCTGAATATGATAAAGATAACAGCCATCAATACAGCCGTACTGTGGAGTGGATGTATGGGGATTGTATTCTGGACCTGGAAAAAATATCCGTGGGAAGAGGTACCGGTGAAGCATCTGATTATTGAAACCATAGCAATCACCGCTTTTTTACTGTTATTTATTGTGGTACGCAATTTTATGGTTACGTTTGAAAAAAACAATAATTTCTGGGAAGAGCTAAAACTTCATGGGGGCGACATCATGTTTACCATGCTCATCTCTTTTCTGATGACCACACTGCATGAAGCCTATTTCTTCTTTAAACAATGGCAACTCAATTTTTCAAAATCCATCAGCCTCGAGAAAGACAACCTGGAAGCCCGCTACAACGCTCTGAAATCGCAGGTAAATCCTCATTTTCTCTTTAACAGCCTCAATAGTCTGATGAGTTTGCTCGAGAATAACCCACGAGCCGAACAGTATGTGCAGGATTTGTCTGATTATCTGAGGTATGTGCTTCTCAGCAGTTCCCGCGAAACGGTAACCCTGCAAGAGGAAATAGAAAATCTGGAGAAATACATCAATCTTCAAAAGCTTAGATTTGGAGATAATTTTCAGGTAGATGTATCCATCAACAGAGTCTCTCTGAACGCCCACTTGCCCCCTTTGGCTCTTCAAATGCTGGTAGAAAACTGTGTAAAACACAATATCATCACCCACAGCCATCCGTTGAAGGTAACAATTTTTGATGACGAAAAAAGCGTAACAGTAATCAATAATCTGCAAAAAAAGCAAGACCACGAATCCACCGGCCATGGTTTAAAAAATATCGAAGGCAGATACCGGTTTGCACAGGAAGGCAACGTAAAGATACATACAGACGAACATATATTTTCAGTAAATATCCCCCTGTTAAAGAATAAATCATGATAAAAGTATTGATTGTAGAAGATGAGATGCCGGCAGCAAAACGGCTATCTAAACTGCTTACCGAGGCAGAACCCGATATTCAGATAGAACAAATATGCGACAGCATAGAATCGACAGTAAGATATTTAAAAACACATCCATCGCCTGATTTGATGATGCTGGATATCCAGCTGGGTGATGGTGTTAGTTTTGACATATTCAAGTCGGTGGAATTGACTTGTCCGGTCATTTTTACGACTGCATATGACGAATATGCCATTAAAGCATTTGAGCTAAACAGTATAGATTACTTACTTAAGCCAATACGATCTGAAGCACTGAATAAAAGTATTCTCAAATTCAAAAAAGTGACCCAACCACTGACAACCATTGACAGACAATTATTATCCACATTGCTCGATAAAGAGCAACGCAACTACAAACAACGATTTCTGGTCTATGCCGGTGAGAATCTGATTTCGGTAAAAACGACTGAAATTGGCTACTTCTACTCGATAGAAAAATCCACCTTTCTCGCCACATCAGGTGGAAGAAGTTACGCCCTTGAATTCTCTCTCGACAAGCTGGAAGAATCACTCGATCCGAACGAATTTTTCAGGATAAACAGACAATATCTTATCTCTTTTTCATCCATTAAGAAAATCAGTATATTATCGAAAAGTCGCATAAAACTAACAATCGAGCCACTCCCTAAAGAAGAAATTCTGGTGAGTAGTGCACGCACACATGAATTCAGGGAGTGGCTCGACCGATAAATTAACAGAAGAATTTACATTCGTTTTAATTCGATGTCAACATTCGTTTTATCGATTACTTTTACGTCGTACAATATCTGAATTTTAACAGGTTTTCCCATTATCGCGTCATAAAGGTTCATAATACCGTTGTATCCCATTGCCCGAAAATCCTGTTTAACAGTTGCTGTATTTTCCGGATGTTTCTTAATATACATCAATAAAGCTCTCGAAACATCAAAGAAAACAGCTTTACCTCCATTATTGATAAAACTATTCAGTACCGGTATACTATCAACTCCGGCTAGTGCCGGTACTCCCCAAAGCATCTGAATTCCATTCACTTGTTTATTGTTTTGAAGATGAAAAGTAAGCAATTCATTTCCGTAGTCAACCTGTTCATAAGAATAAAGTACCTCAGAGATATTCTTGCACCCCCACTCTGCTTTAAATCCTTTCAGTCTTTCATCCAGATTATTCGCAGATATACCTCCGCTTAAAACAGCAACCATACCGGGTTTCTGTTTTGAATTCTGGTACAATTTCTGCATTGTTTCAGCACAAATACGACCGGCATTTTTATTATCGGTGCCAATGTAAAATGAACGACTGCTATTCGGACAATCGGAGTCGAAAGTTGCAACCTTAATCCCTGCACGTACTGCTTTGTTGATAGGCTCCTGAAGCAATTCGGCATCATTACAGCTAATTAAAATCCCATCTACTTTGTACTTAATCAGATTTTCTATTAATTCCTGTTGTTTTTCCACACTAATAGATGTTGGTGCCTCCCAGGTAACAGTAATACCCAATTCTTTAGCAGCCTTCATACTACTTTCCTTCACTTGTTCAAAAATTACATTATCGATTTTCGGAATCACCGCAATAATGATATTTTTGTTGGTTTTTTCATTTTTTTTCTCTGTTTTTGATTGGCATGCAGTCAAAAATAACGCAATAAACAGAGCTAAGAATGATAGAATATTAAACTTTTTCATGGCTGAATGATTTAAATAATTAATAAAATATATTTCAAGTTAATATTAAAGCTCTGATTAAAAGAGAATAAGCAACACAAAAACAGAACTAAACCAAAAATTATTTAAATAATAACAATTTCAAGCACAATATTGTTTACAAGAATAAGGAAATGCTATTTTTACAAAAATAAAAAATCAAATATACAAAAAAAATATGAATTACAAACAATACATTCAGGAAAATAAAGACCGCTATTTATCAGAGTTATTCGGACTTCTTCGCATTCCATCAGTAAGTGCACAGCCATTACACCATACAGATATCCAATTGTGTGCAAAAAAATGGCAAGAATTATTGACACAGGCAGGCTTGGAGAAATCTGAAATAATTGAAACAGCAGGAAATCCGGTTGTTTATGGTGAGAAAATTATGGATACAAATGCACCAACGGTATTAATATACGCACATTACGATGTTATGCCCGCTGAACCCCTGGAAAAATGGCTCTCCCCACCTTTCGAGCCCACCATCAGAGAAGGGAAAATATATGCCCGGGGAGCTGATGATGACAAAGGACAATCGTTTATCCAGTTAAAAGGGTTCGAAACAGCCCTCAGACTCGGTCTGTTGAAATGCAATGTAAAATTTATCATAGAAGGAGAAGAAGAGATAGGCTCGCCAAGTCTGGAAGCCTTTTGCGAAACCCACAAAGAGATGCTGAAAGCTGATGCAATATTGGTTTCGGACACCAGCATGCTCGGCATAGAAACACCCAGTATCACTACCGGATTGCGGGGTCTGGCCTATTGGCAAATAGAGATAACCGGGCCTTGTCGCGATTTACACTCCGGAATTTTTGGCGGTGCGGTAGCCAATCCTATCAATGCACTTTGTAAACTGATCGCCGGTATAACCAACGAAGAGGGTCAAATAACCATTCCCGGGTTTTACGACGATGTAGAAGAGGTATCACTTCGCGAACGGGAAATGATGGCCGCCATACCTCACAGCGATACAGCATACGCACAAGCATTGCAGGTAAAAGAACTAGCCGGAGAAAAAGGATATAGTACTCTCGAACGAACAGCTATAAGACCCACCTTTGATGTCTGCGGAATTTGGGGAGGATACACCGGCGAAGGCAGCAAAACCGTATTGCCGTCGAAGGCCTATGCCAAAATATCGACCCGACTGGTACCCCACCAGAATCACGAAAAAATAGCGCTGCTGGTCAAAAAATATTTAGAACGTCAGGTGCCGAACGCCGTGCAAATCAAAGTTGAGTCGCTTCACGGTGGCGAAGCATACGTCTGCCCGCTGGACATTCCGGCCTATCAGGCAGCCGAAAAAGCATATGAAAAATCATTTGGAATAAAGCCACTTGCCATTCGCAGAGGGGGTAGCATACCAATTATTGCCGTTTTCGAACAGGTATTACAAACCAAAACTGTGCTCATGGGATTCGGTCTCGAACAAGATGCCATACATTCGCCCAACGAGAACTATCCGGTAGATTTATGGCTAAAAGGAATTGAAACAGTATGCGCGTTTTACGAAGAGTTTCGCTGATTCACCGGCATAATAATAAAGAATCAGAGATACAGATAAACAAAAAGAGTCTGCAATTAACTTGCAGACTCTTTTGCTCTCCAGGTAGGACTTGAACCTACGACCCTCTGATTAACAGTCAGATGC
>CAZHNZ010000166.1:0-7407 GCA_964534355.1 uncultured Parabacteroides sp.
TAATCTTCGAATGGAAGGGGCAAAAAGTTATGAATGTAAGTTTATTAAGCAATAGAGTAAATGTAAGAACTTGTTGTTGGGGTTGGATGGTGAACGAGTTTTCTGACTATTGTCGGATATATCTAATATGGATTTTGAAAGCATTTAATCTGACAAAATATCATTCTGACCCATTCAGATAAATGGTTGCAACATTTTTTTGAATATATCTTGCAACCATTTACTATTTTTGCACCGGTCATTCATTTTACAAATACCCAAATCGGATCTCATGAAAACACCCTTATTTCTTACAGCTTTCTGTTTTTTAGCATCATCCACTATACTTTTTGCGCAACAGCCCGCAAACTATCAATTCCCGAAGCGATGGGCCAACGATACCCTGCAAGCCAATGACCCGTGCATGGCCGAGATGCCCACGCGCTCTTACACTGCCGATGAGGTGCTCAATGGCACTATCAAATGGAAAAATCCATACGCTACCATACAAAATACAGCCACAGCCGGTTTCGATTTTTCGAAATTTGGCAAAACGCCCAAAGCAGGCATATATCCGCGCTTGCTCACCTCTCCGGCCGAGTTTCAGGCCATAAAATCCCGCCTCGAAACGACCGAAACAGGAAGGCAAATGCTCAAAGTGGCCAATGCTCAGATTGCCGAAATGCGTGCGGGTAAAGGTGCTTCCGGCAAGCTTTATGCTAAGCTATTAGCCGGACAAACGGTGGAAGCCGAGTCCGAAGCCAATCTGCGCAGTCTGACCAATATCCTCTCAGTACAGGGGCTTTTGGCACAATTGTTTAACGATAAAGCCTTGTTGAAAGAGACCGCAACCGTTTCAGCCAATCTGCTCAAAGCCCTGATGTACCACATCGACGCCACACCTCAGGTGCCGGGGCTCGAAGCCATGGTCAAAGAATCGGTTTACGGTGGAGCCCGCATGTCTAAACTTTTCGACTTTACCGCTGCCGGCATGTCGGAGGCTGACAAAAAACTGTTCATCGACTTCATGGTGCGTGAAACCAAAGGCAAATATGGCGACGGTATGCAGTTGCCCACCCATTGGCGTCGTTGGAATCACATCGCTTCGGCCATTTCCTATCCGTTGGCGGTCCTGGCTGCCGAAGGTCAACAGGGCTACGATAAGCGCATTTACGACCGCGGTGTGGAGGTAGCGCACGATTATCTCAGCTATACTTTTACCCAGGAGGGCATGAGTCCCGAAGGAATGACTTATACTTTTGGTCCGTTTTACGATGTATTGCAGTACATGACGGCCATTTCGCGTCGCGGAAAAACCAATCTGTTTGCCAATCCTCATTTTCGGGCCATTCCCGATTGGTTAATTTACGCGCTTGCACCCAATCCCGATGCACTGTGGAGTTCACACGGCGACACGGGCAGCAACACCCGCCTCAATTGGTACATGCTCATGTATATGAAATATTATTTCCCCAACGATACCCGCCTCGATTATTTGTTGGCCAATGCCCTGCCCCGCAAAATTGACGAAATACCCGATGTCAGTGCCTTTTTGGTGGTGAATGACCCTGTCAAAACGGCGGCTGAATACAACGGCATTCCACCGGTGAAATTGCCAAACACCTTTTTCTCGCCCGAGCGTGGATCCTTTATTGCCCGCGATAAGTGGAGCCGCGATGGAGTCATGTTTCAGTTCGATGGTCGTCAGGACATGCTTTATCAGTCGCACGACCATTCCGACAAAGGCAACTTTATGTTGTTTGCCAACGGTCGCCCGTGGGTGGTGGATGGTTGGCGAAGCACCGAAACCAAATACCACTCGGCCATCACCATCGACGGTCGCGGACAGGGATATTTTCCCGTTCCGGCTCAATGGCTCGGCTTTGTCGATAAGCCCGAGGCCACTTTCGGTATCATCGACTACAAATATGCTTTCGATTGGATGTGGCTCAAATCGCCCGTGGCGGATATTATGTTGGGCAAAAAGGTGGCCGACAAATGGCAAAACGGCGTTTACGGCGAATCGGCCAAAAAGCTTATGCAATATTACCCCGGTATAAAACCCGAGCGCGATCCGCTGCGCAAAGTGGCCGACTATTTTGGTGGAAACATGGCTACCAATCCATTGATTTGGAAAGAAGACACCTGGCCGATGCGTTTGCCGAACTATAAAGTAGAGCACGCTTTCCGCACCGCCGGTTTGGTAAAAGGCACGCACAACTACATGCTCATAGTGGACGATCTGAAAAAAGATAATCAGGAGCGACTTTACGAATGGAATATGCCCATGCCGCTCGATGTGGAAGTGGTGGCTATCAGGCAATTGGTCGAGGTAACTCAGGGAGCTGCCGCGCTCAATATTGGCTTCAACAGCTTTTCGGGCAAAGGCGTTTCCGGCGAATACGACATTGTGTTGGGCGACAAACGCATGGAGCGAAACATGAAAGAGGTGGACAATGCAAACGGCGAAAAATGCGATGCCGGACGTTTCACCCCAAAAACAGGCGATCCGCAACTGCTCGTTCGTGTGTTGGAGCGCACCCCGGCACCCCGCCCCAATCTCGAACCCAACCCACGCCTCGAAGTGATCGAAAAGCTCAAAACCGAAGACATGCACCAGTTCTACCTGCGCACCATGGATATCGGCAAGCGCCTCGTCATACCGTCCCGCTCATCCGACCCCAACTTCAAGGTGCTGATCGTTCCCTACATGCACGGCGAAGAAATGCCACAGACTACATGGAGCGAAAACCGCACCCGCCTGCGTGTGGAGTGGAGCAACCAAAAGGATGAGTTCTTTTTCTCGAAAGGCGAAAACGGCCGCACCAAAGTGAAACTGGTTCGCGACGGAAAACTAATTTTCGATTTATAAATTCAGGGCGGCCCCTCGCTCACTCGGGCCGGGCTATCCGCTCATACTCCTCGCCGGTTCACCTTTTTGCTCATTTTCGGGCATTTGTGGCCGGCTGCGGGGTATCCGCTACTATCCCTGCCGCTGAGGTTACCACTCATTCCGCCGCTTTCAAATTCGTCGTTTTTTGTGTGAATTGCCCTAATTTGTCCCATTTTGACCAACAGAGATAACAGATTGCATCATTACATGCAGTCAGGTGTGGGTAGTTCTTATTATTTTTGTATAGTTTAATAAATCTATTGTTATGAAGAAACTACACCTGCTGATTTTATTTTCCTGTGCGTTTTTATTTCTGAATGCCAAAAATTATTACGTCTCTTCTTCTGCCGGAAGCGACGCAGCCGATGGCTCTGTCTCTTCGCCGTGGAAAAGCATTGCTAAAATAAACAGCATAATGGCAACCCTTACCATTGGCGATTCTGTCCTTTTCAAATGTGGCGATACATTTACCGATTCGCTCAATATCACCAAATCCGGTAGTTCGGTCAGACCGATTGTCTTTGCAAGCTATGGAGTGGGGGCAAAACCGGTCATCAACACCGCGGTCACTTTGTCGAGTTGGACGGCTACTGCGGCAAACCCGCTAATTTGGGTGGCCGATTATACCGGTACGTTACCGGCAATCCGGTATTTGACTCTGAATGGTAAAATACAGCAGGTGGGCCGATATCCCGATGTTACCGCCGCCAACGATGGTTTTCTGTACAACGATCAGGCGTGGAATTCAAACAAGTTTCGCGATGCCTCATTAAATTCCGCTACCCGCGACTGGACCGGCGCCGAGTGTGTCGTTTATGCCAAACCATACAGCATAAATGTGATAAAAATTAAGCAACATCTCAAAGATACAATCACCCTGATATCAAATACCGCTTACGGTATTTCCGGTGGTTATGGCTATTTTATACAAAATCATTTGGCCACCCTTACCCGTCAGGGTGAGTGGTATTTCGATCCGGCTACCCGGAAGATTTATCTTTACAGCCCGGTCAATCCATCGGCATACAAAGTGCAGGCGAGTGGGGCCCGTACTTGTGTCAACTTTTCTTCATCCATTTCGGGTATCGTCATCCGCGATTTGTCTTTCGAACATGCCAACGCTTATGCTATCTCTATCCCCTCGGGAAATTATATTTCTATCGTAAATTGCGACTTCCGCAATTCGTTGAATGGTATTCGATGCACCACCAGCAGCAATATTACCATCGACAAAAACAGTTTTCAGGATATCTTCAATGTTTCTGTTGCGACAACAGCCATGAGCTCAAATTTTGTGGTGACAAACAACCGGATCAAACGAAACGCCATTATCCCCGGTTTGGGCAACGATGGTAGTTCGGGCGGAAACAATGCCATCTCTCTCTACTGTGCTAATGCAAATATCTCGTACAATACCATCGATAGCTGTTCCTACATCGGTATTCGTTTCGAGGGATATGGCAATAAAATTCACCACAACGAAATCAGCAATTTCAACATGCGTCAGTTCGACGGAGCGGCTATTTATAGCTTTGGTACATGGGCTTCTGTTTCGGGTTTGGGCAATGTGTATGGCAACAATGTGGTGGAATACAACTATCTGCACGATGGAATAGGCTATCGCTTAGGGACCAATTCTGGCGATGGTTTCAATCGTCAGCCGGGTGTCTATTTCGACTTCCTGAGCGAACGAAACACCGTTCGCCGGAATGTACTCTACAACACCAACGGCATTTTGTTCAACAACGGGACACACCACCACACCGCTGTCGAAAATACGCTTTACAACAGCGATGCGTTCGAAAGACTTCACCCGGGCATTGCCGGCATTGGCGGAGCCGGCCTTAATTCGGGCTCATTCCAGACCATTACCAAAAATACGTTGTTCAATATTGGTAATTATGCCGAATTTAATCCCTATACCGGCTACAATGTGGGACGTAGTGTCGATACCGTTCCGCCTTTTACCAACCACGGGCACCGCAACACGCAAAACATCGTCTTTTCTTCAAAGTATTACAGCTCTCTGCCCATGGAAGTTTCCTATTCGGTGCGGAATTATCAGCAGTATTTCAATAAGTTGGATAGCAACTACTATTGGCAACCCTTTGCCCTCGACTCTATGATAACGCTGCTCAGCGACAGCGGTTACACCAAATCCCGCAAGATGGTCTACGGCCCCGTTCAGTGGAAAAAATACGAGCCGAATGCTGTTCTCAAAACAGGCGAAGTGCCCTTCACATACGGCACGCCGGGCACTAATCTTTTTGCCTCAAATTCTACATTTGATACCGATCTGACAGGATGGTCATTCGACTCAGAGAATACTACTAACCCTTGTTATTGGACCAATAGTGGCCTCGATGGTGGTTGCGTTATCCTGTCGCAGGCAAATCCGGTCTCGGCCACCAAGCCGTCAAGTGTCAGGCTTTATCGTTCAATCGGCACAGTCAAAGAGGGCGATGTTTATCTGCTCAGGTTCTCGATGAAGTCAAACTCAAATATTGCTACTTTGCACATCAATACCACTTCGGGTATGAGCACGCCCAAAATGTACAAAACCAGCACCACCCGCACAGAGTATAGCGTCCCCATCTGTTTCAGCAACGATGCCACCTCGCAGTACATCTATTTTACGCTTCACGACAAGGGAAAGCTTGTTTATCTGGATAATATCTCGCTGCAAAAGGTTTCCATTACACAGGAGTCGCCCGCCACAGCCATGCGCTTCGAGGTCAACACCACTGGTGTGGCTAAGCAGGTCGATTTGGGCAATACCTATTACAAGGATGTGTTTGGAAAAGTTTACACCGGCACAATTACTATCGACCCCTATTCATCCCGCATTTTGCTAAAAACATCGGCCCCATCTGCCATTCAACCGGCAAAGAGCGATGCCGGCAGCAGCCACATCACTATCTTTCCGGTTCCCAACAAAGCCAGTCAGCCACTCACTGTTGCCATTTCCGGGTTATCAGCCGCCGGTGCTGCTATGCGGGTTTATTCCATCGGCGGAGCTTTGGCATACAGCTCACCGGTACTTCTTGAAGAGCCCAAAACTATTTTCCCGCTTCCGGCTCTGCCATCAGGTGTCTATCTCTTAGAGCTTGTTTTGGATAATGGTACGACACTGCATCGCAGGTTTATACAGTAATTCGCCTGTTTTTTGCTACTTTTGCACACACATTTAAACACACTAATACTAAAAGAATGAAACGTACACTTATTTTTTATCTTCTCGTTGCGTCATTAGCATCTGCCTCAGCGAAATCAAAAAACATCTTTCTGTTCACCTATTTTCGCGACAACGGCGTTGAGGGGGTTTTCCTTGCCACGAGCACAGATGGTCGCAATTTTCAGACAGCCAACAACGGCAAGCCCATCATGCCACCCGCCGATTGGAAAGGGCAAAATCTAACCCGCGATCCATCCATCATCTACCGCGATGGCCTTTTCCGCATGGTGTGGACCTCACATTGGACCGGCAAAGTTTTCGGCTATGCCGAGTCACGCGATTTGCTCAATTGGTCGAAGCCCGTTATGGTTTCCCCATTCTCTGAAGTTACCGATCCGCTCGATTTGCCCGACAACGTATGGGCGCCCGAAATTCATTGGGATGCCAAAAAGAAGGATTACTTCATCCTCTACTCTTCTACAACGGTACGCGAGCGCACAGACCGCGATAGCAGCGACAACAGCGGCAAAAACGCATCTCAATACGACAACCGTGTCTACATCACACGCACCAAAGACGGAAAATCCTTCACCCCCGGCAAGCTCTTTTTCGATCAGGGCTTCAGCACCATCGATGGCGTTATGCGCTTCGATGCCAAAAACAGCCGTTGGGCCTACGTCGGAAAAGTTTCCCGAAACGTCGATGTCGCCGTTCGTCCGGGCCGAAATCTCTTCCTCAGTTTCACCGGCCCCGACCTCGACAAACCCGCTTTTACACCCGCTTCGGCGCCCATAGCCGGCACCCATTCGCCTATTTTCAGCAATCCCGATCCCGTCAAGTCGATGGCCGAAGGTCAATGCCTGCTTCACCACGACAATCTTTGGTGGCTCTATTGGGATGAGCCCGCCGGCAATGGCATGCAGCTCGCCACATCGCCCGATCTCAGCACGTGGACTCACATCAAAGGCTCTTCATTTCCCCATAAAGCGCAACACGGCACCATCATCGTCGTTCCCGCCTCGGCCGTCAAACAGCTTCTCAAAAACGAAAAATAATATTTTTTTTCATCAGGGCGGCCCCTCGCTCACTCGGGCCGGGCTATCCGCTCATAGTCCTCGCCGGTTCACCGTTGTCTCATATTCGGGCAATAGTGGCCGGCTGCGGGCTATCCGCTACTTCCCTGCCGCTGAAGTTACTCCCTCATATCGTCGCCTTCATCCACGCAATAATCGTTTTTTTTCACATCCTTCGGTCAAATGCAATCCCCCAACCACCAAAATCCTCACAAACAAAACCTTGTCAACTGTATTTCTTATACCCATAAAACCAACATTGAGACAAAAACACACATTGCCCCTCA
>CAZHNZ010000167.1:0-7308 GCA_964534355.1 uncultured Parabacteroides sp.
AAACTTAATACGGCTGTTTTTGGCATCGATCAGCGAAGCCTGATTTTTAATCGCCTGCGTTTTGCCAAACCCCGGAACACCCTCCAGCAATACGTCACGGTTTGACAACAATCCGATCAACAACGACTCTACCAAATGCTTCTGACCGACAATCATATTGTCCATACCCATGTAAACCATGTTTACAAACGAGCTTTTAGCCTCAATTTTCTCGTTAAGTGCTCTAATATCAACTGTTTGATTCATACCTATATAATGTTATTTTGTTAAGATTTTCTGTTTTTTCAGGTTATATCAATTCTGTATATTTCATTTCCGAAAAGTGAGTGCAAAATTATAAACGAATCCCAACCGTTTAACACAATCGACGTTAAAAAAAATCAAATCAACTGCAATTAACAGCTTAATCCGACATTATCAAACATGTATTTTAACAAATACAAATTTCACTCTTTCGGTAAAGCACCAAAGAAACGAAAAATACAGATAAATTATTGTGTAGATCAGGATGAATGCATCATTAAAATGACACAATTATTACGCTATTCGAAATCGTTAAACAACCTATTTCATCAAACTGATTATTTAATAATTGTATTGAAAGCGGTGGACAACCGAATGAGAAATGGTGATGGATTGATTTATATTACATCCGGGATATGAGGAAAAAAAAAGAGACGAATTATAATTCATCTCTTTTTACATTATAATTGAATAAACTTTTATACCAATGATAATTAAATAATCAAATCCTTGAGCAGCGAACCGGTTTTGTCTTTGTCGGACATCAGGAATTCGTTTTCGGGGATTTGCCAGTCGATGCCAAGAGCCGGATCGGTAGCCAGAAGGCAACCTTCGGAAGAGGGCATGTAAGTATTGTCAACTTTGTATCCGAAGATAGCGGACGGACTGAGTACGGCGAAACCATGAGCAAGACCACGTGGAATAAAAAGTTGCAGCGCATTCTCTTCGGTGAGTTCAATAGCTACGTGTTTGCCATAGGTTGGAGAATCGGGGCGAATATCTACCACCACATCGAGCACAGAGCCAACGACAGCGCGTACGAGTTTGGCCTGAGCGAATTCACCTTTCTGAAAATGTAGACCACGCACAACACCGTAGGATGATTTTGATTCGTTGTCCTGAATAAAATTGACCTGTCCGATGTGTTTTTCGAACATCTCTTTTTTGAAAGATTCCATGAAATAACCGCGGGCATCGCCAAATTTTTTGGCCTGAATGAGCCACAAGCCCGGGATTTCTAATTCTGTAAAATTCATTTGACTATATTTTTATCGTTTATTTGCCAGAATGAGTAAATATATGCAATTCATAATCATTAATGACCGATTTGCATTTAAAGTAAATAACTAAATATTAATACCTTAACAAACAACCAGTTGCGACATCACAATGCTTTCTCTACAGAAATAACATCGTAAATATGAATACATTATATTGTACTAATTACCAAAAAAGGAAATAGAGCGACAAAGTAACAAATAAAATCTAATATAAACAAGACAAAACAGAATCAGTGAGTTTGCGCCAATTGATACGGTCGGTGTAAAATGATATGCTGAAGTCGGAATTTATGAACAATAATCAGAATTAGTTCGAACGAGAAGAGCAGCAGAAGAGTGAAAAGGCCGGATGCCACCAGATTGTGCGACAATTGGATGAAATAGGCTGATAGTAGTACGACCCAATAGGTAAGAAATAGAATAGATGTGGCCGTGAAGTGATTGAACCCAAGATCGATCAGGCGATGGTGCGCATGACGTCGGTCACCCACAAAAGGTGAATGTCCGCTAAAAATTCGAACCAAAAAAATGACTACCATATCAAAAACAGGCAATGCCACAATGGAAAGCGCAATGACAGGCGGAATGCGGAAATAGAAATAGTCGGTACTTAGAGCATCGAAGCTGAGCATGTGGAGTGTCATGATAGAAAACGCACCACCGACGAGCATAGAGCCGCTATCTCCCATAAAGATACGTGCCGGTGGGGTGTTGTAAACCAGAAATCCGAGTAGAGAGCCGGCCAGTGCAAGGGCAAATTGTGCCCAGTGGTAATCGGCATACAGATAAAAAATAAGGGCAAAGCAGGATGAGCCAAAGAGGCTTAGCGTGGTAAGAAGACCGTCTATGCCATCAATCATATTGTAGGCATTGATGGTGCCTACAATAAACAGGCAAGTGAGGAAAATGCTTGACGTTTCGGAAACCGGAGAAATACCAATCAGTTGAAAGAGCGCATCGGGGCGCAGATAGGACCCTACCACCACCATCCAGGCGACAACAAACTCATAAACGAGTCTGCGCCAGGGCTTGCAAGGCAGCAGATCGTCTTTGAGCCCGACAACAAATAGCGCAATGATACCGCCAAAAGTACGGATAAGCTCTTTGGGCATATTGTTGAACGAAAAAGCGGTAAAGGCAAAAGAGAGAGCGATAAACACGCCGAGCCCTCCCAAAACGGGAGTGCTGCGAACGTGCATCTTACGAACGGAATCCGGTTTATCGACCAGATTTCGGGCCAGAGCGAGCCGGAGTACTCTCGAAACAGAGTACATAGAAAGCCCGATAGCTGTAGCTAAGGTTAGGAGTAGGTTGAGCATCGCAATATATTATTTTCGGATCTCCCGAATAAGGATACCCGGTGTAGTCTGAACAATTTTGAAGACCCGGAACAACTGTTTCCGGGGTTCTTTAATGACACGGTAAAACCATTCCAGACGACTGTTAATCATCCAGGCGGGCGCCCGTTTTCGGCTCTCTATACCCGAGAAGAAGTTGAAGACCGCCCCCACCCCGATGAGCACACCCCGATCGATGTGCGGAATAAGGCGATTCATAAACAGCTCCTGTTTGGGTGCACCCAACGCCACCCAGATAATGTCGGGTGAGGCGTTGTTGATCTCTTCGGCAATGGCGTTGTAGTGAAAATCGGCCACCTCATTGAAAGGAAGCGAGAGAAACTTCATGTGCAATATTTGCCTGTCGAATGCGGCCATGTTCTGCCTCAGGTTGTTGAGAATCTCTTCCGAACCACCCACAAAAACCATGTTGTATTTGCGTTTGGCAATAATGTCTCGAAAGAGTTCGCTGCCGCAATAGGCATTGTATCTTTTGCCATAAATCAGGCGCAGATAAAGCGGCACCCAGTTGCTGTCGCAGACCGAAAATATGGATGCATTGAGCACGGGTGTGTATTGCGGATTGGTGTTTGCGTGCGACAAAACCACGCCATCGGCTACACAGATGTACCCTTTGGCATGAATATTGATGAGGTAGTCGATGGTACGCCAAACCACCTGTTTATCAAACTCGTACCGTATTCCGAAGAACTCGTTCATGGCTGTGTTGGTGTTGAAATGTTTGGATGGATTTGAGGCGGGGCATGTATTTTCGTTCGGGAACGGGCTGTTTGTCAGAGACAATAGATTTGACCAGCGACTCCCACTGTTTGCTCACTACAAAGGCCGAATAGTAACGGTGCAACTTGCGGTGCGCATTGTCGCCCAGATGCTCGCCCCACTGCGGATGATTCCAGAGCCAGACCACTTTGCGCTCGAAGTCGTCTGCATTCTCGGGTTCGAAAAGCAAACCACTGTTTCGGCCTATGGTGTCGAGGTGAAACTCCTGCGTATTGCTTTCTGTGCGGTCGTAGAAAGGGGTAAACTCCGGATCGTAGTCGATAATTTCGCAAAACCCTGCCCGCTCGGGTGCCACGGTTGTTTTTCGGTATCCGGCAGCATCGAGCACACTCATCGGAAACCCTTCGTACCAATGGCTTGCCATGACCATAAAAGCAGCATTCCGGTAAAACGCGTGCAGCCTGTGTCCGGTGAGATGCCCTACCCATTTCACATTGGGCAAATGAGCAAACAACGCACCGAAGGATTCTTCCGACTCTTTGCCCGGTCGCAGTTCGCCGGCCAGTCTGAACGGAATTTCGGGGTGACGGCGGGCCAGTTCCAGAATCATGTCGATACCCTTTTCGGCACTCAGGCGACCGGCATACCCCACATATTCTCCCTTGATGCGGTTTGTGAGGTGAATCTCTTCGAGGAAATTGGGAATTACTACAATTTTAGCAGGATCGAAACCTGCTTTGATCATCTTCTGCCGCTGAAAGTCGGTGATGCAAGCGTATCGCGTCACACAACTGCTGTATGCCCCTGATACACGGGCCACCCAATTGCGCAGCGCATAACCGGTGCTTTTGAAAATTGAGTTTTCGCAATTGTGTTTCACACAGTTCCACTCTCCCCCCGACAGGCACTCCTCGCATGTTTTGCCATGTCGGGCAAAAAGTCCGGAAGGACACAACAGTCTGAAATTGTGGACAGTCATCACCACAGGAATCTCTCTTTTTCTGATTTCGAACAGTGCCAAAGGTGAGATAAAAGGATAAAGATTGTGGATGTTGACCAGGTCGGGACGGTAGTCGTCGAGCATAGTCGACAGCTTCTTGATCGCAAACGGATTGTACAAAGCCGAAAGGAAAGCACGCGCCTTACCCAATGGCATTTTGGGGATTTCGGCACTCGATCGGGTAAATTTTCGGACAATATGGCCGTTGTGTCTGAATAGATTGACCATTCTTTGGACAACAGCCTCTTCTCCACAGTACTTGCCGTACTCATTGTGGATAATCAGTACTTTCATGAGATGTAAGGTTTAGGTATAGGTTGAGTATAAAAAGCGAGAAAGATATGCAGCGAAAACGGTCGAACAGACCGAATGGCACAAAACACCAAGGTGCAAAACAGTGTTTGCAGAAAATAGAAAGGTATGTCACGGTTCAGGTTAAATGGTGAATAAAAACACGTTAATAAACACGTTGACGTTTTGTAGATCCAAACGGAAACTGCCACATCTGAGTGAACGCCAACAAATAATTACATCATTTCAGGACTTCTAAAAAGCAAAAAACATTCAGAGAAGCCATTATTCTACTAAACATTATTTAACTTGAATAGTTCACGAGGGAATACTATTTTTCGTATTAACAATGTGTTATTAACGTAGTATGCAATTATATAGCTAATAATTAAAGTCAGCAGAAAGAGGATTAGCCCTAACGCAAAATTTGTATTAGTTGACAATTCGGGTGCAAATATAAGTAAAATATTATAAACAAATACATGCAACAAATAAATTTGCAAAGAAAATTTACCTAATGCCTTTACTAACTTTGAACGACTCCAAACACCGCGTGAAAAATAGAAAAAAATGAAGAAAAAGACAGGAAGGAACATATTGCGAATCTCTTCGATATAGTTGGATGACTCTGCTTTTCCATCGGAAAAAAAATCAAGAGATAACCAAACGAAGAGAAAAGCCGATAGCAAACAACAATAGACCTTGCAAACCGGGGCATGAGCAGGCAAAAGCCTAAAATGCGGCACATAGCGCAACAACCAGACCGTAATAAAAGCAATCGGATAGAAATAAAAGGCCTGAACAATGGCAAGCGGTACCGCCGAGCGCAGGGTGTAATAATCGGGGCCACCTGCAAAAACAGCAAAATGCACCAGCAATCCGAGCATAAAGAAGAGAATTTTCACCCATTGGTACACCTGAAAACTGATATCTTTGAGCAAGGTAAAAGCGGCAAATGCCGGCAGAAACCAGAGAAAATGGAAACCGGTGGCCGCTTTGAGCCGGCTTATTTCGCCACTGAAAAACGGGGCGATGAAAAGCAGAAAATCCGACGGCTTATCCTTCACCACGTGGTAGGCGATGTAGGTGGCTGCGTAGAACCAAAAATAGGGTACATAGTAGCGAAATATATAATCGTTGGCCCGCTTAGCCGATAGCCGGCGAGACGGATAGAGGAACGGCAAAATAAAGAAAGTAAAGAAATGAAATTGGTAGAAATAGTGTTGCAGAGCCGATGCAGTAGGCACCAGATATGCGTTGTGCGCCACTACCACAAAAAGGATAAAAACGCCTTTGAGCGCGTCGGACTCTGACCGGGTGGGACAAACCGGAAACTCCGACAGAGAGTTGATTTTCAAATTATTTGCATCCATAATTATCCAATTATTTACGTAAAATAACACGCGCAGGCACTCCCACCGCTACGGCATAATCGGGCACATCGGTGAGCACCACAGCATTGGCACCCACCGATACATGATTGCCAACAGATATACACCCCAATACCTTTGCACCGGCCCCCACATCTACATGATTGCCCAGCGTGGGCGCATCGCTGTCGGTGTGTCGGTTGCCCAGTGTGACACCGTGACGAAGGGTGCAATTTTCGCCCATTCGGGTACCGGAATGAATAACAATGCAGCCAAAATGAAAAATTCGCAGTCCCGGCCCGATAACCGCCTGACGCGCTATGTGTATGCCCGAAATCAGCGAAAAAAACATATAAAACGGTGTGATGCAGAACAACAACACCCCTCTGAGCGGTGCAAAACGAAGGCAACGCGCAGCATGCGACAAGCGATAGAGCACAATGACCGGTATGGAAGGCTCGAACCACTCGAACCGTCCGCCGTGGTGGTATCGCCTCAGGTCGGAAATAATCAGTTGAAACAGAGCCATAACGACAGTTTTTTTAATAGAGAATTGAGGCACGAACGAAGAGAGACAATGGTATTTCGGGCAGTTTGATAACCTAAACCGTAGCGCCTCATAAAAAATCCAATTTTGGCTATACTCCTCAAATCCTGATGTTTGCGAAAAGCAGTGCCAATCTCTTCGTTGTACAAAATATGGGGGCTAATGGTGAGTTTGCGCGCAGAGAGCGACACGAAATGACGTTTATCGGCTAAACCCGTGTGTGTGGCACCGGCGCCGTATCCGTTTATCTGCACTTTCGATTGCACCGGATAGACCGTGTAGGCGGCATGTTTAAACTGACTGTAACAAAAGCGAATAGCCCACGAATTGGTACGACCAGCCTGTTGCAGGCCGAGGGTTCGAAACATGTCGTTGCCCGTTTCGTCGAAAGCACGACGCGCTACTCTATTTTGGCGAAACAGCAGAAAATCAGAGACATCCCAGTCTACCCTCTCCCACCGGTTTATCCAGGTGCCCCAACCGTGCGACGAGGCACGTTTGAGCAGAAATGTATCCGAATGATACCCTCCGGGCAGTGCGATTGGCGGTGAATATCCGGCCACCGACCAGATATCCTTTCTGTCGACAAACAGGGTAAGTGCCTGATTCATAAACGTAAGAAAATCGGGCGAAACAACCAGATCATCTTCCAGCACAATTGCTTTGCCGTGCTTTTTCAACACGGCATCCACGCCCGAAATGACCGAATTGGCCAACC
>CAZHNZ010000168.1:0-158 GCA_964534355.1 uncultured Parabacteroides sp.
ATACTGCTTCTTTCCAAAGAAACCTTCTATTGATGTTGAATGGGAAAAATCACCTTATCCCGAACTCAGATTATAAGTAATTTATGCAAACAAAAAAAGCCTCACAAACCCAAAGGATGTAAGACTTTCGAATAATTGTGGGTCCAATAGGATTCGAA
>CAZHNZ010000168.1:258-7295 GCA_964534355.1 uncultured Parabacteroides sp.
CCTATGACCCTCTGCTTGTAAGGCAGATGCTCTGAACCAGCTGAGCTATGAACCCAATTATTTAGTAAAATTCCGTGGGTCCAATAGGATTCGAACCTATGACCCTCTGCTTGTAAGGCAGATGCTCTGAACCAGCTGAGCTATGAACCCGGAAGCTTTTGGTGTTGGCGAAACACGTTTGTTTCTCAAAAGCGATGCAAAGATACTGCTTTTTTGTAAACCTGCAAATAAAATGAGCGATTTTATTAAAAAAAAGTTCGAATTCGTGCAATTTCCGACAAAATAGCATTAATTTTGCGACGTATTACATTGATTATATATGAGATTAAATTCACTAACTGCCATTTCACCCGTTGATGGGCGATACAGAGATAAAGCAGAAGCTTTAGACATCTATTTTTCGGAATATGCACTAATCCGCTACAGAGTATTAGTCGAGGTCGAATATTTCATTGCACTGTGCGAACTGCCACTTCCGGGCCTATCGGCTATTGAGGAAAGCAAGTTGAGCATGCTTCGCGGGATTTGCCAAAATTTCAGTGAAGAAGATGCGATGAAGATAAAAGAGATCGAACGTGTGACCAACCACGACGTGAAAGCGGTGGAATACTTCATCAAAGAGAAGTTTGATTTGATTGGTCTGGAGCAGTACAAAGAGTTTATACACTTTGGGCTTACCTCACAAGACATCAACAATACATCGGTTCCCCTTTCTGTGAAGGAAGCACTCGAAAACACCTACTATCCGTTGATCGAAAAACTTATCGACCAGCTCAGAACCTACGCTATCGAGTGGGCCAACATACCGATGTTGGCAAAAACGCACGGACAACCGGCCTCCCCCACCCGCCTGGGCAAAGAGATTATGGTATTTGTGTACCGACTGGAGAAACAACTGGAAGAGGTAAAAAGCACCCCTATCAGCGGTAAGTTTGGTGGCGCTACCGGCAACTTCAATGCACACCGTGTGGCCTATCCGGGCATTGACTGGAAACAATTTGGTGCAGATTTTTTGAGCCAAAAGCTGGGAATTGAAAGAGAAGAGTATACGACACAGATATCGAACTACGACAACGCTGCTGCTCTGTTTGATGCCATGAAGCGAGTGAATACGATTATCATAGATATGAATCGTGATTTCTGGCAATATGTTTCGATGGAATATTTCAAACAGAAAATAAAAGCCGGCGAAGTGGGCTCATCGGCCATGCCACATAAAGTAAACCCGATAGATTTCGAAAACTCAGAGGGCAATTTGGGCATAGCAAATGCTATCTTTGAACATTTATCGTCGAAACTACCCATCAGCCGTCTGCAAAGAGACCTGACTGACTCGACTGTATTGCGCAATGTAGGTGTACCTTTTGCACATTCTATAATTGCATTTCAGAGCTCAATAAAAGGATTGGGCAAATTGCTGTTGAACGAAAAAGCACTGCTCAACGATTTGGAACAAAGCTGGAGCGTGGTAGCAGAAGGCATTCAGACCATATTACGACGCGAAGGTTATCCGCAGCCCTACGAGGCACTGAAAGGATTGACCCGTACCAACGAAGCCATTAATCAGGCATCCATCCATCGGTTTATCGATACACTGGATGTAAACAATGCCATAAAAGAAGAACTTAAAGCCATATCACCACTTAATTACACGGGTATTTAACAAAACAAAGCCGAGAGGCCTATAACTTCAAACAAATTTTTTATGAAAACAGAAAGAGAAAACAAGAGACCGAGAATCAGCATGTCGGCAAGTATTGGAAACCGTGATGGTAACAATAACGAAAAAAGAAACGACAGCTTTGACCGGAAGGATGGTAATTTTGAACGAAGAAGAGAGGGATTTGACAGAAACAGTGGCGGTGGAAACGACAGATTTAATCGTTTCGACAGACCGGCCGGCGGAAACAGAGAAGGTGGATTTAACCGCGAATCGAACAACAACCGCGATTTTAACCGCAACGACCGCGACGGCAACAGAAGTTTCGACCGCAAACCGGGCTTCGGACGACCAACCCAACCGGGCGAAAACCGACCCAACAACTTTGAGCGCAGAACACCCGGTGGATATAACCGCGAAGGCGGACAAAGCCGTGAAGGTGGATACAACCGCGAAGGTGGATACAACCGCGAGGGAGGATTTAACCGCGATAACAACTTCAACCGCGAAGGCGGATTCAGAAAAGAGGGTGGATACAATCGTGAAGGAAATTTCAACCGCGAAGGAAGCTACAACCGCGAAGGGGGTGGATTTAACCGGGAAGGTGGATTTAACCGAAACAGCGATCAACCCCGTAGAAGCAACGACGGCGGCGGCTATAACCGTAACGGAGGAAGCTCATACAATCAGAACAGAAACGACAGACCCAACAACTACGGCAACCGGAGTGAAGGTTTTGATAAACCCCGCCGCCCCTTCAACAATGAAGGAGGAGGTGAGAGACCGGAAAGACCGTTTAACAATAACCGCGGATTTGACAAGCCATTCAGACCAAGTGGTGATGGCGCGGCAACAAGAAGTAACGACAGACCATACAACAATAACAATTTCAGAGACCGCAATAGCGGATCGGGATATGGCCAACAACGTCCAAGCGGTGGAGGTTTCAACAGAGGTGGACGCCCCGGCAACAATGGCGGAGGAGGCTTTCGCAGTAACGATCGTTTCAGCTCACCACCCCGTCCACGTCCAAACAAACCGATTGAGTATCAGGATACCATCACCGATCCCAATGCGCCAATTCGTTTGAATAAATACCTGGCCAATGCCGGTGTTTGCTCAAGACGCGAAGCCGATGAGTTTATTCAGGCCGGAGTAGTAAAGGTAAATGGAGAAGTGGTAACTGAGCTGGGCACAAAGGTACATTTGAATGATACCGTAAATTTCCACGACGAACCGGTAAAGATTGAGCGTAAAATATATGTATTGCTCAACAAGCCCAAAGATTGTGTGACAACAGCAGACGACCCGCAAGCGCGATTGACTGTGATGGATTTGGTAAAAAATGCCTGTACCGAGAGAATATATCCTGTGGGCCGTTTGGATAAAAACACCACCGGTGTATTGCTGATGACCAACGATGGAGATTTGGCCTCGAAACTGATGCATCCGAAATTTCTGAAGAAAAAAATCTACCACGTATGGTTAGACAAAGACATTCCGAAAGAAGATTTGGAAAAAATAGCAGAAGGAGTAGAATTGGAAGATGGCGAAATACATGCAGATGCTATTAGCTACGCCAACGAATTCGACCGCAATCAGGTAGGTGTTGAGATTCACTCGGGACGCAACCGCATTGTACGCCGCATATTTGAACATCTGGGATACCGGGTGGTAAAACTCGACAGAGTCTATTTTGCAGGACTTACCAAAAAGCAATTGCCACGTGGTACCTGGAGATACCTGTCGCAAACAGAGGTAAATATGCTGAGAATGGGCGCATTTGAGTAAATATAAAAGAGAAATATAAAACGCATAAAAAAGAATAGGATGAACACAATCAGTAGAACGAGAATCGTAGATGTGCTGAAACGCGAAGATTTCGGTACTTTGGTGAATGTGAAAGGATGGGTGCGCACGCGCCGCGGTAGCAAACAGGTGAATTTTATCGCCCTGAATGACGGCTCAACCATCAATAACGTACAGATTGTGGTCGATATCGAGCTTTTCGGCGAAGAGGCATTGAAAGCCATTACCACCGGTGCCTGCATCAGCGTGAACGGAGAGCTGGTTGAATCGCAGGGAAAGGGACAACGGGCTGAAATTCAGGCTAAGGAGATTGAAATTTATGGTTCGGCAGATCCGGCGACCTATCCCCTTCAGAAGAAAGGCCACTCGCTGGAGTTTTTGCGCGAGATTGCGCATTTGCGACCACGCACAAACACGTTTGGAGCTATCCTGCGCATTCGCCATCACATGGCATTTGCGATACACAAATACTTCAACGACAGAGGCTATTTTTATCTGCATACACCCATCATCACAGCTTCGGACTGCGAAGGTGCCGGTGCTATGTTTCAGGTAACTACCCTGGATTTGAATAAATTGCCAAAGAACGAAGAAGGTGGAATTGACTACGAGCAGGATTTCTTCGGAAAGAGTGCCAACATGACCGTTTCGGGACAGCTGGAAGGCGAACTTGGAGCGATGGCACTGGGATCTGTTTACACGTTCGGACCCACATTCCGGGCAGAAAACTCGAATACCCCGCGCCACCTGGCCGAGTTCTGGATGATTGAACCCGAAGTAGCCTTCAACGAGATTGCCGACAACATGGATTTGGCCGAGGATTTTCTGAAATACCTCATTCAATATGCGCTGGACAATTGTCAGGACGATCTGTTGTTCCTTCAGGAGATGTTTGACAAAGAGCTGATGGAGCGTCTGAAGTTTGTGGTAGAAAACGATTTCGTTCGTTTACCCTATACCGAAGGGGTAGCAATTTTGGAAGCTTCGGGTGCGAAATTCGAATATCCGGTATACTGGGGAGCCGATTTGCAATCGGAACACGAGAGATATCTGGTAGAAAAACACTTCAAGAAACCGGTAATCCTGACCAACTATCCCAAAGAGATCAAGGCCTTCTATATGAAGCTGAACGAAGACGGAAAAACGGTGAGAGCGATGGATGTGTTGTTCCCCAAAATCGGAGAGATTATTGGTGGATCGCAACGTGAAGAGGATTTCGACAAGCTGATGGCACGCATCGTGGAGATGGATATCCCGCAAAAAGATATGTGGTGGTACCTGGATACCCGTCGTTTCGGAACAGCACCTCACTCAGGCTTCGGACTTGGATTTGAGCGTTTGTTGCTGTTTGTGACCGGCATGACCAATATTCGCGACGTGATACCGTTCCCACGGACACCGCGCAACTGCGAATTTTAAACGAATACACTTATATAAAAGAGGTTGTCTCAGCAGAAATGCAGGACAACCTCTTTTTTTATGTCTATACACGATAATCTACGCTCTGTCGGTATATTGTAGCACCACCACATTTTCGGCCACATTTCGCCGGATAAGCCAATCAGTAAGGACACCCGACTGCACAAAGCCGCAAAGACGGAAAAGGCTCAGGCTGGGCAGATTCTTTTCGGGGACAAAGGCATATATCTGATGAAGATTGAGTATTTCGAAGCAATAAGATTTCAGAATTTCCAACGCACCGGTTGCATATCCCTGACGCTGGAACCGGCCATCGATGCAGACCCCCACCCCTGCCCTGCGGTGCTGCGGGTCGAAGTCGTAGAGGTCGATTGTGCCAATAAGTTGTGCATCCTCTTTTCGCTCAATCACCAACCGGAGTTGCCGGGTATCGAAAACCGACTCACTACATCTCTCTATAAAATCGCGCAGGGCAAAGCGAGAAAGTGGCGTCGTTGTACTGCCAAATTGCCAAAGCGAAGTATCGTTTTCGAGTAAATAGAGAGCATCTAAATCGGCCGGCTCGGGAGCACGCAGCCGTATTGTATTGTTTTCGGGCATGATTAAGTTTGTAAATATTTTCCGTGACAAAGATAAACAGAGAAAAGAGTAACAACTTATTAAAAGAGATAGAAATAATTTTAAAAAGGACATTTTCAGATTATTAACATGCACCCAATCCGGTTTCACCTGTAAATGAATTATTTTCGCCTCAACTATTCTTCTCACGGATTGTTTAATGAGTATATGAAAAAGATTTTCTCCATATTAATAGCAACAATGATAATCCTCACGGGGATGCATCTTTCATTGTCAACGCATTTCTGCGGGGGAGAATTATCTTCTGTGAAAATCTCTTTTAACAAGGAGAAAGCCGGTTGCGGAATGTGTGTTGACGATACAAAAAAAACGAAAGACATATCTTTTGAAAACGAAAGTTGTTGCAAAAATCAGATTTCGCTCTACTCCGTTGACAACAACTACGATCAGCCGAATCCTTTCAACAAAGCAGAGAAGAACCATTTTCAGACCTGTTTTCTACCTAAACCAATTGCAATAACATATTCTGCAATTCTCTCTTCTTTACACACAAATGTCAGGCCTCCCGGCTTATTCTACGCCAATGCTGTAAAGTTATCCGACATTTGTGTATTCCGGATTTAGATCCTGCGTGATAATAAAATGTGTTCTATGAGTAAAAAATTCTTTTTACTCATATTCTGCGTGAATATACATCAACACCTTCCTCCCCTCATTCGCATAAACAAAAATATGCCCGGCGTGAGAAAGGCAATTTATCATCACATTAAACTTTACACAAAATGAAAACTATAAAATTCTTCATAGCCATTGTGGCTTTCGCTTACTCTACAATAGCATTTGCAGCCACAAAAACAGAGTCAATCAAAGTATCAGGTAACTGCGGAGCATGCAAAGAGCGTATCGAAAAAGCGGCTAAAGTGCCCGGCGTATCCAAAGCAGTCTGGAATGATAAAACAAAAATATTGACTCTGGTCTACGATGATAGCAAAGTAAAATCGGACGACGTGCAAAAAAAGATTGCGGCTGTTGGTCACGACACGCAAAAGCACAAAGCGACTGCCGCATCTTATAGTGCGCTACCTGCCTGCTGTAAATACAGATAGAAAATTTGAAGATTTGTCGATTTGAAGGTTTGAAGATTAGAGATCAATATCATTATCAGAATATTGCATTTCTAATTTTCAAATCATTTTTCTAATTTTCAAATTCTAATTGTATGTTCAATAAACTTGTCAAATATTTTCTTGAGCACAGACTGGTAACCTTTATCCTGTTGATTGCCTTTGTGGTGATGGGGATAGCGTATTCGCCGTTTAACTGGAAAACGGGGGTAATTCCCCGTGATCCTGTTGCTGTGGATGCCATCCCGGATATTGGTGATAATCAGCAAATTGTTTCCACGGAATGGATGGGTCGCTCGCCCAAAGATATTCAGGATCAGATCAGCTATCCGCTGACGTCGGCATTGCTGGGCATTCCGGGAGTGAAAACCATTCGGAGCACGTCGATGTTTGGAATGTCGTTTATCTACATCATTTTCAAAGATAATGTGGAATTCTACTGGAGC
>CAZHNZ010000169.1:0-7152 GCA_964534355.1 uncultured Parabacteroides sp.
AGTAAAGCATTGTATGGCAAAGATTTTATGCCGATTTGATGCAATGTGGGTTAATTAACTTTGTGGTACGAAAACGGCGAATATAACACTAAGATGTTATGGGCAAGTGTAGAAAAAAAAGAAAGATTTAGAAGCATATGAAAATTCAGATTACTTCCTATATTTACGGACTTTCAGACAAAGTTAGATTTAACCTAACGAAAGATACAATCAATAATTCAACTGCTGATTTATTATTATTTTGTGGACATACAATTGGATTTGTAAATGAGATTGAAAAACTACAGTCTACTATAAAAAACGACCATAGTGAGGTAGTATTTGAACTCCAAAATATAAACTCCGAGAAAATCGGAAATTGTCTTTATCATATAAATAAAGGGGAAATAAAAAGTCTTTATACAAACCAAATCTTCACACAATCAAGTGAAATTGAATGCAATTATGAGCTTGGTGATAGATTGCTTTATGAATTTGAAAACAATAGAATAATTCGCATTAAAGGATTATCTGTTTTGATAATACAATGTGGCGAAATTAATATATTGAAGAATATTCAAAGTGAAGAAAATAGAGTTGAATTCAGGCTATCAGACGACCCTATTTTGAGTGAAAGATTCACTAAAATATTTACAGAAACAGATATTTTTTTAAATCCCATTCATACGCCAATGGGAAATCAGGGAAAAATACAAAAAAGAAGAGAGTTCTTTTCTAAAGGTAATAAGTATTACTTTTCAGCGTCTAACACGAAAGAAGATTCAGACAACTTAGATTTGAAAAGCCTTCAGTACGCTTACCATAATGAACGTGAACTTATTGAAATCGACAAAATTATAACTGACAAATTGATAAGTCGAATTTATGAAATATAGAACATGAAACACCTAGCCCCTAACATCATAGGACTTAAACGCGACACCCCAAACGCAAAACACCCCGCCAAACACAAAGCTTGGCGGGGTGTTGCTATTTAAGGCTTGATTATTGAGCTACCAAAAATGTTTGCTGAGCGACTGAATCTGATTATTTGGCTACCGGGAATGTCTGCTGAGTTACTGAATCTGATTATTTGTCTACCGAACTTGTTTGCCGAGCTACCGAACTTGATTATTGAGCTACCGAATCCGGATTGCATCTTAACCGAACTTGTTTGCGGAGCTACCGGACTTGATTATTGAGTTACTGAAAATGTTTGAAGAGTTACTGAATTTGATTGTTTCTTTACTGAACATGTTGGCTGAGCTACTGAATACGATTGATTCCCTGCTGAATATGTTGGAAGAGTTACCTAATATGTTTGCTGAGCTACCGGAATTTTACGGGGAGTAACATAAAACATGATGCAGTTGACGGCAAAAATAGTCAAAGCAACTAATTGTCTTCCCTTTGTTACCGAAAATAGCGGGAAGACAAAAATAAATTGTGTGGCCTTTGCGGTATTTATTTTACTGACAACTTTGGTTGAGCTACTGACAGAAATGGCAAATTGAAATCTGACAAATCTGACAATTCAATAAATCACCGACGGGTAACGACAAAAAAAATCGGCAGAAATTGCTTTCTACCGATTAAATTCAAACTAAATTTCCGATTATGGCGATTATGCCGTTTTCTTAATCGAGCTCTCTTCTGTGCTGTCCGTGCTTGTATCAGAAGATGGTGCGGGTGTGTTTTGTGAAGTGGAAGAAGCTGTTTTCAGATTATTCAATATACTCTGATAACAGAATTTCTCTTTCCATTTTTTATCTTCCGGATAATGCACTCTTATTAACCGGCAAATATCTGAAACTTCAACATATAGACTGTTCAATTCCTCTACCGATTCCTGAGTTATCTCTTTTCGTAGACCTTTGGTGTTCTTTTGCAATGTATAGCTTTCACGCATATTATCAGCATAAGTAACTATACTGCTTAGCATTGTGGCATCTATCCCCTTGCTCTTTAGCTCCGTGGTCAACTCATCTGTCATGTGCATCTTTATCAGGTGCAAATGTTCCAGAACGTCTTTTTGTCGCACAGATATTCCATTGTTGGAATAGCCGAGTTGCTTTAAAAACTCATCACGCTTTGCCGGTTCGTTTCGCAGGCTTATTTTTAACTCTTCCCGCAGCAACCGCAATGCATTAATCGCCTTATTTCTCACAATATCAGCTTCCTGTGTTGCGCGTCGCATCTCCACATTGCTGTTTACACCCAACTGCTCATTGTAAAGTTTATCAACCTTTAGCCTCAGTTTCGAGAAATAGGCCTCAGTCCAACCACTTCGCTTTGCAGCTAATTCTACTTTGTGGTCAATCGCCCGATTTACCACGATGGCGCACGCTGTCAGCATGTCCACATCACTACTGGAGTAAAATCTTCTTTTATCCATAAATTATTCTTTAAGTTATAGCCGTCAATATGACGTGCTGATCTTCTTACTGCAAAAACCGTGCCAAAGTATTTCTTTTTTTGGTTAACATTAAAAATATTTTTAAATCCTGTTTTCTTGGCTCTAAATCCTGCTATATATGTCGGCGTGTTTTGTGGAAAATTATTTTGTGGTGTGATTTGTTGTTTGAAAATTTTGTGCTTACCGCGGATTTTATATCTTTGTGGAAATTTAATTAAAGAAGGATTGATGTAATGACGACTGCGGTAATCATAGCCGATAATTCAGAAAATATAATACATTTAATATCCTTCACTAAGAATTCAAAATCTATGACAACGTCCCAATATATCGACAACATAAACAAGCGTTTTAAACTTGGAAACGCAACAGAGCACACTTTTCGTGGAGATTTACAGACACTTATCGAAAGTTTAGTGCCAACAATCCGTGCCACCAACGAACCCAAACGACAAAAGTGTGGAGCACCCGACTACATTTTGACGAAAAAAGATATTCCGGTTGGATTTATCGAAGCAAAAGATATTGGAGACCGTGACCTTGAGGGTTTAAAGAAAACAGGTAACAAAGAGCAATTCGACCGTTATAAATCTTCGCTCGACAACCTTATATTTACCGACTATCTCAACTTCCTGCTATATCGCGACGGACAGTTTGTGACCAAAATTTCTATTGCAGAGATTACCGATAAAGGCATAAGCCCTCTAAAAGAGAATTTTGCGGACTTCGAGAATCTGATCATAAGCTTTTGTTTGCACGTAGGGCAAACAATAAAGAGTTCGAAGAAGCTGGCCGAAATGATGGCTGGAAAAGCCCGCCTTCTTTCGGACGTTATCGAAAAAGCACTGAACAGCGATGAAGAAAACAGCGAAGATAGCACCCTGAAAGATCAAATGCTGGCTTTTAAAGACATTCTTATTCATGACATAACTGCTAAAGGATTTGCCGATGTGTATGCTCAGACCATTGCTTACGGTATGTTTGCAGCACGTTTGCATGATCCCACAATTGAGACCTTTAGCCGGCAGGAGGCTGCTGAATTGATACCAAAATCAAACCCATTTTTACGCAAGCTTTTTGGGTATATCGCCGGAATTGATGTGGACGACCGTATAAAATGGATTGTTGATGACCTGGTAAACATCTTTCTTGCCTGCAATGTGGAGCAGATGCTTAAAAACTACGGCAAGAACACAAAAATGGAAGATCCCATTATTCACTTTTACGAAGACTTCCTGAGCGAATACGACCCAAAGCTTCGCAAAGCGCGTGGCGTATGGTATACCCCGGCGCCCGTTGTTAACTTTATCGTGAGAGCCGTTGACGATATTCTGAAAACGGAATTCGGCTTACCGCAAGGATTGGCCGACACAAGTAAAACAACTATTCAGGTTGGCGTACAATCTACCGACAAACGATATTCTGACAATATTAAAAAGATAGATCAGGAAGTGCACCGTGTGCAAATACTTGACCCTGCCACAGGAACAGGAACTTTCTTAGCCGAAGTTATTAAGCATGTGCATAAAAAGTTTGAAGGACAACACGGCATTTGGAGTAATTATGTAGAGACACACCTTTTGCCTCGCCTCAATGGTTTTGAGTTGCTGATGGCTAGTTACGCTATGGCGCACCTGCAACTTGATTTATTGTTGAAAGAAACAGGCTTTAAACCCACCAAAGATCAGCGTTTCAGGGTGTTTCTCACCAATAGTTTGGAAGAACATCACCCCGATACAGGTACACTTTTTGCCAATTGGCTTAGCACCGAAGCTAACGAAGCCAATCGCATTAAAAGAGATACACCCGTTATGTGTATTATTGGAAATCCGCCGTATAGTGGCGAAAGTGCTAATAAAGGTGAGTGGATTATGAGTCTGATGGAGGATTATAAACTTGAACCAGGCGGAAAAGAAAAGCTGAAAGAACGTAATCCAAAATGGATAAACGACGATTACGTTAAGTTTTTACGTTATGGTCAAAACTTTATAGAAAAAAACGGAAGCGGTGTGTTGGCTTTTATCAATCCACATGGTTTTTTGGATAATCCGACTTTCCGTGGTATGCGCTGGAATTTGCTTAAAACTTACGATAAAATATACACCATCGACCTGCACGGCAATAGTAAGAAAAAAGAAACTGCGCCCGATGGAAGTGTTGATGTAAATGTGTTTGACATACAGCAAGGAGTAAGCATAAACATATTTGTGAAAACGGGTAAAAAGAAACCCAACGAATTAGGCAAAGTATATCATTGCGATTTGTTTGGAAAGCGCGATTTGAAGTACGATTTTCTTTGGAATAACTCTTTGAAAACAGTTCCGTTTGCCCTATTGCAACCCGCTAAGCCCAACTACTTCTTTGTGCAAAAAGATTTTGAAGAACAAAAACAGTACGATAAGGGATTTGTCATACATGAATTATTTTCTGTAAACAGTGTAGGGATAGTAACCTCAAAAGATGCCATTTTAATAAATGAGAATAAGCGTGATTTGCTCTCAAATGTACAGAAACAGTACAATATTATTGCCGATAAAGAATGTGTCAAACCAATATCGTACCGACCTTTTGATGATAGATTCGTATATTATGACGAAAATATTATTGAAAGATCAAGGTCGAAAGTGATGCGTCATTTTGTCAACCACAATAATATTGGGATCGTTGTAGGGCGGCAATCTACTGATTTGTATTGGAGTAATATTCAGGTGGCAAATAATATTATAGACAATAGATTTCATTTCAGTTATAAAGGGATTTCATCGGTATTTCCATTATATGTTTATCAAGATGGATCCGTAAAAATCAATCATCTCTTCACTGCAAATGAAGAAGAAGCTTCATATGGAGGGAAGAAGTTATCTGCTGAAACCATTAATCCAAACGAACCTCAGTTTGCATATCGCAATTTGCCGTATCGGCCTAATCTGAGTCAAAAGGTGGTGAGAGCCATTGAAAAGAGCTTAGGTATATCTTTTATTATACAACATTACAAAACAAGCAATAATGAATTTGGAGAAGTAGATATTCTCGATTACATCTATGCTGTATTGCATTCGCCCACTTATCGCGAGAAATACAAAGAGTTTTTAAAAATTGATTTCCCGCGTGTGCCATATCCGAAGAATAAAGAAACGTTTTGGCAATTGGTGAAATTGGGCGGAGAAATCAGACAAATTCATTTATTGGAATCGCCTGTGGTAGAAAACTATATCACTCAATATCCGGTAGGAGGTGATAATGTTGTAGAGAAACCCCGTTTTCAGATGTACGATTATGAACAATCGTTTCCCGACGAAAATGGCAACATAGATTATCCGGATTATCTGGGTACTGTTTACATAAACGAAACACAATACTTTGCCGATGTACCTGTTTCTGCGTGGGAATTTTATATAGGGGGCTATCAGCCTGCGCAAAAATGGCTGAAAGACCGCAAAGGTCGCACCCTCGATTTTGAGGATATTTTGCATTATCAGAAGATAATTGTGGCACTAAGTGAGACGGACAGGATAATGAGGGAAATTGATAAGATTGAAATAGAATAAATAATTTCAAAATGGCAGATTGTACAGCGGTATATATACGGCATAATCTTGACACTTCAAGTCTTGACACTTTTAGAAAGGATTTAGAACAGAAACTTAATGTCAAGATTAATTTAAGTTTCAAATTTTGTGATTTTGAAGACTTTCTTTCATTGGAAGAACCAGAAGAAGAATGTACGTTGAATGTTTTTGCACATCCTGACGATTTTCGTATGATTCTTAATTATAATTCACAATCAAAATCAATCTGTATTAGTAAATGCTATTTTGATGTAAGTATGTATTGTGTCGAAATGTTAGGTGAATGGTGGGCTGTGACTTGTTGGCTCGATGATAATTATAATGATAGAGAACAGTACGATCAGGAAAGAAAAATAATTTTCGATGTAGCTCAATTGTTTGGAGCTATTGAGTGTGTGATGATGAATGGAGAATGGCTTGAATCTATTGCAGACGAGTTTGAAGATGGAGTACCATTAAAAGATGCTATACAACACTTTGAAGAAAAATATCCTACTAAAAAATTGCGAAAATATGGGAGATATTCCACCTGTGATGAATGGATTGACGTTCCTCGCAAAATTAGTGTGATTTCTCCGCACGAGAATTCCGAGAATAATAAATATTATGGTTGTGAAAATTGGTATGATACTATTTTGATAGATGATTTTAGAGATATGAAAACCCCGTCCCACCGGATTTAGAACCGTAGAAAGATGATGTAACGTAGGCGGAATATGTGCACCCGCCTTCTTTGTATAATATGCATTTTCAATGCGAAAAAATAAAACGTACACCGCTAATGTACGGTATATCCGAAGGGACGGAGGGCTCCTGAAGCATTCGACAGGGGTGATTTTCGATGGATTTCTTTCAGAAAAGTATGTGTTTGAGCGAAAAATCGCCCAATTTTCTTTTTATAATCTATCTTTTTGTAAGTATATGTGTTAACATATTGATACATATATCTTTCAAATATACTTTGTTTTGAGAGTAAATATGATTTTTTTTATTTGTATTTAACTATTTTGGAGGCCTTGATATTTGCGTTAAAGGCTACTTTTGTAAAGAATTACTATTCAAAAAAGAGATAAAAAGTGCGTTTTTGGTCGTTTGGTGGTGTTTCATGGCCTTTTTCGAAAACTTCAGGTCTTTTTCTGAAAACTTCAAGTCTTTTTTTGAAAAAGACTTGACTTTTTACCCAAAACT
>CAZHNZ010000170.1:0-7131 GCA_964534355.1 uncultured Parabacteroides sp.
GTTTTCTTTTTGAGGTCGTCAATCATCTGATGTCCGTGATCGGGACGCATTGGAATTGAACATTTACGGGCCTGCTGCACTTCGAGAAGCGCCTTCATAACGCCATACATATCCACATCGCCTTCGAGGTGATTGTCTTCGTAGAAATTTCCTTCTTCGTCGCGACGGGTACTGCGGAAGTGCACAAAGTTGATGCGCGGACCAAACTCTTTCAGCATATCTGCCAGCTCATTATCAGAACGAACACCGAAAGAGCCAGTGCAGAGACAAAGTCCGTTCGATTTGTTGGGGACTTCGGCAAAAAGCTTACGCACATCATCGGCTTTGCTCAGGATTCGGGGCAAACCCAAAATCGGATAGGGAGGATCGTCGGGGTGAATCACCAACTCTACACCGGCTTCGTCAGCCACCGGCGTTATTTCGCGCAGGAAATAGATCAGATTTGAACGCAGTTTTTCAGCATCCACATCTTTGTATCTATCGAGCGCCAACTGAAACTGCTCTACCGTAAAGCTCTCTTCAGAGCCCGGCAGCCCGGCAATCATATTGCGGGTGAGCAAATGCTTCTCGTCGTCAGACATAGCTTCGAAACGGGCAGTCGCTTTGGCTATTTGCTCCGGCGAATAGTCTTTTTCGGCGTTCGGACGCTTCAGAATAAACAAATCGAAAGCCACAAAAGCAGCCATTTCGAAACGCAGAGCCTTTGAGCCGTCGGGCAGAGTATAGGCCAGATCGGTACGGGTCCAGTCCAGAACCGGCATAAAATTATAGGTCACAATATTTACCCCACAAGCACCCAGATTGCTGAGCGACTGTTTGTAATTGTCAATGTAACGCTGAAAATCGCCTGTTTGAGTTTTGATATGCTCGTGTACCGGCACACTCTCAACCACAGACCACACCAAACCGGCATCTGCGATTAGTTGTTTCCGTTTCTCAATCTCTTCGATTGTCCATACCTCACCGTTGGGAATATGATGCAGCGCATTGACCACATCTGTTGCGCCGGCCTGGCGAATATCCCACAAACTGACAGGATCATTCGGGCCATACCACCGCCACGATTGTTTGCATAAATACATAGTATTGTTGTTTTATTCGTTTATAATTCACGTTTTAATTCATAATGCATATTTTTTCCAATGCATAATTGGAGAAAACGGGCTTTTTAGATAGAGAAGGCGTCGAAACCACCATCGATAACCGTTAGTGTGCCGGTTACAAATTTAGAGGCGTCGCTGGCCAACCATTGCAGGGTACCCAACAACTCATCAGCCTCACCGAAGCGACCAAAAGGAGTATGAGCAATAATCTGTTTTGCACGATCGGTATAAGAGCCATCGGGATTGGTGAGTAATGCACGGTTTTGATCGGTGAGGAAGAAACCGGGTGCAATGGCATTTACACGCAGTCCGGGGCCAAATTTAATAGCCAACTCACCCGCCATATATTTTGTAAAATTGGTTACAGCAGCTTTTGCAGTACCATATCCGCAAACACGGGTCAGAGGACGGATAGCAGATTCGGATGAAATATTGATAACTACCCCCTCTTTTTGCTCAGCCATCGCTTTCGAGAAAACCATTGTAGGCAGAATAGTGCCAAACAGATTCAGATCGACCACTTTTTTAAAGGCATCCACATCGAGATCGAAAATTGTTTTATCGGGAGCAATGGTTGCACCGGGCATATTTCCGCCGGCACCATTGATCAACACATCAATGCGCCCGTATTTGGCCATGATTGTTTCAAAATTAGCCTCAAGCACCTCTTTGCTCAACACATCGGTGAGAACAAAAAAAGCCTCATTTCCTTCTGCTTTTACAGCATTTACCAAAGCCTCGCCTACTTCGGCCAAGCGATCGAGAACAACCACCTTTGCCCCTTGTTCGGCAAAATGATGCACCATGGAAGTTCCCAAAATTCCGGCTCCGCCTGTAATCAGGATTACCTTGTCTTTTACAGAAAAAAGATTTTTCATTGTGATATTTTTTAATTGAAAAGAGTTTATTGATTGGCACAAAAGTACAAAAACAAACAACATAAATGCTGTTTAAATGTCAAAAAAACAGGCATTCGATGTAAACTATTCCCACAATGCGTATTCGATTGCGCAAAACAGAACAAGCGTTCGGCATGAAGACAAGGTAAAGCGGAACAGAATAATTGGCGAAAAGTTCAAATGTTTTGATTTAAAAGAATTATATTCTGAAAATAATAATTACTTTTGCGCCGAAATTGTCTCTAAACGGATTCTTGTCTTTTTGACTAAAATACAGACAGACCGGCATCCAAAGGAAAACAAATCAACCCAAAAAAAGCGAAATTTAATAACAAATTTTAAACCAATAGTAACAATATGAATTCTGAAATGTTTCTTGTCGTATTCTTTACGGCATTAGTATTGGTGGCCGGTGGATTGGGAGTAGCTCTTCTGATATCGCCGAAGTCATTCAATCCGCAAAAAAGCGAAACGTACGAATGTGGAATTCCTACGCGCGGAACATCGTGGATGCAATTCAAGGTAGGGTACTATCTTTTTGCCATCCTTTATCTGATGTTTGATGTAGAAACCGTGCTGTTGTTCCCCTGGGCTGTAACAGTCCGCGAACTGGGTATCAACGGTTTGGTAACAATCATTGTCTTCTTGTTTATTTTATTACTCGGACTGGCCTACGCCTGGAAGAAAGGAGCACTGGAATGGAAGTAAAAAACATTTATATCAAAGGAATCAAACACGAGGAGTTTAACGACAACGAATACCTCGAAAACATGGTGCAGGAACTTCGCGCAGGCGGAGTTGACATCATGACCGGTGCGCTGGACGATCTGATTAACTGGGGACGTTCGAATTCTGTATGGCCACTGACATTTGCCACAAGCTGTTGTGGTATTGAGTTTATGAGTGTGGGTGCTGCCCGTCACGACTTTGCCCGCTTTGGGTTTGAGGTGACGCGTTCGAGCCCCCGTCAGGCAGATGTGATTATTGTTGCAGGAACCATTGTTCACAAAATGGCACCAATTCTGAAACGTTTGTACGATCAAATGGCAGAGCCCAAATACGTGATTGCCATGGGTAGTTGCGCTATTTCCGGCGGCCCGTTCTGCAACTCATACCACGTTGTAAACAACATCAACGAAATATTACCTGTGGATGTATATGTTCCCGGTTGCCCGCCCCGTCCCGAAGCGCTGCTGTATGGCATGATGCAACTGCAACGAAAAATCAAATTAGAAAACTTTTTGCACAAAGCAAAAGAGAAGAAATAATCAGATATGGAGATTAAAGATAAAATCATTAGCCTGCTGCCCGATGCAGCGATTACAGAAGGCCAATACCTGACAGCCACCATACCTTCAGACAAATTGCACGAATCCATAAAAAGATTGCGTTTCGATGAAAGCACCTGGTTTGACTACCTTATGAGCTTAACAGGTTATGACGATGGCGCCAATCTGGGCGTTGTCTATTACCTCTCCTCTTCGCGCTTCCCACAGAATGTACTGGTGGTAAAAACCTTTACCGCAGAACGCGAAGATGCACAACTCTTTTCTATCAGCGATATTTACGAAACAGCCAACCTCAACGAACGCGAAGTATTTGGTTTGATGGGGATTCGCTTTATCAACCACCCCGATATGCGGAAACTATTTCTGCGCACCGAGTGGGTTGGTTTTCCGCTGCGTAAAGATTACAATGCCGATCCGGCCATCAATCCGATAAACATCGAAAGTAATCCGGAATCGGATGTACTGACCAAACTGACCTTCACGCACGAAGGTGTGGTGGAAACAGAAGAGAAGATTTTTGAAGATGATGAATATGTGGTCAATATCGGACCTCAACACCCGGCTACCCACGGTGTATTGCACTTCCGGGTTTCGCTGAATGGTGAAATTGTAAAGAAAATCGACCTCAATTGCGGGTATATCCACCGCGGCATAGAGAAACTGGCCGAGAGCATGACCTACCCGCAAATATTGCACATGACAGACCGTCTGGACTACCTGTCGGCACACATCAACCGCCATGCACTCTGCATGTGTGTAGAGAATGCGCTGCAACTGGAAGTGCCACCCCGTGCACAATACATCCGCACCATTATGGATGAGCTCACCCGTGTGGCCTCTCACTTGTTGGGCTGGGCTTGTATGTGCATGGATATGGGTGCTCTGACTGCCTTTATCTACGGTATGCGCGACCGCGAAATTATTCTCGACATGTTTGAAGAGACCTGCGGTGGTCGTCTGATTACCAATTACAATGTGATTGGTGGTGTTATGGCCGATTTACACCCCAACTTCCTGCAACGTGTTCGCGATTTCATTCCCTATATGCACAAAATGCTGAAAGAGTATCATCAGGTCTTCACCGGCAATGTGATTGCCCGCGAGCGTATGATCGGCATTGGCAACCTGACCAAAGAAGAGGCTATCTCTTATGGTGTAACCGGTCCTTCGGGTCGTGCATCGGGTTTCCGTTGCGATGTGCGAAAAGTAGCCCCTTATGCGGCCTACGACAAAGTAAAGTTCAACGAAGTAGTGCGCGAAGAGGGCGACACCTATGCCCGCTACGTCATTCGTCTGGATGAAATAGTAGAGTCTCTGAACATACTGGAACAACTGATCGAAACAATACCCGATGGCGAAATTGCGGCCAAGACCAAAGCGATAATCCGACTGCCCGAAGGCGATTTCTACGCTCGTGTAGAGGCTGCCCGCGGCGAATTCGGGGTTTACATTTCGAGCAAGGGTGACAAAACGCCTTACCGCGTAAAATTCCGTTCACCATCGATGACACTGGTAGGCGTGGTAGATAAGCTGACCCGTGGCGAAAAGATTGCCGACTTAATTGCTATCGGTGGTTCGCTCGACTACGTAGTGCCCGATATCGACAGATAATTTGAGAGAAAAAGAGTATATTAATAACCTTACAACTATTCTATAAAATGTTTGATTTTGCAGTAGTTACGCAGTGGATCGACGAAGGATTGCGAAGCAGTATGCCCGAGTTTGCAGCATTAGCCATCGAGTTTGTGCTTGCAGGGGTAGTGATACTGACAGCTTACGCGGTGATTGCACTTGCCCTGATTTATGTGGAACGTAAAATATGCGCGTTCTTCCAATGCCGTATTGGCCCGAACCGGGTAGGAAAATACGGTATCATTCAAAGTATTGCCGATATGGTGAAGATGTTGATCAAAGAGATCATTCCCATCAACCACATCGACAAATTTTTATTCTTTCTGGCGCCCTTTATCGTCGTGTTGGCTTCGTTGCTTTCATTTGGTGCCATCCCTTTTGCCAAAGGGCTTCATGCCATCGATTTCAATGTAGGTATTCTTTATATGCTGGCGGTTTCGTCGCTCGGCGTATTGGGTATTTTGCTGGCCGGATGGTCGAGTAACAACAAGTTTTCGATGATTGGTGCTATGCGAAGTGGTGCACAGATGATCAGCTACGAACTCTCGATAGGAATGTCGCTGCTTACCATGGTGGTTTTTGCCGGTACCATGCAGCTCTCTACCATCGTAGAGAAACAGGCTGATACCTGGTTTATTTTCAGTGGTCACCTTCCTGCATTTATCGCTTTTGTGATTTATCTGATTGCCGGACATGCCGAAACCAACCGCGGACCATTTGACCTTCCTGAGGCAGAGTCGGAACTAACAGCCGGTTACCACACCGAGTATTCGGGTATTCAGTTCGGATTCTTCTATCTGGCCGAATATTTGAATATGTTTATTGTATCTGCCATTGCAACAACTGTCTTTTTGGGCGGATGGATGCCATTCCACATTCCGGGATGGGATGCTTTCAACGGGGTAATGGATTACATCCCGTCAATTCTGTGGTTCTTCGGAAAAATTGGTGTTGTTGTGTTCCTGGGTCTCTGGGTAAGATGGACATTCCCCCGTTTGAGAATTGACCAATTGCTTCGTCTGGAATGGAAATACCTGTTGCCACTGAATATGATCAATCTGTTGATTATGGTTCTGGTTGTACTTTTCGGCTGGCATTTTTAATTTAAAGTAAAAGAAAGATAGAAATATGGGAAGTTTAAAGAATTATATAACGGGTTTCGGAACCGGACTCTGGTCTCTGCTGATCGGGATGAAGATAACAATCATCAATCTGTTTCGTGCAAAGGTGACCCAACAATACCCCGAGAACCGCGACACACTGGTGATGTTCGACCGTTTCAGAGGCGAACTGGTGATGCCACACAACGCCAATAACGAGCACAAATGTACAGGTTGTGGAATTTGTCAGACAAACTGTCCGAACGGAACAATTATCATCAAGACAAAAACCGAAACCACCGAAGAGGGAAAGAGCAAGAAAGCGCTGGACATCTACACCTATGATTTAGGGAAATGTACCTTCTGCAATCTGTGCGTTATCACCTGTCCGTCGAAGGCCATTGAGTTTTCTACTCAATTCGAAAACTCAGTATTCACCCGCGAGAAACTGGTTAGAAAGTTAAACCAAGAAGGATCCACCTTAGAAAAGAAATAAACTATGGAAATAGCTGCCAATGAGATTGTATTTTATGTGCTGTCCGTTATTATTGTCGTATTCTCGATACTGACCGTAACAACAAGACGCATTTTACGTGCCGCCACCTACCTGCTGTTTGTCCTGATAGGCACAGCCGGACTCTACCTGCTACTCAATTATCATTTCCTTGCCGTAGTACAAATAATGGTCTACGCCGGGGGTATAGTGGTACTGTTTATCTTCTCGATACTGCTGACAAGCCACGCCGGCGACAAGGCCGAGCCGCTTCGTCTGAAAGACCGGTTGTTGGGATTGAGTGCAGCACTGGCCGGTGTAGCGCTGGTATTACCTGTTATTCTGATGAATACCTTCGGGCCAACCACACCTGTTGCTGCTGATGAACAGATAGACATGACCGTGATCGGTTCAGCTCTGATGGGATCGGGCAAATATCAGTACATACTGCCTTTCGAGGCCATCAGTATATTGTTGCTGGCCTGTATTATCGGTGGAATATTAATAGCAAGAAAACGATAAAAAACTGAGAATTATGAATATACCCATGCAATATTTTCTGGTGCTGAGCACCTTCATGTTTTTCGCGGGGATTTATGGATTTATCACCCGTCG
>CAZHNZ010000171.1:0-6857 GCA_964534355.1 uncultured Parabacteroides sp.
CGCTTTGCTCAATCTCGACTTCCACGGTTAAATCTTCGATTGTTGTCGATTTTTTGGGGTAAATACAGCCGTCAAAATCTTTACCGTTAACGTCTTTTCCTGTAATTGCAAAAAGAACAGCTCTGTAAATAGTTGACTTTCCGACATCGTGACCGGCCTCGATTCTTACCGGTGTCTCAAAGCTGACGTTTTGCAGCTCCATGAATTTTTTAATTGAAATTTTCATAATGGTTTGGTTTTATTTTGGTTTAGTGGCCGGTTGTTAGCCGGCCTTGGTTTGGTTATTAAGCTCTGAAAATTGGTGCCATTGAATAATTGTCAGGAATAAGAAATTCGTTTCCGTCTGAATCGATTCTTACTTTTACGCGTCTTGTTTTTCCGTTATAGTCAACCATCGCAAAAGAACCTTTTCTTTCTATTACTTTCAGCGTGAATATGCAGTTATAATCACATGCTGAGCGCGCTTTCAATGTTGTGTTTGATGTAATTGCTTTCATAATTCGTATTTGTTAGTTGGTTTGTTATTACCCTACAAAGATACAGCTTTTATCTTTACCTACAAAATAAAAGCGCACAATTCTTTCATAAACTTCACACTTTTAACATTTATTTTCTATATCTCCGCCTGACATTGCGATAATCCCGGACAGCTGATTTAAAATCACTGAGGATCGCGGCGCAAACGATTATTATTCCGGCGCAAAGGATAATGGTAATTAACAGGTCTTCCATAATCAATAGTGTTTGCATTGTTTCAACATCTCTAAGGCTGCTTCTGCTAGTTCGCGGGTTCTAAAGATGCACTTCTCCTCTGCTCTTTTTTTATCAGTCCCGAAATCATCCCAGCTGCATTCCATTACTTTGCCCATATCGCTAATCATAAAATAATCCTCTCCCATCTTCGGCATCCACACCCAATCCACAACCTCCTGTTTTTCAGCATCCCAATCTTTGCCTGCTGCGTGCATGGCTTCGAGTAGTTTGGTGCGCTCTTCGGGTGTGGCGTGACGGAAATGAAGCTCTAATCCGAAATCGCGCTCAAAATACACCTTTTTCGAACTAAGCACTACGCACACATCGAAATGTACTTCGTCTCCGTCAATATTTGAAACTATATGCACATCTCCAAATGCAAACACAAAATCCCCTCTCTTAAACTCAGGCTTTTCAGCCTCTACCAAAACATAACCATCCGACACTGTCGCCTTGCAACCTGTCGGGATTGCGATTCTATCACCGCATTGTAATTTAATTTCCATAATTCTATTCGTTTTCTTGTTTTAATAATTCGTCGGCTAACTCGTAAGAGGCTCTTACTATGTCTTTAATTGTCGTGGTGCTTGTATTTCCCGGCAAAGATAAAACACCCTGCATAGCGCAACAAGCTGCGTAAAATCTTTTAGACATTCCAACAACATGATAATCGCTGTTTGGGTCTAACATTGGATACGCTGGCTCTTGTCCTAATTTTTCTTTTTCCATAATCTATCTAAATTTTACTGGTTTAAAATCCTCTGTCATTACACTATATTTCAACGCTTTACGAACGTACTGCTCACGTCCGCGCTCGTATATCTTTTTACGATATTCGGGGTCATTCTTCATCCGGCGTTTGTGCTCTGCCAACGTGTGCTGATACCTGCATTCTTTGCCGCAAAACCGCTGATCTTTGCGGTATTTATTTGGCTCAAAATCCTTGCCGCAAATTTTGCATTTGTTTTTGGGATTGAGCAGGTCTTGTATGTATTGGTCGGCTTGTTGCTCATCGGCAAACAGAACCCGCTCAAATTCTGACTCTATAATGCAAAGACCATCTAAAAAATTAATTCTTACATAGTCGCCGTTGGTTTCGTATCCTGTGATTGTTTTCATTAAAATAATCCTCCCTGATTTTTTTGTATTTTTTCTACAACTATTTTAAATCTAATCTTTGGGTTCGAATAGAACGCATATCTGCGCAGTCTTGCGCCTTTTAGTTTGTATTGAAGTCGATTATTCATAAATCTATTGGTTTCCAGTGTGTATAATTTTTAAATTTTTCTTCTAAATCTTCGGGTCTAAGGAAACGAAATACGGCTATAACCTTACAAAGGACTGTTCCGCTGGGAGTTGGTATCGTCTTTACAATAATTTGGTAAGACTCATCTTTTATTTCCGGCAATCGCTCCGAAACCGGTATCCACCGCTGCGCAAATTCCATCACATTATCCACAATCTCGCCCATCCACGCCTCATTGTCTGAGTTTTGCGGCATTGAGCTGGTTCGGAATAGCTCTTTTTTGAATTGTTCTGTTGTCATAGGTTGCTTATTTTATTTGGTTAGTAATTTTATCCCCTGCTTCCCATCTATTGACGGCCTCAATTGTCGCTATATCACTTTCAGGGATACCACGGATTAACAGCCCTTCTCTGCTTCCTGACATAATGTAAGGACGTGATATGGAGTAATAGTAGGTGTTCATTTATTAGTTTTAATTTTACCGATTAGCATAATAAGTATTGGCAGCCATAGCAGGAAGCAAGACAATAAAATAAGTAACCACCCGCCAATTGTTGTTGGTTTATTGTCGTCGTTGAATATCTTGTCTTTGAATACAAAAACAAAGAATGTAAATATAAAGGCCATGTAAATTGATGCTGTGAGATATTGCTCCATAGGTTTTTTTATTTTACTGTTTGTTTGCAATGTGTCATAAACCCGTTAAACTCGCAGGAATCAAATGTGTGCGAAATTGTGCTCTTAAATTGTACCTCAAAACCGTTTATCTCAACTACTATTTGCAGAGGCATAACCAATTGAAGTCCTTCAATAACTCCCATAGTGCTACTCTCTGCAATCAATTTTGGGTCGTTCTGAGTTATGCATCCATCAATGGTAAACTTTGCCGGTAGAGGCACTTTGCCTAATGTTTTCATATTTTCGCTCCTTTCGTTATCCTTTTTTCGATGCATCGTTTTGCTGCTTCGCTTCTTTGCCCTAAGTTCAATTTTACGATTTCTTGCAGCCTCTCGATTGAGCCTAATTTGTTTTTCAGTTCTTCGCTCATCTGAAATGCTGGTGTGTTGCTATTTGCATATTGTACTTTGTCGCATCTTCCCATGTGTAGCTTAATCCTCTTGCGCCCTTTGTGTTCTTTCTTACTGCATCATACCTTGCAGCCACCAAACATTTGTTTTCGCAATATTTTTTCTTACTGTATGATGACAAAAACTTTTTGCCGCAATGCTGGCATACTTTCCATAGTTCTTCTTTTGGCTTTTTCATATTATTTCTACAATTTCAGTTTGAATAAAATGTGCTACTCCTTTACCAACTCCACAATGCACGGAATAAAAAACACGTCCTGACGGCATTTTGTAATGATTCACTTTGCCAGTCCACAGGCTATTCATGTATCTGGTGCGAAATGTTATTTCGTCTCCGTGATTAAAATCAGATAGTTTTTTCATGCTCTTCAAGTTTAGAAATTAGCTTACTGCATTTTATCATTTCCTGTGCCTCTATCGCAAGCAATCGCGCCGCCCTGTCGATTGGTATATCGCAGCCTGCAATGATGATTTTTGACCATGTGTCAACTCTTTTAGTTTTCTTTGTCAGTCTTAATTCAAGAGCTTTTTTCAAAATTAATAGCTCGTTTTGGTTCAATTCGATTGGTTTCATAGGTTTTTTATAAATTTGGTTAGTATCACAATATATTTGTTTGCCAAACATAACGTTTATCTCCTTTCTTTTTTGGAGTTCCATCTTTTTTTAATTCTAATCCGTAATACATAGCGCATGGTTTTTTTCCGAGCAAATAAGCTGAAATTTTCTCTATTCTTATTGACCCTATGTGGTCTGTTACCTTATCACCGATTTTATAGGGATTATTAGCCATTGCGTATTCTCTTGCCAAAGAGTGTTTTTTGTTTCTAAACTCAATGTCGATGTTTTTTAATTCCTTTTCATACGTTTCAAAATCCATAATTGTAAGTTTTATTTGGTTAGTACTCAGTGGGCACCGGCAGAATCGAACTGCCATTATTTCAACTCCAAGAGCCCGGGCCGGTTTCGGTTTTTCAAATCACCCCGTACTTTTTGCAAAACAAACGCCTTCAATCAGAGCCTTTGTTTCGGGATTTTTCAGCCGCCTTTTACCTTTGGTTTGTTTATTTAATAGGGTTGGTTTTAAGTAGTTTCTTTTTTATTCGTAACGCTCTCATCCGGTCAACTACCGGAATATTTTCATTGTCCTGTATCCGCTTCAATAGGCGGATTGTTTCGGCTCTGATTTGGTTGCTGATTGTGTGCATGGTTATTTCCCCTTCCCAAACATAGTGACAAACTCTCGGTTCCGGAACTTCAAAACATCCAAATACGCATTCCGGAACTCGGCCTCTGTGCAGGGTACTGTTTCGGCCGGAAAACTAACGTACTGCTGAAATGCCATTTGGTATTGGTAGATGCAATTCTCACGCTTTGTTATTGCAAGGTAAAGGTTTGGCGACTGTATGCAGTAAAATATCAGATCGTCGCCTGAGATGGTTGATATTAGTTTGTAGTATTCCATGATATTATTTATAAGGGTTTGTTTCTAAAGTATTTACATCAATCGCCTCGCATTTTTCGATAAGTCCGGCTATGTCGAAGTGCCATTCGATTAGTTTTTGAAATAATTCTAATTGATTTGGCGTTAGCTGTATTTCATTGTTTAAACTTGATGAGAATGAGCTGTATTTATATGAATACGAAAAAGATTCTTCATTTTCAAAATAAATTGATAAAAACTTTTTATTATTACTTATCATGTATTTTTGTTCTTCCCCAACCATTGCTATTTCAGCTAATTCAACTATAGGAACAAACTTCTCCCCATTATGCTCAATTTCTTTTTTGAGATCGGAGAGTGGATAGAGAATTATGTTATAATTAGTATTGTATTTGTTAACTTTTTCATAACATTCATAATCAAATAAAGAGAACGTTCCATTCAGATATTTGTATTTCAACCCATAAGGCAAACTAAATGCCAAAAATTCTTGTTTTGTCATAGTTTATAAATTTTCGATGCCGCAAAGCATCATTAATATTCCGAGTCCTATCACTAATCCGGCAGCTATGGCCGCTGCTGCACATTTGATTTTTTCTTTCTTTGTTGGTTTCATGTTGGTTGTTTTAGTGGCCGGTGGTTAGCCGGCCTGGTGTTTAGAAAATATCGTGTGACTTCATTTTATCTAAAATTGACAGCCTGCTATCATCATCAAAAAGACGGATCGTTTCATCTTCTTCCCATTCTTCGCGCGATAAGACTCCGATTAGACCATCTGTTGATATTGCGTAAAAATTTCCTTCTGTGTCGATAAGCTCTATATTCGACGGATAAACTCTGATACTTGATAGATTTTTCATAATCGCAGTTGTTAGTTGGTTTATTATTATACTACAAAGATACAGCTTTTATCTATATCATGCAAATAAATCAATCATTATTTTTCACGAATCATTCACTTTTAACTATTATATACAATTATACACCCACCAAAAGTAGGAAAAACGCAAAAGTAGAAAAGTGTTTTACCGTTTTTCTATGGTGTAACTCGCTGATTATTAGCGGTTTGGATTGTTTAGGAAAAAATCCGGATTATTCTCAAAAGTTTTATATACAGTAATGATATGTATATATGTTTATTATATATATATTACTTTTTTCCTAAATACGCTTTATCCTGCAATAAATCAATGGTTTACGTTTTAGCAAAAATCTGAAAAAAGCATAGAAAAACCGGCAGTTGCAAGAAATGAGGTTTATTTTTTCCACAAAAAAAGTGCCAAACCCGAAGATTCAGCACTTTCCAACCAACCTATGAAAAAACTAAACTAATTTTGATGCTCTGTAAAATAGATATATTGTTATGATCAGCAACAAACCAATGTCAATATAACCCCACCAGCGGGTAGTGGGTACATTTACTTTCTTCTCTACAATACGGTCCTGCAACGACACCCGCGTAAATGTGTCTATTTTTGCCAGATACTTGTACCTGTAATCTATTCGGGTCTTGATCCGATTAACGACAACCGTGTCCCCTTTATGCTGTAAAAACATCGTATCTTTAACAGACAGATATACGCTATCTGTTTTGGTTGTTTCGTGCCACCTATCAACGTAGGTAGTTTCCTTCAGTGGTTTGCATCCGGTAATTGACAAAATGGCTAAAATGGCGATTAAAATCAGTTTTCTCATAGTGGGGTAAATTAGTAGCGGGAACCGGATTCGAACCGGTAATCTTAGGGTATGAACCTAAGCGGATACCATTTCCACATCCCGCATGTTTTGGCACACATACAGGACTCGAACCTGTGCCTCACGTTTACAAGACGTGCGCTCTAACCAACTGAGCTAATGTGTGCTTGTAATCAATATAACCTGAGTCGCAAAGATATCAAAAAAAATAGAGCCTACAAATTGCAAGCTCTATTTTTTTTATTTTTTCCGTTGGTTTAGTTGTTGCAACTAGCCATAACATCCATGCTTAACTTCTGTCCGTGCGCCCGCGCTATTATCTAATTTAAATAGCATCTTTCTTGCTAAACCAATAAAGCAATACTCAGTGTATGTATTTTCGAATGCGAGAATGTACTCGAATCCGAAGATTGTCCATCGCAATATGTATATTGATATAGGCATGTTTTGGTTATTGATTGTTGCAAAGATAGCAAATATTTTTATCACTTGTACAATCTCACTTCATATTTTCCAATCGCAAATTTATATCCTATACAACCGCGTACACCTTGCATCGATTCAAACCTGAAAAATGTTTTGATTGTGTATTTTCTGTTTACGATTATCATTTCGCAAAATATAAATCCGCCT
>CAZHNZ010000172.1:0-3220 GCA_964534355.1 uncultured Parabacteroides sp.
ATTGCGTTCAGTCTGACCACGTTTTGTTGCATCAGGTCGAGCAGTCGGCCTGGGGTGGCGATGAGTATGTTCACGCCATTGCGGATGGTCTGTATTTGTGGATTCTGATTGACGCCACCAAAAATTACCGCGTGTTTCAATCCTGTTTTTTGGCCATATGCGCCGAAACTTTCGCTGATTTGCAGGGCCAGTTCGCGTGTTGGTGCCAGTATCAGTGCCTGAATGTCGCGTCTGTCGGTCGATTTGTCGGCAGCCAACAGTTGAAGGATAGGCAGAGCAAAGGCGGCGGTTTTACCCGTTCCTGTCTGTGCGCAACCAAAAATGTCTTTACCGGCTAAAATGTGAGGGATAGATTGTTCCTGAATGGGAGTGGGTTGTGAATAACCCTTTTTTGCCAATGCCTCGAGAAGAGTTTTGGCCAGATCTAATTGTTCGAATGTCATAAAAATAAGTAATTGATTATGAGCAGTCGGCGATAACGCATCGTTAACTGCATTCCGGTACATTTTACCGGTCTTATCGCGAAGAGTTATGTTCAGAGATATGTAAAGAGGAAGAATTACAGGTCTTTGCAAAAAACAGTCTTCATGAAGAAGTGCACAAAGATAGGTATTTTATTCTGAATTTCAATTATATAAGTCGTTTATTGACGAATTGGGGTTGTGCAAACCCCAATTCGTCAGGCAATTTCATTCAGGTAAATGCGTCCTTCACGCCATTCACCCAAATCCGAGTCGGCATTGATGTGTCCCTTGTTGCCCACATTGATAAATCGGCTACCCCAGCGGGCGGCCAACCATTCGGCTCTCTCTATTTGGCAAAAGGGGTCGTTGCTACTCGATACCACAATGCTTCGAAAGGGTAGGGGCTTAAGTGGAATATGGTCAAATCCCCGAACGGTGAGGCGGAAATCTTCACTCTCCGTATCTGCGGGTGCAATCAGCAGAGCACCTTTAATTTTTAGCTGTGTGCGTTGAGCCCAGAGTGTAAGAGCGATGCAGGCCAGGCTGTGTGCTACAATGATGGTGTTTCCGTTGGTTTGAGCTACCTGTCTTTCGATGGATTCGATCCACTCTTCGGCCACAGGTTCGAACCAGCTTTTTTGCTCGATGCGGATGAATTCGGGATTCTCTTTTTGCCACAATGTTTGCCAGTGGTTGGGCCCCGAGCTGCCGTAGCCGGGTGCTATTAATACGGGGTTTGCGTAGGCGGATTGTCTATTTTGCATAATTCAGTCTGTTTGAAATGATAATGCAAAATTACACCCTTTATCTCCCGTTTGAAATACCGGCTAAATGGTAAATTAGTACCTTGTTTGGGGTATTTGGGGCTGTGCCGGTTTTCTGATTCTCTTTGTGAAACTGCAAATTAGACTATTACAAATAGACAAAAACGGCCAAACAGACTATTTGAAATAGTGTGATTGACCGTTTTTGTTGGGTGATATGATGATTAAATGCCTTGAAATACAGATTTGTAGATGTTTTGTACTTTGTTTATTAAGGCTGAAATTGCGTATATATAATGTGATGACAATTGCATTGTTTGTTTATGCTTCTGAAAAAACAGTTCTGATAGCAAAATCACCAAATTTTTCGCCCTGATTTCGTTCTTTGGCATAAGCTGCAAAGATGGGTCTCAGAGTGGCGATAATCTCTTCTTCGGTGAGCAGCTCTTTGTAGAGGCGATTGAGCCGGTCGCCCGCAAAGCCGGCGCCGAGATAGAGGTTGTATTTGCCCGGCGATTTGCCTACCAGTCCGATTTCGCCCAGATAAGGCCTTGCGCAACCGTTGGGGCAGCCGGTCATCCGGATAATTATCTCCTCTTCCTCCAGATGCAACAGTTTCAACTCCTTTTCTATTTTGTCGATCAGCGAAGGCAGATATCGTTCGGCTTCGGCAAACGCCATGCCACAGAGCGGAAGTGCGACGCAGGCCAGGCTGTTCCGGCGCAGGCCACTCAGGTGTTTGGTGAGCTTCCATTTCTCCAAAAGCTGTTCGATTTTGGCTTTGTCGGCTTCCTCTACACCGGCGATTACCAGATTTTGATTTCCGGTGAGGATAAAGTATCCCTTGTGGTTTTGTGCAATCTCCAGCAGCGCCGATTTGAGTTGCAGTTTGCTGTCGTTTTTCACTTTCCCGCCCTCCACAAAGAGGGTGAAGTGCCATTTGCCATCGAACCCTTTTTTCCAGCCATATGCATCGCCATTGCTGTCGAAGCGGAACTCACGGGCCGGTTGCAGTTTATCTCCGAGCGCTTTTTGTATTTCGGCTCTGAAAACATCCAATCCCACACGGTCGATGGTGTATTTCAGGCGGGCATTTTTGCGGTCGGAACGATTTCCGTTTTCCCGTTGAAAAACAATAACCGCAGTGGCCGCTTCCACAATGTCTTTGGGTTTGACAAAACCGATCACATCGCCCAGTCGGGGATAGGTGGTCGGAATGCCGAAAGTCATACCCATGCCACCACCCGCCAGAATGTTGTAGCCGGTGAGTTTGCCGTTTTCGACAATAGCCACCAGTCCTAGGTCGTTGGCATACACATCCACATCGTTTCGGGGCGGGATGGCTACGGCAATTTTAAATTTGCGGGGCAGATAGGTTTTTCCGTAAAATGGTTCGTGGTCCACCTTCTTTTCGCCACCCGCCACCAGTTCGTCATCGAGCCATATTTCGTGGTAGGCTGTGGTTTGGGGCGATAGCTCGGTGTGCAACAGTCGGGCATCTTCGTACACCTGATGATGCACCTCGCTCTCCCAGGGGTTGGCCGAGGTCATCACATTCCGGTTGACATCGCCACAGGCTGCCAGAGAGTCGAGCAGCGTGTCGTTGATGCCGCGGATGGTCTCTTTGAGTTTCCGCTTTACAACACCGTGCAGTTCGAAGGCCTGACGGGTTGTCAGTTTGATGGTCGGATTGCCGTAAGTATCGGCCAGTCGGTCTATATCGATCCACTGTTTGGGTGTGGCTATTCCGCCCGGCACCCGCACCCGGATGAGGAAACTGTATAACGGTTCCAGTTTTTGCCGGCGTCGCTCTTCGTCGAGGTCGCGGTCTTGCTGCAAATAAGCACCGTGCAGCTTTATCAGTTGCTGATCATCTTCGCTGATGCTACCCGTTATCTGATCGGCCAGGCTTTCGCGTATCGTGCCGCGCAGGTAGTTGCTTTCTGTTTTTATTCTTTCTACTTCCGAAAGAGGGGTATTGTTGTTTTGCAT
>CAZHNZ010000172.1:3320-6758 GCA_964534355.1 uncultured Parabacteroides sp.
TGCTTTCTGTTTTTATTCTTTCTACTTCCGAAAGAGGGGTATTGTTGTTTTGCATATCTTTTTTAAGTTATAAGTTATAGGTTTTAAGTTTTAGGTTGTGGGGTGCGATTTATTAAGTTGTACGTTGTACGTTTTAAGTTATACGTTTTACGTTTCGGGAACAATACCGTCTACTCGTCTACACGTTTACTCTATTTCTTGTAACCCGTAACTTGTAACCCGTAACTTGTTTACTCGTCTACTTGTAACAGGCAGCCACAAGGGCAGCCCCTACTTGTAACCAAAATAATAAACACTGAGTAAAGATGAGATAAGATGAGTTACACTGAGTTTGTTAAGTTATAAGTTTTAGGTTTTAAGTAATAGGTCATTGGTACTCCTGTCTACTCGTCTACTCGTTTACCCGTCTACTAATTTACTTGTAAAAGGCAGCCACAAGGGCAGCCCCTACTTGTAACTTGTAACTCGTAACCCGTAACTAATATACGTCCGTTTGATACCGTCGTTGTTTTTGCAAATTCAGGATGTAGGCTTCAGCCGCCTCTTTGTTGAGGTTTCCGTGCGTGCGGATAACCTGTATAAGAGCCGCGTGGACATCGTGAGCCATCTTTTTCATATCGCCACAGACGTAGAAATGGGCACCGTTTTCGAGCCAGTCGAAGAGCAGCTTGCCCTGTTCGAGCAGCCGGTGCTGTACGTAAACCTTCTCTTTTGAGTCGCGCGAGAAAGCCACATCGAGGCGGCTGAGCGTACCCTGTTTGAGGTGTTTCTGCCATTCGAGCTGATAAAGGAATTCGCTTTCGGAATAGCGGTTGCCAAAGACGAGCCAGCTTTTACCCCGTTTGTCGGCCAGTTCGCGGTGCTGTACAAAGGCGCGGTAGGGTGCAACACCGGTTCCGGCGCCGACCATAATGATGGGCGTTTCCGGATTTTGCGGAAGTCGGAAATTGGGATTGTGTTCCACAAAAACGGGTGCACTCTCGTTTTCTTCCAGCCGGTCGGACAGAAAGACCGAGCATAGACCGGTTTTGGTGCGGTCGTCTTTTTTGTATTTCACAACGCCCACCGTGAGGTGAACCTCGTCGGGAGCGGCCAATGGACTCGATGAAATAGAGTAGAGGCGGGGTTGTATCGGGCGCAATAGTCCGACAAACTGATCGGGCGATAACTTTTCGGGATAGAGTGTAAAGAGATCGACAAGATCTTTGCCGTAGACAAACTCTTTGAGTGTTCCCGGACTGCTCAGCACCTCCCTGATGCTGTTGTTGTCTGTTAGTTGTGCATAGCGGCTGAGTACGTCGGGTGTGATATTTGTCAGTTCGTAGTTTTGAAACAGAGCTTCTCGCAACGATTGAGGCCCTTTTTCGCTCGTGATTGTTTCGTCGGGCGACAAACGTACCGTTTTCAGCAGACTATCCACCAGCTCGGGCGGATTGGTGGCCACCACACCAAGAGAGTCTCCCGGTTCATAGGTCAGTCCCGAGCCTTCGAGCGACAGCTCCACATGCAGAGTTTGTCGTTTGCTGCCTCTGCCATGCAGAAATGTTTTTTCAAGTACCTGTGCGCCGAAGGGATTGTGCTTGTCAAATGCAGAAGTGTTGGAGTTTGACTCTTCTCCAATGGTTGCAGATGTTTTTTTAGCTGAAACCTCGCTATCCGATAGCGCAGACAGTGAGCTATTTACCCACTCCAGAGCCGGTTTCCGGAAATCCACATCACAATCGACCCTGTCGAACGCGCGTTGAGCTCCAAGCTCTTCGAGTCGTTTGTCTATATCAATACCTGTTTGGCAAAATTTAAGATAAGAGCGGTCGCCGAGAGCCAAAACCGAGAATTTTACTCCGTCAAGCTTCGGGGCACGTTTGCTGTGCAGAAAGTCGTAAAACTCTTTCGCCTGAAATGGCGGTTCACCTTCGCCATGTGTACTCACAATGAGCAGAATGTTTTTCTCCTCTTTGAGTTGGCGGAGGTTGTAGCCATCCATGTTTTTGAGTTGCGGTGTGAAACCCTCTTCTTTGGCTATTTTTTCGGCTAATTTCGCAATAGCTTCGCCGTTTCCCGTGCGTGATCCGTAGAGGATTGTCACACTTTTCGTTGCCTTTGTTTCAGTAGGCTGTGGCGGGATGTACTTAAATGTTAGTTTTTTGTTTACAGACTCTTTTTCACGTGGTGTAGCAGTTGTTTTTTGAGCCGAAAGGCCGACGAAATATCCGGCTACCCAATTGATTTGTTCCGGAGAAAGCGAAGCCGAAAGCTTGCTCAACCATTCGCTTTGTTCCTCTGATAAAGGCGAGAATATGTTTTTACCCATTCTTTGATTTTTACTTATTGGTTGATAAATAAATGATTCTGCAAAATTACACGGATAAAAGAGGTTAGAAAATACCTCATTCCTTGTAAATTGCATACCTAATACAAGGTATAATCAGCCAAAAAGTTCTATATCTTTATCTCAGTCGCCTTAGAAAAATAAAAAAAGGTTGCAGATTGTTCTCTTATTTAAGATTCAACCTGCAACCATTATTTTTTATTAACCCGTGTTCCGGGTCTGATTTAATTTGTTTTTACCACAATTTAGCGGGATATTCTCCGGCTTCAATTAAAGCACTGATTTTGTCAACTACCATTTGGCGGTCGTCGGCATAGGTTACACCAAACCATTTGGATGGCGTGTCTAATACCTTAAGCTTAATTGTATTGTTGTTGATCAGGTTGTTTACCACCAAAGGAATGAAAAATTCTGCTTTGGGGTTTTCGCTGTTTTCTTTCAAAAATTCAACAAAAGCAGACTCCGAATAGTCGAAATAATCGGGTGTGAATCCCCACATATTCATCGAAACAGGAGTATTGTCGTTTATTGATACAAACTCGTCGTTCTCATCTTTAAATTTAACAACGCCTTCTATTCTTTCAATATGAGTGCGCTCAACAACTGTTGTCAGATAACTTTCGCTGTTTACTTCGCACACGCCACGAGCTACAGAGCCACTTTCGGACAAAGTATTACCCACGCGATATCCAATCATGCAATACTCATTTTTTTTGCCGTTCAGTTCTTTTAGCGAATCTGCTAATATTGCAAAACTTTCGCGACCGTAGAAATCATCTGCATTGATTACAGCAAAAGGCTCTTTGATTACCTCTTTGCCCATCAAAACAGCGTGGTTGGTTCCCCACGGTTTGGCGCGCTCAGGGTTTAGTGTAAATCCTTCCGGCAAATAGTCCATTTCCTGAAAAACCAACTCAACCGGAATCACATTCTCGTATTTACTGATAATTTTGTTTCGGAAATCGTCTTCGAATGTATGACGAATAACGAACACAACTTTACCAAATCCCCCGCGAACAGCATCGTAGATCGAATAATCCATGATTGTTTCGCCATTTGGACCAAGTCCGTCCAATTGTTTGAGTCCACCGTAACGGCTTCCCATTCCG
>CAZHNZ010000173.1:0-6639 GCA_964534355.1 uncultured Parabacteroides sp.
CCCGCCAAGCTTTGTGTTTGGCGGGGTGTTTTACGTTTGGGGTGTCGCGTTTAAGCCCTATGATGTTAGGCACAGTAATTTTAATTTAAGTCAATTGTTCGTCTATAAATAGCAGGTACTTTATAAGTTCTACTGTCAATTTGTGACAAATAACCTAGTAGGCATAAATATTTCATTATTCTGTCACATTCTTCTTTTGCACAATTATAAATTTTAAGATTGATATCTCCGTAATTTATCTTTTCATGCGTCATCGAAAGTTGATTAATTCGCAAGAATATGCTCTGAGCCTCCTTTGAGAATAGTAATTTGTAAATATTTCTCAACTCTTCATTTTGTAAACGTTCATATACATCTGCCATTACAAAAGAAGAAAATAAACTATATGTTGTTTCACCATCAACTAAACCAGGATATAAAGTTCTATTAGGAACAATATTATGTTCATCGTAAATATCTAATTGTTGTTTGGCTAGTAGATTTAAAAACCTAAGAATTGTTCGTGGATTGACAAAATTATTACCATCTATGAAATGGGTAAATAGCCAATTATCTAATTCAATGTTTTCCTCCTTGCCTCCAATGTTTATATGGACTAATGATTTTGGAAAATATAATTTTAAAAATTGATATGAAATGTCATAGCTAATATTCTTAGCTAAATCAATTTTAGTTGAATTATAAAATAAGTTCTTGAAAAATCTATAGAATTTATTTGCGTGTTTATTAAAGCCTGTTTTCTTTTGGAGATTATTTGCGACGCAGTATTTGAAAAACTCTAAATGATTTCTATTTATTGATTCAATGGACAAAAATCGCAATACAATAAAATTCAATATTTCAGCCTTAGTCCATTTAAGTTCAATCATTCTATCTCTTATCTTATCATATTCTAAATTAATCGTATGGGAATAGAACAAATCAGTCCTTAAAAAAATTAATGGCTGAACATGTGTAAGTAAAGAGATTTCTTCAATCGCATAAATAAGACCTTGCAAATAGTTTTTTTGGATATCGTATTCTTCTTTCTCTACAAAATTATCAATTCTATCAATTAAAATTCTTGCGGTCAAATTGTTTTTCTTGTAAAAGTCATTAATCAGGCTGTATAATTCGTTAAGTTTTAGAGGTTTTGTTTTCTTTTTATTTCCGAAAGTTGGTTTCAGGGAATAATCAATCCCACCAGCACTAAATTTTAAAACTACATTAAAGCTCTCAATGTAATCTAAAATATTATACAACTCATAGGCATCTTTAAGATTATCGTACTTTTTTATTTGTGATTGAAATTCACCAAAATTTGGTTTATCTGAGTGGTTTTTAATAATATCCTCTATCAATTTAATTGCGAGGTAAAATGACCAAGATACAGTATATTTTTTATGACCAAGATCAGATTTAAATTTTGTTTTATCGAGGTAACTATCATCATTGTCAAAAGCTTTATTGACAGGGACAAAATGATATCTATTTAAATCAACAATCTTTTTGTGAACTGGATATCTTTCAACTAAGGCTTTAAATACAGAACTTTTACCTGCACCTTTGGGGGACAAGACATAGTTGTATTTATTTTTCAGAAGACTACTAATTTCTTTTGTCAAAACAAAACATTGCTTTAGACTGTCATCTCTTTCACCGTCTAATGATCCAAAATTAAATTCATCTAGAATCCCAACATTAATCGGATTCAATTTCTTTTCTGAAAAGTTTATCAAATTCCTTTTTCCCATTTTGCAATGTTTTCATTTTTCTATTATTGTGCCTAACGAGAGTCTGCGCAAAAACTCCCTTAAAACTCCAAAAATAGTAAAAAAATCCGCTTATTGGCTTATTTACTTGCTTAAATTTCAATGAATATTTTGAATCCGAAAAATAAAACTAAAAAAATCCGGTGCAGCAAAATGGCTTAAAACTAACCATTTGAGGCTAAAACAGCGCACTTATCCTGCTTATATAGCAGCTTATCAATGTCTTAAGTCTTTCAAGGCCATCTGTGATATTGGCACAACGAGCCTGATTTACTTCTCCCAAACTTTTGTTTTGCCTTTTGTGAGGAGATGAACCGGAGTGTCGCAGACACAGGAGTTTTTGCTTTTCTCTTACGGCGCAACACTATGCAAGTCCGGAGACTGGCTTTTAGCTGTGACGAAGCGAGACTCTTCGCCAAACGACCGCGCTACGGTTTCACACCTACGACGAACAGAGGGTGTTGCTGCAATGGTCAAAACCAATTATAACATTAGGCCAAGCCAACCGCCTGAGTTCATTTTATTCCGCTGTGCGGCACTTTACCAGTCCGGAGACTGGCTTTTAGCAGTGACGAAGCGAGACGCTTCGCCAAACGACCGAGCTACGGTCTCACACTACGCCGAACAGAGAATCCAATTTTAATCATTCATACCCTAAAAAAACAAAACGTCAAAAAAGCAACTCAACCTATCATTTTAAAAAAGGCATAACCTCTTTCATCCTATTTTCCCAAACTTGATAATCAATAGAATCGTGATTTATACGACAAAAGTGTTGCAATTCTTTTTTTGCATCAAAATCGGTAGTATCTTTACCATTCAAACGAGAACGAACACAAATATTACCTTCAATAAAGTTCTTAATATTCTTGACTGCACTTTCAATCTCGCTTTCAAGACATCTAAAAACATGCGTTGCTTTTGATTTTTCAAATTCTACACTTTCCCATACTAAGTAAATATAACCGTTACCTCCTGATATTGAAAACAGAAATGAAACATCTCTTCTTAAAGCACCATACACTTCTGAAACCTGTTCTTGAATATCGAGTGCTTTAAAATTTGAGTCTTGGTTAGCTAAAAAATTAATACACTGATTACGCGCTGAAACATTGTGAATTATCTTCGTAAGCTGACTAGAAGAAATATGCACACGACTGCTTGTCGTTCCTTCTTTTTGGACTTCAGCTATAATTATATTTACTTCAATATTTTCCAAACCCACAATTTCAACTACGCAATTTACATTATCAACTGCAATAAATATATCATCAATACGCCTATTATTAAAATATTCTTGAGTAAGCAAATTCCACTCAACTCGTGCAGATTCCCAAGAATAATCCTCCGTAGCCGTTTTATTATCAAGGAAAACCTGAACTGCACCGTTTTTATAATATAAATTACGCCATTTACATTGGTATGTTATAAGCTCTTCCGTTTCGGAGACAACAACAGCTCTTGGCACTTGATTTAGAAACTCTTGCAGACGCTCTTCTTTAGCATATTCTTTTATTCGCTTATTAAATAATTTTCTTTCCTCATTAGATAATTGACGTGTCACTTGCACAAATTCAAAATAATTATAGTAACTATTTAGCCCATTTAGCCAAAGTTTCAAACGGTCTAATTTTGATATCTGTGAATAATTTTGCTCAAAATACTTATTATAACTATCTTCATTATATTTTCTAAGTGTTTGCAACAGACAATACTCATTAACGTTTGAAAAGAAATCAAATGACATTAAGCAATCTTCGAACATGATTTTATATTGAAGATCTTGACTCGCCCTTTTAAATGCTGATTTCACAAATGATTCCCTTACAATTTGATTAACATTTTCAGATTGAGCAATATATTTAATTTGAGCATAATTACAGAACCCAACACTGTCAAGAATCAATAAATATTTCGTTAAAAGATCGTTCTGAATTTCAACAGAAAGAAGAATTAAACCATCAACAAACATTTTGCACTTACACTCCAAACTAACACAATCAAATATAGAATATAGTATATTAATTTTCAAAGAATTATCAATCTTATCAGTCTGTGCAATAAATACTATTTTATCATAATTACCAAACCACTTACTTGAAAGATTCAATACAAAAAAGTTCAATATTTCATTTTTGTATGGGATTGGCTCATTTTTAACATCAATTAATTCATCTCGAAACAACATATAAAACTGAATTTCAACATCCGCAACCTCAAAAGCCGACTTCAAAAAACTTTTCTTTAAAACATCTTCAAATAAACTAGATTGTGCAATATATTTAATATAATGATACCTCGATGAGTCTATACGACCAAGACTTAACAAGTACAAATGCAATAGCTTATATTGGCTTTCACTTGTCTCTTTTTTAATATCAATAATAACATCCTCAAATAACATTTTATATTGAAATTTTGCATCTGATATTTCAAATACCAATTTAAAAAAGCACGACTTAACCTGTTCAATAATCTTATCACATTGAGCGATAGAGCATATTTGGAAATAATTAAAAGAATTGATTCGACCTAGTTGAGATAAATAATTTTGCAAAAAGACAGTTTGGCGTTCATATGTCTCTTTTTCAATATCAATTAAAACATCCACAAACAACATCATATACTGACATTCTGCATCTGCATACTCAAATGCTTTCAATAAAAAGGATCTCTTAACAAACTCATCAACCATACCACAATGAGCAATAGATTTTATTTGATAATAATTAGAGGATTTTACCCGACCAATACCCATTAAAAATTTCTGCAATAAATCTTCCTGATATTCATTTGATCCAGAACTAATATCTATTAAATAATCCTCAAATACTAATTTATATTGACACAAAGAATCGGATATTTCAAATGCTAATTTAAAGAATGAAGCTCTAACAATTTCATCAATCTTATCAAACTGTGCTATATTTTTAATTAAATCATAATTCGAAATAACAATTCCACCCAAGCACAATAAATATTTCCGCAATAAATTGTTCTGGGTTTCAATTATTTCTGCACGAATATCAATTAGCATATCTTCAAATAACATTTTGAATTGACATACAGAATCGGATATCTCAAAAGCTGATTTAAAAAAACAAACTTTTACTATTTCATTAATCTTATCAGACTGTCCTACAAATTTAATCTTTTCATAATTACAAGAAGAAATACAACCCAAACTCAATAAATATTTCTGCAACAATTCAGTCTGATCGCCAACCATCTCCGCTCGAATATCTATCAGATTATCCTCAAACAACATCTTGAATTGACATTCAGCATCTGCACACTCAAATGCTAATTTAAAGAATTCCGCTTTAACAACCTTCTCAATTTTACCTATACGAGCAATTAATTTAAGCCGGCTGTAACTTGAAAAATTAATTTTACCAAGGCCCATTAAATACGCCTGCAATAATTCACTTTGACTTTCAGATGACTCTTTCTTAAATGCAATTAACTTGTCTTTGAATAATATTTTATATTGAAATTTTTTATCCACATTATAAAATATAAATTTAATATAATTAGACTTTACAGCCTCGTCAATTTTATCAGATTGACAAATAATTTTAGTTAGCTCATAATCAAATCGCTCCTCCCAATCCTCATATAACAACAAAAAACTGCAAAAAAAATCTATTTGACTATCATACGTTTCTTTTTGAATATTAATCAAATTATCGACAAACAACATTCGATAATAACAATCTTTATCTGATTTTTTTATTGCAACTCTTAGAAACTCCCTTTTAACAGCCTCATCAATTACTTCGGATTCAGCAATCGATTTGATCTGAGCATAAACATTAGTAGTAATACGAAATATTCCTAATAAATATTTATGCAGAAATTCAGACTGACTCTCTGCTGTTTCAGCTCGAAGATCAATGAGGTTATCATTAAATAACAACCTAAATTTCTCCTCAAAGCCAACGCACTCAAATACAGATTTAATTAAAAAAGATTTTAGCTCTACATTAACTTTATTTGATTGACAAATTGATTTAATTTGATTGTAATTCCAATAATTAGATCTACGCAGATACAATAAGTATTTCTGCAACAATCCTTTATGACTCTCGGGTGAACAATTATTCAACCCATCAAGAAATAGCTGACATTTAATTGCCGATATTTTCCCCTTATTATTTTTTTTACAAAAGATAACAATATCATCATTGGAGATAGAAGTAACTGATAACAAATCTGATACATGAATAAAATAGTCAGTATTATCAGAAAGAATAAAACCAAATCCTTTAGAAGAATCAAACCACTTAACTATACCTAGATAAACATCTTCTCTAACATCTAGCTTATCGCTCTTTTTACATTTTTTTAACAGAGCAATTTTACAGGCATTAAACATTCCGTCTTTTTTCTTTGCAGACTCTACCTTAAACGTCACGTCGTCGTTATTTTCGGGAATGTAATCATTTTCGATTCCGGTTTTATGAAAGAAAATATCCCCCAATTCAGATTTAATAAATCCATATTGCCCGTTGTAAATTTTAATCTTACCTGTGTAGATACTATTATTCGATTCTGGCATCTGTCTTAATTATTTATGTCAAATATATATATTTACATTATTTATTTATCCATCCAATATTATATACTTCCTAATAAAATATTACTTGCAGCGATCGGTCGATTCTTGCAATACTAAAGTTAATACTAAAAAAATCCTCACAACAATCTACCCATTTAACAATCAGTATTTCTCGCAAAAGCAAAGACATCGCCGACATTATATCATAATACATATCATCCTACATTTCAAATTGTGCGCCTCCTGCCCTTTTACTACAAATCATAAATCGAATGTAATTAGCAAATATAAAACCATCAATTTTTCGCAAATATAAATAACCAGTTT
>CAZHNZ010000174.1:0-6383 GCA_964534355.1 uncultured Parabacteroides sp.
GAAATCAATGTTTGCTTCCGGATTCTACAATGGTTCTGTTAACCGAACATATTATATTATATAGTGAGTGCTTTGCTTTGAAAATACGAGATTAATACTCTGTTCGCCGTAGTTTGCCGCAGCTTCCGTTTGGCATACGGCTCCAGCCTATGTCAAAGCTAAAAGCCGGCCTCTGGCTGGCAGTATCGCGCAGCATTGTCTGCGGAATATATTTTGTTATGGAGTGAATAAGTTGTTATAAATTGAAAACTAACGAATTGCCTCAGCCTGGTGTAGTGTGATAAGCTGTGGTAGTGATTAGTTGGGCACTGTATTAATCCGGGAATCAATAGGTGTACCATCCCGACTTTGGATGTGCAACTGCAATTCGGGAAAGAAACGAAGGAAGAGCGATTCAAGATCGGCATAATTATCGAGCAGGAAACCGACAGCCCGGTGCGAGTCGATTAGTGGCGTTTTGTATCGCTCCATGATCAGCATCGAATCGAGTAAACCCTGTGGGGAACGGTATTTGCACAACCGATTGGTTGCAACAAAATGAAATACAAACCCTTTTACCCGTACCGGCAAATGGCGGTAATAGACAAGCACATAGAGGTAAAAGAGAGTTGAAATACAACGCAAATCCCGGCTGGTAAACCGCCGGAGATGAACAGCCAGAAAATGGTCGAAATAGAGATCTGTGACAATACCCGAATAACGACCAAAAACCGGACGCAACAGCTCCTTAGCTTCCGACACAAGCGGATGGGTATCCGTAAAACTATCGATAGCACGATGCATCAGAATACCTTTTCTGATTTCAGCCGGATAGCGCTCATACTGCTTTCCCTTCACAAAATCGCCGATAAAATTGCCCACCTGACAAGGAGCGCTCTTTCCCGACAAAACAATATGGGCCAGATAATTCATTGGAGAATGTTGGATCTGCGTTAATAAATCAGGAATAATCTTTACAGGATGCAGAGATTTAACCATTGAAACATGCTCAAAATTAATAAAAATATTCTATCTTTGCCTGTAACAGATAACAAAATAGATTTCTTTTTATTTCAACACCTTAAATATAACGAAATTATACTATGGAAAATCTATTGCTCAAATACATGGATGAACGCTTCGAAAAGGAGACCAAAAACATCCAAAGAACCCAAATGGGTCCGGTAATCACCATTTCACGCGAGTGTGGATGTCCCGCCAAGAAAATTGCACAACTACTTTCGGAATCCATCAACGCCCAAAAGCCCGAAAAGCCATGGCGCTGGATAAGCAAAGAGATACTGAGCAAAGCGTCGGAAGAGATGAAAATTCACCCCGAAAAGCTGAAACTGATACTTGAAAACGAACGCCGCAACTTTATAGACGAAATAGTGGCCTCGTTTACCGAAACCTACTATGCCCACAGCACAAAAGTGAAACGTGTGATTGCCGATGTTATCCGCGAAATTGCGGTAGAAGGCAATGTTATCATTATCGGTAGAGCAGCCAACATTATAGCAGCAGACATACCGTTATCACTACACGTATCTCTGGAAGCGCCCCTGAGCTGGCGGATAGAGAAAATGAGCGAATACAAAAACAAAACAGCGGCCGAGGCAAAGCGGTTTATTCTCGAAAACGACAAACAGCGCGATGCGTTCAAAGAGCATTACATCAATGACAAACACACCGACAAACTGTGGCGAAACCTGTCTGTGAACTGTGCCGACTTTACCATAGAGCAAATAGTGGATATTATATTGAAAAGCGCTTCACTCAAAACTATCATTTGACAGAGAGAAAACTAAAGTATAAAAAAAACAAAAAAGAAGAGTTGATACGCGGTTAACAATTAATGAAATTAAAATAAAATCGCTCATTCTAAATTATTAATACCTTTGCAGCATGAGTAAGGCAATGAAGAGATTTGTAACCGGTTTTGCCCTGTACACATTGGCTGTGGCAACTGTGGCGACAATCCTTTTTAGTACACTATTAAATGAGTGGTTTGATAAACTTTTTGTCGTTTCATTCGTTTTTATTGCAATGTTTACAATTTTGAGTTATTCGATGCTTTTGCGGGTGTACAACAAAAATTCAAAATTGTTTCATACATCCTATCTGTTTTCGATAACAGCAAGGTTGATTGCTTATTTGATGTTTATGGTCGTGTGTTTGCTTGTATTCAAACCAAATGCAGTCCATTTTTTATTGAGTTTTCTGGTATTATATATGTTGTATCTGGGGTTTGAGGTAGTTTACATTCTCAGAATAGGGAAGAAAGAACAATCCGGGCAAAACCTTGAAATTTAATAACAACCATGCATTTCATAAAAGCACTTCTTGTTTCGCTTCTTTTTATCGTTTTGCCTGCACAGATTGCCTCCGGCAGTACGCATACGACAGCAACGGCCGATACAACGGCCAAACGCTTTGAACCCGGCAAACTTATTTTTCATCACATCGGCGATGCTTACGAATGGCACATTGCTACATTCGACGATTTTCATCTGAGCATTCCGCTACCGGTTATCCTTTACAGCGAAACGAGTGGTTTTAAGGCTTTTATGTCCACCGAATTTCACCACGGAGCTGCCGGATTCGAATCATTTCATATCTCTCACGAAGGGAAATACGAGGGTAAAATAGTTGAAACACTGCCCGATGGCACTCAGGTACGCCCGTGGGACATTTCGATTACCAAAAATACACTTTCACTTTTTATCAGCATAGCTCTGATTCTGATTATCTTCCTCAAAATAGGCAAAAGATATGCTGCCGATTCGAACCGTGCACCCAAAGGGCTGCAAAGTTTTGCGGAGCCAATTATCCTGTTTATCCGCGATGATGTGGCCAAATCGGCCATTGGCGAGGAGAAATATCAAAAGTACCTTCCTTATCTGCTCACCGCATTCTTTTTTATCTTTATCAACAATTTGCTCGGTTTGGTTCCGGTGTTTCCGGGTGGCGCCAATCTGACGGGTAATATAGCCGTAACGATGGTTTTGGCTCTTTTCACCTTTTTCATCACCTCATACAATGCCTCAAAAAGCTACTGGATGCACATTATAAATATGCCCGGAGTGCCGTGGTGGCTCAAATTTCCGATTCCATTGATGCCAATCGTAGAAGGTATGGGTGTAATAATCAAACCGTTTGTATTGATGGTTCGTTTGTTTGCCAATATTTCTGCCGGACACATTATTGCTCTCGGGTTTTACTGCCTTATCTTTATCTTTGGCGAGATGAATGTCTATGCGGGTTACGGTGTATCGGTTATGTCTGTTCTCTTCACTGTGTTTATGTCGCTGATAGAGCTGCTGGTATCGTTTTTGCAGGCGTACGTTTTCACGTTGCTTTCGGCGCTTTACATTGGCATGGCTATTGAGAATCATGGGGAACATTAAGACAATTAATAATTAACAATTAATAATTAATAATTGGGGCTTAGACGGGGGGATAAACCTGTATTGCATAACAGAATTCAAGAAACAAAAGAATAATAAATAATCAATAAATCAATCAATTAAAAATTCAGAAAGACATGGTATCATTAGCAGTTTTAATGGAAGTTGCAGCCAACATGGCGTTAGCTAAATTAGGAGCAGGACTTGGAGCAGGATTAGCCGTTATCGGTGCAGGTGTCGGAATCGGATTCATCGGTAAGGGAGCGGTAGAGTCTATTGCCCGTCAACCGGAGTCAACCGGCGACATTCGTTCAAACATGATTATGGCTGCCGCACTTGTAGAGGGTGTTGCCTTCTTCGCGTTAGTTATCTGTTTGCTTATCTTGTTTGTATAATAAACAGGCAATGTAAACCGGTTGAAAACAGCCGGTTTACATTGTTTTGCAGACAAAGACATAATTAACATTCTGATTAGTCACCAATTAACACCATTATACCTATGGGATTTGTAATGCCGGAATTCGGGCTGTTGTTTTGGATGGTTATCTCATTCAGCATACTGTTGATCACTCTCAAAAAGTTTGCCTGGTCGCCTATACTGAAAGGATTATCCGATCGTGAAAATTCTATTGCAGAGGCTTTGCTGTCGGCACAACTGGCCAAAGAAGAGATGGCCAAAATGCAGTCGGAAAACGAAAAAATAATGATGGAAGCCAACAAGCAACGGGAACAAATTGTAAAAGAAGCCCGGGAGATGAAGGAAACCATCCTTTTGGAGGCCAAAAATCAGGCCGCCGTGGAGGTTGCAAAATTGCTGGCCAATGCCAAACAGGCCATTGAGCAGGAGAGACTGGCTGCTGTGAGCGAGATGAAAAGTGCCATTGCGGCATTTTCTATCGACATTGCCGAATCTGTGCTGAAAGAGCGACTTTCCAACGATGTGAAACAAAAAGAGCTGGTTGACAAATACATCAGCCAAATCAACATAAATTAATCAGAGCACCGAATCCAATAATTTGACCGCATGAACGACAGCAAAATATCAGTTCGCTACGCCAAAGCATTGTTTGGGTTAGCATCGGAACAGGGGAAAATAGAGGAGGTGAGCGCGAGCATTGCTACTATTCGTCAGACTCTGGAAACGGTACCTGCCTTCAAAGCCATGTTAATCAATCCAGTGATTGATGCCGAAGCCAAAAGGAAATTACTGGATAAAATCTTTGTGAATGCCATTGATAAAATGACCCGCTCATTTCTGGATCTTTTGATCAAAAACAGACGCGAAGAGTTTTTGCAGACAGCCTGCCTGAATTTTCAGAATCTATACCGCGAAAGTAAAGGTGTGAAATGGGCTACACTGACAAGTGCTGCCCCCATGACCCCCGACGCAGTAAAAGAGCTCAAAACAATGATTGAACAAAAATTCAACAGTAAGGCAGAGATTACGCAAAAAGTAGATCCATTGCTGATTGGAGGGTTTATGCTTCAGGTAGATGATCAGCTGCTGGATGCCGGGCTCTCTGTCAAACTGAAAAAGCTGCGTCAGGCATTGGTTAGATAACGTGTAACGAAACGAGTGGAAAAATCTTATAAATCTATACATTATGGCTGGAATAAATCCCGCAGAAGTATCTGAGATATTAAAAAAAGAGTTAGCCGGCATTAGCACCGAGACCGAATTTGAAGAGGTAGGTTCGGTGTTGCAGGTGGGCGATGGTATTGCCCGTGTTTATGGTCTGTCCAACGTACAATCCAACGAAATGGTCGAGTTCGACTCGGGCGTAAAAGGCATTGTACTGAATCTCGAGGAAGACAATGTAGGTTGTGTATTGTTGGGCTCTTCTGAGAAAATACGGGAGGGAGACCAGGTAAAACGCACGAAACGTATTGCCTCTATTCAGGTGGGTGAAGGACTTTTAGGACGTGTTATCAACACATTGGGCGAACCGCTGGATGGCAAAGGCCCAATCACCGGCGAGCTATACGAAATGCCACTGGAGCGCAAAGCGCCGGGGGTAATATTCCGTCAGCCGGTAGACCGTCCGTTACAGACAGGAATCAAGGCCATAGATGCTATGATACCCATTGGTCGTGGACAGCGCGAATTGATTATTGGCGACAGACAGACCGGCAAAACGGCGATTGCCATAGACACCATTATCAATCAAAAAGAGTTTTACCAAAAAGGTGAACCCGTATATTGTATTTATGTAGCCATTGGCCAAAAAGGTTCAACAGTGGCAAATATAGCCAAAACGCTTCAGGAACACGGAGCGATGGATTACACCATCATAGTCATGTCAACGGCAGCTGACCCTGCAGCATTGCAGTTTTACGCACCATTTGCCGGGGCTGCTATTGGCGAATTCTTCCGCGACACCGGACGATCGGCATTGATTGTGTATGATGATTTATCGAAACAGGCCGTATCTTACCGCGAAGTTTCGTTGCTGCTTCGTCGTCCGCCCGGACGTGAAGCTTATCCCGGAGACGTATTCTACCTGCACTCGAGACTGCTCGAACGTGCGGCCAATATTAATACCACCGATGCGGTCGCCAGGCAGATGAATGATGTCCCCGACTCGATTCGTCACATGCTCAAAGGCGGTGGTTCGCTTACTGCACTTCCTATTATTGAGACGCAGGATGGAGACGTATCTGCATACATCCCAACCAACGTAATTTCTATTACCGACGGACAGATATTCCTGGAAGGTAACCTGTTTAATGCCGGTATTCGTCCAGCAATTAACGTTGGTATCTCCGTAAGCCGGGTAGGTGGTAACGCCCAAATCAAGTCGATGAAGAAAGTTGCCGGTACCCTAAAATTAGACCAGGCACTGTACCGTGAGTTGGAAGCCTTCTCTAAATTCGGTGGCGATCTAGATCCTGCTACTAAGAATGTAATTGACAAAGGTGCCCGTAACGTGGAAATCCTGAAGCAGGCGCAATATTCACCACTTACAGTTGAAAAGCAGGTGGCAATTATCTATCTCG
>CAZHNZ010000175.1:0-6290 GCA_964534355.1 uncultured Parabacteroides sp.
TTCGGGTCTTTTTTACGGCTTCGCCAAACAGCTTACCCGTTTCGGCCCAGCAGCCGAAGGTCCCCAACTCGGCTTTGGCGCCACAAGAGCTACCGCCACGGGCAGCACCAAGCATGTAGATGGTTTGGTCGGATAGTTCGTTGAGTTTTTTAGCAAATGCAGGGGCAACGCTGCCGGTTCCGGCCGGTTGGGTAGATTCCCATTTTTCGCCAAACGGATCTTTAAGCGGTCGCAAAGAATCGCCATTGGCAACATATTCGTAAGCTGTGCCGGGGTCGCAAACCGGACTTTCGGTATGTTTGCCCTGACCAACAGCATTGCTTTGGCCGGCTACCAGAAATAATTTACCTTTTGATGTGGCAGAAACAACCGTGAATACGGCCAATAGAGTCAGGATAGAAGCTGTTTTTTTCATCCGGTGGTTTAGATTTTGTGTTTGAATTGTTTACAAATTTAACTATTTAGCATATTATAATATATAATATCCTTCCGTCAAAAAAAGTTCAAAAATTGTTCATCCAAATGAACAAGACAATATATTGATATATAACAAATTAAAAACAGAGATAACATTTCTGGTGATTTAAATTCACATTCCGGAAAATAATACATCAGACTTGTAAGCAGGACTATTTTGTAGCCAGGCTATAGGTTTTAGCTCTTAAATAAGCGGCCAAATCTTCCGTTTTCTCAAATCGTTTCATCTCGTCCCAGGCTATCGGCTCCCCTACCCTGATATTCACTGTACGTTTGTGTTTGTTCAGAATCTCCCGCGACAACCGCACACTGCGCAACTGCCAGTTTATCCGCCCCAGAAAATGGAAAAAAAGCGAATTCCGCCCATCAATATAAATGGGTATAACAGGCACTTTGGCCATCTGAACAATGCGAATGACCGTCGTTTGCCACTCCCGGTCGGTGGCTTTCCACCGGTTTTCGTTGTAGTTCGACACAGCACCAGCCGGAAAAAAGCCAACCGCACCACCCGCTTTCAGGTGCCGCAGTGTCGTCTTCAATCCGGTCGTATTCTCTACCGAACTACCACTTTTCGTTGTGGTTGGCTTCACGCCTATAAATATATCGTGCAACGGGTAAAGCTTCATCAGGATGCTGTTCACCATAAACCGGTAATCGGGACGTTTGCCGGCTATCATATTCAGCAATATCATTCCGTCCATAAATCCGTACGGATGATTCGAAACCGTAACAAAAGGTCCTTCCTTAAACCGGTCCAACACCTCTCCGTTTTCCACGTTATACTTCACGCCCAGCTCGTTCAGCCAGCCTTCGGTAAAAGCGTGATTGCGCAGGTGACAAATCCTCCCGAAAACCCGGTTTATCCGGTTCAGGGCCAGCAATCGCATAAGCATGCCGGCCAATATTTTCCCCTTCGCACCCCTGAAGAGGGGCGAAAGTTCGGCTAAATCCTGTTCATCAAACAGTGTCTTTTTCATCACTTGCATCTGTTGGGCTACAAAACTACTCCTTCGGGGTATTGCATGGTCACGCAGTGCAAAGAGCCGTGTTGCTTTATCAGCGGCAGGCAGTCTATGCAGACGATTTCATGTTCCGGAAATGCTTTTCTGAGCTGATGTTCTGCCTGACGATCTTTGTAGCTACCATACACCGGCAGCAATACTGCTCCATTGACAATCAGGAAATTGGCATACGTAGCCGGCAACCTGTCGCCATCGCACCATACAGCATCGGCCATAGGTAGTGGTATCAGGATGTAGGGTTCTCCGTTTGCCTGACGAAATGTTTGCAGCTGTATTTCCATATTCCGCAGGGCTTCGTAGTGCTCGTCAGTCTGATCGGTACACTGCACATAAGCAATGGTGCATTCGTCGCAAAAACGGGCCAGCGTATCGATGTGGCTGTCGGTGTCGTCGCCGGCCAGATAGCCATGATCGAGCCACAAGAAGCGTGTGAAACCCAACTCAGCGCAAAGGTAGCGTTCCACCTCTTCGCGGGTCATATCGTTGCGATTGTCAGACAGCAGGCATTCCGAGGTGGTGAGCAGCGTACCTTTGCCGTCTGATTCCAGACTGCCGCCTTCGAGCACAAAGCGCAACCGGCTGCGGTACTCTGCCTCCGGTGCAAAGGTCTTTGTGTCGTATAGTTTTTTTGTTATCCGGTTGTCGTGGTTAGCGGCAAATTTCATGCCCCAGCCATTGAAAACAAAGTCGCACAACACCGGTTTTTCGTTTTCAAACAGGGTGATTGCCCCGTGGTCGCGCGCCCAGGTGTCGTTCGTATCCATCTCTCTGAAAATAATCCCGCTCAGGTCTGTGTCGCCCAGTTCCTGTTTCGTTTGCTCAATATCGGGGGTAACCACAATCAGTTTCTCCCGCTTCAATACCTCGCGGGCAATCTCGACGAAACAGGGTACAACTTCGTCCAGCATTTCGTGCCAGTCTGTTTCTGTATGTGGCCAGGTCAGCTGAACAGCCGACTGCTTTTCCCATTCAGCGGGAAGTCTCAGATTTGTCATTTCAGCTATTATTTTACTTCTATAGTTTGTATCTGTTTAATGTCTGCCGACGATGTTCCTACCCGAAGTACGAACTGTCCGGGCTCTACCACCCACGCCTTTTGCTGTTCGCTGTAGAATGCCAGCTCTTTCACCGGCACCTCTATGGTGATGCGCTTTTGCTCGCCGGCTTGCAGAAATACCTTCTGAAATCCTTTCAGCTCTTTGGTCGGGCGCATTACCGAGCAAACGGGGTCGCTTACATAGAGTTGTACCACTTCGGCACCGGCTCTTTTGCCACTGTTTTTTACCGTTATGCTCAGTTTGATGCTCTCTTCTTTGGTGTACTCTTTTTTGTCGGTAGAGGTTTCCATCAAATCAAAACGGGTATAGCTCAATCCGTATCCAAACGGATAGAGCGGCGCAATGCCTTTGGTGTCGAACCAGCGATATCCGACCAGAATATCCTCTTCGTAGGTGGTTTTCAAATCGCGTCCGGGGAAGTTACCCAATGCATGAGCCGGCGACTGACTGAGCGATACGGGCAGTGTAAAAGGCATTTTTCCCGAAGGAAACTCTTTACCGCTGAGTACGTCGCACACGGCATTTCCGGCCTCCATACCGCCATACCACGCCCACACAAGAGAAGGAACACGGTAGCTGATGCCCGACAGTTCGAGAGGCGAACCGGCAATTATCACCACAATTGTATTCGGATTTGCTTTGGCCACTTCCTGTATCAGTTGCTCCTGGCCGTAAGGCAGACGCATATGTATACGGTCGAATGATTCTGTATCGAAATCGTGATTCAGTCCGGCAAACACAATGGCCACATCCGATTTGCGGGCCTGAGCCACCGCTTCATCAATCAGTTTCCAGTCCACGGTATCGGTGTTCAGTTGTCCTTTGTTCGAGTTTTCCGAAAAATAGGATTGTTTTTTGTAACCCTGCGCATAGTTTATTTTCAGGCTTTTGCCCCATTTATTTGTAATGGCCTGCAAAGGCGTTACTTCATACAATGTTTTTATCTCTGAGCTCAATCCGCCTCCGCAATGCGTACGGGTGGCGTTGTCTCCTATCACCGCCATCGATTTCAGGGCATTCACCTGGAGCGGAAGCAGCTCTTTTTCGTTTTTCAACAGCACCACTGCCTCTACGGCCGAGCGGTAGGCCGCCTGCTGATGCTCTTTGGTGTTCATACTGCCCTTCACCCGGGTTTTGGGGTCGAGCACCTTGGTCTTAATCATCACACGCAGCACATTGGCCACTTTTTCGTCCACCAGACTCTCTTTGATACGTCCTTCGCGCACAGCTTTTATCAACGGATCGGCAAAATACCACTCGTTGTAGTTCGACTTTTCGGTTCCCATTTCGAGGTCCAGACCGGCCAGTGCCGCTTTTTCAGTACTATGCGCCGCATTCCAGTCGGTCATGTATACGCCTTTAAAGCCAAACTCATCGCGCAGTAATGTTCTGCCAAGGTAGCTGTTTTCAGAGCACCAGTCTCCTCTGAACTTGTTGTACCCACACATTACCGTCAGTGCGCCGCCCTCAGTCACCGCCGCCTTAAAGCCCGGCAGATAGATTTCTCGCAGCGCTCGTTCGCTCATATATACATCTATGGTGGTGCGGTTTTCTTCCTGATTATTGGCCAGATAGTGCTTCACACTTGCGGCTACATCTTTGCTTTGCAACGCTTTTATGTAGGTAGAGGTCAGTTTCGAAATCAGAAAGGGATCTTCGCTCATGTACTCGAAGTTACGTCCGCACAGCGGTGAACGGATAATGTTGATGCCCGGGCCGAGCAGGACATCTTTTTTGCGGAAGCGGGCCTCTTCGCCCAGTACCAGTCCACGTTGGCGTGTCAGTTCGGGGTTCCACGAGGCAGCCATCGCCGTACCCGGAGGGAAACAGGTGGCCGAGTCGTTTGTCCAGCCGGCATATTTCCAGTCGTGCAGATTCATTTCAGCCCTTACCCCATGAGGTCCGTCGGATAGAGCCCAATTGGGTATGCCCAGACGTTTCACACCGGTGGTGTAGAATTTCGAATTGCCGTGCAGCAATCCCACTTTTTCGGTCAGCGACATTTTGCCGATTAGTTTTTTGATGCGCTTTTCGGTGGCGGCATCGTTCTGTGCCCGCAGAGTCAGCAGAGAGAGGCTCAGGGCAATAAGTGCGAAAATCTTGTGTTTCATCTGTTATTATCGGATTATGTATGTGTAGTTAATATCAAATTTTTGTATTATGCATTATAAATTCTAAATTATGCATTATGAATTGGTTAAGGTTGGCAAAATTAGCCAAAGATTACCGCCTGTGCAACATTCGTCTGTAAAAAAGGGTTTTCATTTGCAAACAATTCAGTTTATCCAGCGTTTTACTCTCATTAGCAGAAAAGAGTATTTCCTTTTTTCGAAGAAAACATTAAACAAAAATATAGCATTATGGAAAACGAAAAGAAAGAGTTAATCGTAAAAATCATGCCCAACGGGCCCGCCATCATTCAGGGTGAAGTTCGCGTCATTTTGCCCGATGGCACCGAAGAGGTAAAAAAACCCGTAGCCCTTTGCCGCTGCGGAAAATCAAAAAACCAACCCTATTGCGACGGCTCTCACGCCAAATAGCCAAACGCCCTAACGCAAAAAAAAACGCAAAGATTGAAACCGCCACACAAGTGGATTTCGGTTTCGCTCTTTGCGTTTACTGTATTTAAAGACCGGGGGTCCGGTTATTTCTTGAAGAAGCGGTTGTAAAGTCCTTCAAATACCTGACCATGACGCGCTTCGTCTTTACACATTTCGTGCACAGTATCGTGTACTGCATCCAGTCCCAGCTCTTTGGCGCGGGTAGCAATGCGTTTTTTATCGGCGCAGGCACCCGACTCAGCTTCCATACGGGCTTTCAGGTTGGTTTTGGTATCCCAAACCACTTCACCCAGCAATTCAGCAAATTTAGAAGCGTGCTCAGCCTCTTCCCACGCAATGCGTTTGTAAGCTTCAGCCACTTCAGGATAACCTTCGCGGTCTGCCTGACGGCTCATTGCCAGATACATACCCACCTCGGTGCACTCGCCCGCAAAGTGAGCTTTCAATCCGGTCAACACCTCTTCATCGATGCCTTTTGCCACACCAATACGGTGCTCATCAGCCCAGGTCAGTGCGCCTTCGCTCTCTACCTGCTCTGTAAATTTCTCAGCTACTGCACCACAAAGCGGACAAGCATCGGGCGCCTCATCTCCGGTGTGCAGATATCCGCACACTGTACAAATAAATTTCTTCATCTTTCTCTATAATTTATAAGTTGATTAATTTACCCTGTTCGGGCTATTTTTTAGTTCAGCTTCGCTCACACATTTATCGCAAAAGCCTTTGTAATAAGCATTCATCTCGGTCACCACAAAACCATCCAGCAGCTTTGGGTCAACCATATTCACCCCTTCGATCGGTAAATCAAAAATCACACCGCACCGCTTACAACGGAAGTGCGCATGTACACTTGTATCACCATCGTAGTGAGTGTTTTTGTCATCAATATCCAGACTCAATACCGCCCCCTGCTCCGAAAAAAGTTTCAGCGTGTTATACACTGTCGTTTTCGACAAAGTCGGCATTTTCGGGCTCAGGTCCCAGTAAATCGTGTCTGCTGTCGGGTGCGTGCGGTGTGTCATCAGATATTCCATAATGGCAATCCGTTGTACCGAAGGCTTAATGCCACGCGACAACAAGTAGTTTTTCACTTCTGTAATCATTGCAGTTTGTATTTAATACATTTTTGATTGCGATGCAAAATTATAAATAATGTACTAATATAAAACAAC
>CAZHNZ010000176.1:0-6256 GCA_964534355.1 uncultured Parabacteroides sp.
TTTCTGGCGATTTTTATTTGCGAAAATTTGGCGAAACAAAATTACTGATTACACCAGTGGCTCTGTCGCCAATACAACCTCTTTTATTCTGGATAAAAGCTTCTTTCTGCTTATCATATCTACTTTGTTTTGATGGTATTACAAAGGTATCGCTTTTTCAAGAAAAAACAAAACAAATACAGACACTACAACATCACCCATCCCTACGGGATTCCGCCACACCGCACACCCGCAGTGCCGTAGGCACGATTCCATTTTGTAACGCCGTGGCTTTAGCCCGGCGATATGAACGAGACAGATGTGAGCCGGAGTGCCGTAGGTGCTGAGCATGCCATTTGCCTGATATACAAGTAGATGTAGCATTGACGTTTTACTCGGTAGGAGTATCCTGTGCATAACCCGCGGTTTCAACCGCAGGTAAAGGCAGAGCCTTTACTCAACCACCGTGCGAAATACGCTACGCCGAACAGAGGGGGAAGCTGCGGCAACCTTCGGCCAACTGGGGGAATAATCATATAAATTCAATTTCCCTCAAATTTAAGCGTCTATATATTTCATTTAAAAGCTTAATTTGCTCATTCATATAAAACAATAATCCTCATAACAATATCTCATTGAAATTTAACTAACAAAAATAACCTACTCTCGCTTATCATTTTTCTCATCATCTTGTTCGATTTAACTACCCCTTATTCATTCCCTAAATAAACACCACTTCATAGTTTATCGAATTCTACGGACAGTCGATATCAGCAAAATTTTTACCAATCCGTCGGTTTTTTCAGTCTGAATCCATCTCTCTTTGTTACTTCTTCATCAAACTGACTATCAACCAGCTTTTTTCGTCCAATTGTAAATGAGCCTTTTGCCACCAAAGCAACGGAATTATTATGTCTTTTGGGTGGAAAAGCAACAACAACCCTTTTTTTATTGAAGCTTTCATGGACTACCTTTATTGGTGGCACCAAATCGCTATCACCAGAAATAAGAATGGCTGCATCATATCTATCTTTATAGGCATCAATTATTATTTGAGAAGCAATATTAACATCGGTCATTTTCTCATTATAATTTGGCCATACACTACCACATACTTTACACGTTATTGTGTCGCGTTGGTAGTGCCCATAATATATTTCTACTCCAACCGAATCTAATGCTTCAAGATATATGCTTTGTCGCTTTTGTTTCTCCGGATTATTACTGACTCTACTTGTAAAATATTTAATCTCTACCAACTCTTGGTTATCGTTCATGATATTTTCAGACAAAAGCTTTAAATTCAACTATTTACAATAATCAAAACCTGCCTCAAGCATTCCAAAATAAAGATTAAACCCATCAACATAAACAATAATTCGTTCTTTTTTTTGCTCTTCTGTTGTTTTCTCCATAATATATTGTATATTTGCATTATAAAACACCACCGAAGATAGCATCTTCGGTCCGACGCTCCGAAAGGAGCGTTTCTTTTTTCACCCCATCACCTTTATCATCCCCTCAATAAACGAAACCTCCTCCTCACTCAATCCATACTTAGCATACAGCTGGCAGTCAATATCGGCCACCGTATGCCAAAAGTGGAAACTGCACACCTGGCATCCAATCGTGGATTTTACGCTGCGCGACACTGCCAGTCAGAGGCCGGCTTTTAGCTTTGACAAAGGCTGGAGTCATATGCCAAACGGAAGCTGCGGCAACCTACGGCGATCAGGGGGAATCCATAACGCACCGTACAGAGAATCCATACGCCTTAAAGCTGCCGCCCTGATCCACGAAGCCGGAGTTGTAGTCCAAGTACCTGATCCAGCCGCAACACGCACTGAACTCAGTAGCATTCCACCAGGTACCAAAGCTGCCAAGATAGTTGAATGTACCATTGCCACAGTGACGGGAGCCACCTGGAAGTGCAAAAAAGCCTGTTTCGTTGGTGGCACCAGTATTTGGACTTTTCCAATTGAGCATGCCAGATTCCTTTAGTTTGCCTCCAGCTTCCGGTTGGCCACCCAGATAAGTGAGAAGTGTGATCCATTCGGCATCGGTGGATACATGCCAGCCTATAGGTGCTAACTTAGTCGTGTTTACCGCATACCAATTGTACAAAGCTCCGTATGTGTTTTTATATGTGGTGGCATCATTGTTATACCAACAATACGCCGGAGTTGACGAATTTGTCCATGCTGTAATATCTGTTACATTAGGAATTGCAGAGCCATCATTGTATCTGGTAGTTTTCAGATTTTCGACCATCCATGTTTGAGTACCAATAGCAACGGTTGTGTAATTATTGGAATCGGCATCGGTGCAGACTACAAAGTTGAAATTAGTGGTTTTACTGTCAGTTGGAACATCAGTAACTATGGTTTTGCAAGTACCCGAAGTTGCTTTGTAAAGTAATTTGTCGCCGGTGGCATACATCATGGCAGTTACACCAAGAGCGGAACTCTTGCTTTTTTGCGGGCTGGAAGATGCCGGCTTTTCAGTACTATTATAAGTTATTCCAGGTTTACTCTGTGCGCTGGTTTTATTTATCACTTTGGTAGTGTATTTATATTCGTTACCTGTTACATGAATGGCAAAAATACCTTTTGGCAAAGATAATTCAAACGCGTTACTACCTGCCTCTAAGTGTGTGTTTATCCCGGTTATCTTTTTGCCATCTATACTGAAAATATTGATTTGGGTAACACCTGCCTTCTTAGCAAAAAATGAAACGGTGAATTTCCCTACAATAGAGTTAGGGTAAACCTGAATAGTTTCATCAGTTGCACTCAATTGTTCAACAGTAGTTGCCACATCCAATAAATTCAAAACATTTCCCGTAGGTACGGTTACTGTAGTGCCTTTAGTGAGATTTTGAACAATAACGTTATCTATCGTTGTGCTTGCACCACTTCCGGTAAATGTAATGGTGTAATTTAGTGCAAAACAAGGTGAACTTGCCACTAATATGAGCATCAAAACAAATATATTTATTCTTTTCATAACAAATTAATTTTTATATAAATAATTAAAAATAAGAAAAGTATATTCTTTTTTTACACTGCCCTAACGACAGCCTTAACGACCGAAGCTATGGACATTTGACGGTTTGCGGGAGCATTCGCTGTCCTTCCGCCTCCCCGAATATACAGCAGAATGATGCGAAGTCGTCAGAGCGGAAACGATGTTCGCCGTTAGGCAATTCAAATTATCTACAATGACCGATTGTTCCCACCGACGGAGCATAACCTTTCTATGGCTACATATCCGACTAAACGAGACTGATGTGAGCCGGAATGCCGTAAGTACAGGGGCATCCCAGCATTATGGTTTTCTCTCGCTACGCGATACTTTGCCAGTCTGGATACTGGCTTTTAGCACTGACGAAGCGAGACGCTTCGCCAAACGACCGCGCTACGGTTAATCACACCCTAGGCCGAACAGGGTTCATTTCGTGCTAATTTCTTCGAACACATCCTCCGGTTCTGTTTCCATAACTTCAGATTCAATTTGTTGGTGTTTTTCCCATTCAAGTTCTTTTTGTTTATCATTTAAAATAGCCTGTTCGATAGCTAGTGATTCTCTATATTGTCTTGCTTCAGAGACAATTGTCCATTTGGCATTTATATTTAAGCTTTCAACTTCTGCTTTAATATCTGCAAGTGTCACTTTAAAAAACTCCTTTCTTGGATTTACTTTATTCATTTGAAGACGTAAGAACTTTTTGTGCAATTCCCTCTCTAGTTTAGGCGCATTATCGCTAAAAATCATTGTATGAACATCAAACTCAAATGGAACACTTGCATCACCCAATTCACGGACTCTATCAAGCGGCTCTAGTCGTCTTGTCATACCAATTTTATATACATTCTCTCCGAAAGAGCCAATATTTGAAATTACATAAACATTACCGGATTTAGTCTGTTGTGCCATTGAAATTGCACGTTGATTTTTCTCCTCGGCAACTTTCAATTTATTTTCAAGGTCATTTAATTTTTCTTCGTATTTTGATTTCTGCTCTTCACTGGCTTGCGCCACTTCTTTTTGCGCTTTTTCGATTAACTTCTTCAATATTTCTTCTTCTTTTTGAGCATCTCTAATAGCTTTTTCAAATTCACGACGTGCTTTTTCTTCTTCTCTAATTTGTTCCTTTATTCGTCTTTGCTCTTCTTGTTCATGCCATTTTAATTCCTGCGTAATTACGGCCCATTTTAACTCATCAATTCTCGCATTTAAATAGCCTTGAGAAATAAAAGCATTACGAAATGCTTTACCATTGTTATTTACAACTTGATATGCATCTTTAATCTTTTGTTCTAATATTCCATAATTATCTTTCTTTACTTTAGAAAGAATCGAATCGACCTTACCGTTAAATGCGTCAAGAATAAAATTTATGGCTGTGGTTCTTCGATATGCTTCCACATAGTCACATGATGCTGAAGTTCCATTTTTAATCATTAAACGTGTTTTTTCTCGCGCGAATTTCAGTTTTTCACCCCCTTCAGTATGACCGAATTCATCCGCTAAATCGTCAAGCAAGCTATAAGTAGGCACTAAATACTTATCACCATAACCTTCAATTATATTTTTCATTGCTTTTGCCGTTTTTTCAAGTTCTGCGGCATTTTGCATTGCCTTATAGGCATCTCCAGCTATTTCTTGAGCATCTTTATTTGCTTGTCCAATTATAATTTTCGCTTCTTTTGTTGCCTTATCCAGTTGATCAATAGCATTTTGCCTTAATAGAATAGCATCAATTCTGGCTTGATCTAATTCTTTACGAGCTTCTTTTCTAAGTTCATCTCCTTCAACATATGCGGCCTTAGCAATTCCTTGAGCTTTTTCATCTGCTTGTTCGATTATAGCTTTCGCTTCTTTCGCTGCATTATCAAGTTGAATTATCGCATTTTCCAGCTCTTGTTTTGCATTTACAATTATTAAATTTGCTTCGACTTCTGCTTCAGCAAGTATTTCGTTCGCTTTTAATTCAGTGTCAACGATTCCTTGATATTTGCTAAGCGCTTGGTTTCGTTGATCTAAATTAATAACTTCCACATTAAGATTTTCTTTATCTTTTGTTAGGTTGTTAATAATTGATTGTAGCTTCTTTCGGATGATCACCAAAAGAATAATCAAAAAGATAATTGCTGCAATTAGAAAAGCTATCATAATACACTAAATTTTAATTAAATATATCTCGTCTTTTTTTACCAACAATAACGACTAACGTTAACCAAAAAGAAATACTTTTTCTGAGATGAGAAGCCGGGATTCCCATATTTTCACGTTAGTAATGATTCGTAGCACTTGTTTATTACCGTAAATCAGAAAAGACAAATTTTGCAATTCTTACCCAGCTAACAATGCTAGGTTTGCAAAATCCAATTATTGAGCAATATCTAACTAATGCTTCATCTGCTGTGAAATACAGGCATAATTATTGTTTTACTACTTTAATTTTTACAGATGCAGAGGAACCTTTTTCATACATTTTTAATTCGGCATTAGTACCAGACAACATAAGCACATCATAAAGTAAATATTCCTGGCCATTAATGTAGGTTGTTATTGTTTTACCTTCAGCTTTATAGATCCCCAATCCACTACCGAATTCTCCGCTACCAGAATAGGAACCATTGGAATTAAATGTTGCATAGGTGGGTTTAAAGTATTGTTCTGCCAGCGTAGACGAAACATTTAAATAAGTACCGTCATTTTGCTCTACATGAGTTATACGCCATTTCCCATAGAGCAAATTAATATCATAATCAAAAGCACCTATTTTATCATCTTTTGAACAACCAAAAAAAAGCAACAAATGCATCAATAAAACTAAATTAAGTTTATTCATATCTCAATTTAAAGTCCGCTCCTATAACAGACAAGATTAATAAAACAATAAAAATCAAACAAAAAAATCTTTAAATATATTAACAACACTCTTATTTATATAATAATAACATATTAGATTTATATCACTTTAGGTTCTATGAATTAAACAGCCTATTAATACTCCTAATTTTGTTCAACCAAAAATACCCCGCAATATTACAAATAAATATTCTAAACAAAACCGTAATTAGCAAAAAGTTTTGAACAAAGGAAGATATTTAACTATTGCTTATACCGGAGAGCATTATTTCTATTATTACACACCCAACAATTGCTACATACAGGGCAAAACACCGGTGGGTGGTATCCCGCAGAGGATGCGGGAAATCACAAAGAAGGCGTGAGCACTGTTGTGCTATCTGTACTCAGGTATCGCCAA
>CAZHNZ010000177.1:0-6185 GCA_964534355.1 uncultured Parabacteroides sp.
AGTTTTGGGTAAAAAGTCAAGTCTTTTTCAAAAAAAGACTTGAAGTTTTCAGAAATAGACCTGAAGTTTTCGAAAAAAACCCTGAAACATCACCAAACGACCAAAAACGCACTTTTTATCTCTTATTTAAGTAGTATTCTAATGCAAAAGTAGCCTTTCAGGCAATTTTTAAGGCTTCTGTTATAGTTAAATACGAATAAATATAGTTATATCTATTTGCAAAAACAGTAGATAAGGAAGATATTTGTATTTATATGTTAACGCATATGATTGTGAAGGGATAAGTTTTGAAAAAAAATGGCAATTTTTCAGTCAAACACATACTGTGCTGACAGAAATCCATCGACAATTATCTTCGACCATCATCCCAAAGTAAAATAAAAGGTAGCCCCTTTGTTTACTTCTGATTCCGCCCAAATTTGTCCGCCATGTTTTTCAATAATTTTTTGTACTGTGGATAAGCCAACTCCTGTTCCCTTGAACTCACTGGCAGAGTGCAACCGCTGAAACGGTTTGAAAAGCTTGTCGGCCATCGCCATATCAAAGCCGGCTCCGTTGTCGTTTATATAATAAAGGTTTTGACCATAATAATCTTTTTTGCCAAAATTTATTTCTGCATTTTGATTTTTTTCGGAGTATTTAAATGCATTTCCCAACAGATTATTCAAAACCACCATCATCATTTTTTTGTCTGCTTTTACCAACATTCCGGGTTCTATTACCACTTTTACTACTCTTTCAGGGTCTCTCTGCCTGATTTCTTTCATTGCTTCTTCTGCCATATCTGTCAGGTTAATCAGCTCTTCTTCAATCTCCACCAGTCCGGAACGGGCAAACTCGAGCAAATCCTGAATTAGATTAGACATAGACCATGCTGATGACCGTATAATTCTGAGATATTCAATTGATTCAGCATCCAATTTACCCTCATTGTATGATATTAGTAAGTCTGAAAACCCGATAATCCCGTTGAGAGGAGATCTGAGATCGTGAGAAACTGTGCGGGAAAAAGCTTCAAGTTCTTGATTAGCCTGAGTCAGATTCTGATTGGCCGTTTCCAGTTCTGCTTTAATAGCGATAAGCTCCTCATTTCGTTGTATAGCAGCCTCGTAAACAGAGAGCAGCAGGTCGAGAATCTGTTTCTTACCCGAATCAATCTGGTAGCACTGATTGCCGAGTTTCATCTCTATCACTTTATCTTCCCCGGTACAATTGCTGTTCAGGTTCAATAACAGATGCTGTATTCTGGAGAGAAGATACTTTTCTTTGTAAGGTTTGGTGATGAAATTATCGGCCCCTGCCTGCAATCCCTTAATAATGTCTTGCGGGTCTTGCAGAGCGGTGAGCAGGATAATGGGCACGTTGCATAATCCGGCACTGTTTTTTATCTTCCTGCAAAACTCGTATCCATCCATTCCCGGCATAATTATGTCGCTGATAATCAGTTCCGGTTTTTCGGTCATAGCAGCATTATATGCCTCTTCTGCATTCGAGAAAATCTTATAGTTGATATCGTATGTTCTGAAAAAAAACTCTAAACGTTTTGCCTGAACCATCGAATCTTCGACGGCCAGTATGTAGCCAGATTCTATTGCTAATTGATGTTTATTATTCATAATCTTGAATTTATATTTTTATTAGCTTGTTGATTTCCAATACAATATTATCGGGAGACAGAACTTTGCATACTGCACCCATTTTTACAGCTTCGCCAGGCATGCCATAAACCAGACAACTGTTTTCATCCTGTGCTATAGTGAACGCTCCCAAATCGTATAATCGTTTAAGTCCTTCGGCGCCATCTTTACCCATTCCGGAAAGCAATACTGCCAGAGCATTATTATCATACACCTTTGCCACGCTATCGAAAAGGACATCTACAGAGGGGCGCGAACTGTTGACAGCCATATCTTTATTGGTAGAGATACAACCGTTAGCAGTAACGGTCAGATGGTGGTTTCCCGGGGGGAGATATACATGCCCGGGTAACGCTTTTTCGCCATTTACAGCTATACTCACGGGTAAATTCGACGAACTGTTCAGCCATGACGCAAACCCTTCGGCGAAATTCCCGTCGATGTGCTGAACAACAAAAACCGGAACCGGAAAACTGACCGGCAAACCGGCTAAAATTGTGCTGAGTCCTTCCGGTCCACCCGCTGATGCGCCGATAGCCAGAGCCTTGAATTTCCCTGTTATTTGTATCTTATCAGGAATAATTATGGCGATCCGGGGCTCCGATGCTTTTGCCGGAGCCCGCTCTTTTCCTCTTTTTACCACACTGATCTCCGACATTAGTTTCAGTGTATTGAGGTATTGGCGGGAAGATTGCTGGTATTTCGAATGCCCCGGCCCGTATGGCCTTGGTATGATTGCTACGGCACCTGCCTGCAACACACGCATGGCCATATCAACCTCTGTCGACTGGTAAAAACTACTCACAATGACTATTGGCACAGGTGTTTCCTGCATTATCTTTCGCGTGGCTTCCACCCCATCCATTACGGGCATAAGAATATCCATACTCACCACATCGGGTTTGTATTTTTCAACATATTCGCAGGCTTGCTTTCCGTCGCATGCCACACCAACAGGCTCAAACCGCTCATCTGAATCGATTAACGATTTCAACAGCTTTTGGGCCACAAGCGAGTCCTCCACAATCAGAACTTTTATTTTTGGTCTATTCATAACCCCTATTTATATCAATCGATTGATTGTTTCTACCAGATTACTCTTTTCAAAACTGCTTTTTACTATATATGCATTAGCCCCCGACTCCATTCCGCGCTGTTTGTCGTATTCTGTTTCGAGCGCAGTGACTAATATAACCGGAATATCGGTGTGCTTTCTGTCTTCGCGTATTTTTGCCGTTAGTTCAAAGCCATTCATACGGGGCATTTCAATATCAGACACGACCAGATCGTAATCCTCTTTTTGTAACTCTTCGTATGCCTCCATGCCATCAACAGCAGTTTTTACATAGAAGCCTGCGCTTTCGATAAAATTACGCATCAGTGTTCGTATCGTAATGGAATCTTCGGCCACTAAAACTCTTTTCTGAACCACAACTTCTGTTGACTTTCTCTCTTTTGCAAAATCCTCTTCCATTGCTGAATTTGTTTTTGCAGCAGACGCCACCAACTCGCCCGGATGCAGTATTGGTACAACCTTACCATCACCTGTAATAGTAGAGCCTGCAATATTGTTAATATGCGAAAGTTGCTTTCCCAGGTCTTTTACGATACCCTCCTGTTCTTCCAGTATTTCGTCCACCACAAAACCGATTTTTCGCTGTGAAACAGAGACGACCAACAGTCTTAAAAAACCATCTGTATCTGTATTCCTTTTTGACGAATAAATATTCAACACATCTGACAACCGAACCAAAGCAATCACTTCGTTTTTGTACTGAATTGTTTTTTTGTTTTTTACCGTTTTAATATCTTCATGGCGAACTCTCAAAGCTCTTTCCACAACTGAAGAAGGAATTATGAAACTCTGATCGGCCGCCTTTATTCTGATTCCTCTGAAGGTACTCAGGGTTTGTGGCAAAGAGAGTATAAAGGTGGTCCCCTTATCTTTATGGGTAACAATGTCAATACTACCACCCAGGTTATTTACCTTCTCGGCCACAATAGCCATACCCAGCCCCCGGCCCGATATCGTGGTTATGAACGGACTGGTAGATACACCCGATTGAAAAATCAGCAAATACGCCTCGTGATCCGTCAGGTCTGCGGCAGACTTACTGCTTGTTATCCCTGCTTTTATGGCGGATTGAATAATTTTATCCCGGTTAAGGCCGGCACCGTCATCCGAAATACGGAGCTCAATTTTTCTGTCGATATTCTGTGTTATACTGATTTGTACTACTCCACCGGCTGTTTTTCCCTTTTTTACCCGTTCATCGGCCGGCTCAATTCCGTGATCTATACAATTACGCACCAGATGTACTAAGGGGTCTTTCAGTTCTTCCAGTATTCGCCGGTCAATTTCTACTGTATCTCCGGATACGTACAGCCCGATCTCTTTACCATATTCCTTACTTAAATCTCTTACTATTTTCGGAAAAATTGCCAGCGCAGACGAAAATGGCAACAAAAGTGTTGTTTTCATGTCGTGCAGCAGCTCATCAATTATCCTACCGGAAGCATGTTGAAAATCAACTATCTCTTTGCTCAACCGGAGTAGTCTGTTTGCATGCTGATTTCTGAAATTTATTTCAGAAGTCGATAGCTTATTGGGGGAATATTTACCTTCTGCATCCTGTTTATTGAGATTCTCTCCCGATGCTTTATTCCACAATGAATAGTGGTAATTAATATTCCGGATCTCATTTGCAAAAAACGAGAGCGAAGATTTCAGTGAAATCAACTCTTCGGACTGACGCAGCAAATGGCTGAGTTTCGCTGTCGAAATACGGACAGTTTGGTTGTCCGTTAGCAACATCCGTCCATTTTCTGTGGTTTCGCCGGCCGGCTCTGCTATTTCTTCTATTTCCTGTACAGATTCTGTTAGCGGTTCAGACTCATTCTCTTTATCCCTGTCGTGAGCTGCAGAGGAGACCGGTATTTGTGTCTCATTTTTCCGCTGAATAGCATTTTTGTGGGCAAAATCGAGCATTCTCAATATCTGGGGCAAATTGTAGCTTCCCTTGTTCTTTTTATTCTGGTGAACATCGGTAAGCAGCAGATTGAGCAGGTCGGCAGCCTTATGAAATGCATCAAAAATTGGTGGAAAGAGTACGGCATCCCCTCTCTTCAGACTATTGAAAACGGTCTCGATCTGCATACAAAGTTTTTCGATATCCAGCAAACTAACAGCGCGCGAAGCCCCCTTCAGGCTGTGCACCTCCCTGAAAATCTTTTCAATTTCCGATTGTTGTACGCCTTTATCGTCGCTCTTTTCGAGCACAATCAGACCATTCACTATAGCCTGATAATGCTCCGATGCCTCAATCTTAAAATCATTGAGCAACTCCAGCAGAAACTCTTCCTCCTCTTTGTTCATGCTCTTTTATATCTTGAATTTTCCAATGATGTCTTTCAGATTCTGACCCAGTGTATTGAGGTCGTGTGCTGCGGCCTGTGCCTGTTTTATACCGGTGACGTTTTGCTGACTGGCGAGCTTTATATTCTCCATGGCCGGTACAATCTGCTCCATCCCAGCCATCTGCTGTTGGTTCGACGATGAAATCTGGATGCTTGCTTCTGCGGTATCCTCTACATTTTCGGCCAGCAACTCAATTACCTCACCACTCAGAGCCACCAGTTTACGCCCCTCTTCCACCGTTCTCGATCCCTGCTCGGTTACGCCCACGGCCTGATTAACCGATTTGTTTATCTCGTTTAGTATCTCCTTGACCTGCGCGGTTGCTTTTTTAGACTGGTCGGCCAGACTTCGTATTTCCTGTGCTACCACCGTAAAGCCGCGCCCGTGCTCTCCCGCTTTAGCCGCCTCAATAGCCGCGTTCACTGCCAGCAGATTCGACTGGTCGGCTATGTCGGCCACACTCGATGTTATTTCTCCGATAGTACGGTTTTGTTCGGCCAGTTTTAACACGGTATTGGAAATCAGGGTCATCTGATTTTCTATCTTCTTCATCGAAAGAATGACTTCATTGATAGATTCTCGACCTTTTTCTACCGAGTCGGCAGCTTTTTGCGAGCTCATCATCAGCGATTGTGCTTTTTGATTCGATACCATGGCTGTTTGTCGTACCTCTTCAACAGTGGTTGTGGTTTCCGATACCGATGTCGCCGTTTCGGCAGCACCGGTCGAAATTTCTGTAACTGTGGTCAGAATTTCAGACGAAGATGTTCCGAGTACAGTTACTCCGTTCTTAATTTCAGTTGTAATCTCTTTTAGATTTGAAACCATAATCTCCAGAGATTTAGAAAGTTGTCCGATTTCATCGTCCTGCACGATATCTGCCCGGTATGTCAAATCGCCCATAGCAACTGCATTCGCCAGATTTACACTCTGACTCAGCGGAGCTGTGATGGAGCGGGTAATCATTGTACCCAAAATAACCGAAACCAGAAAACCCACAATCAGAGCAATAATCAAAGAGAGTACCGCATAATCACTTACCTTCTCTGCATTCAGATTGGCGTCATCTGCCACCTCTTTATTTATTCTGATTAATTCTTCAAGCTGACCAAGCCAGGAATGTTCTGCTT
>CAZHNZ010000178.1:0-6172 GCA_964534355.1 uncultured Parabacteroides sp.
GGATCTGATGCTGTGATATTAAAGTTGTAACTTGTACTTAAAGCACCATCTGTAGGTCCTGTAATACTTGGAGCATTTACTGCTGGTTTTGTTTCAGAACAACTTGCATTTGTTCCTCCATTTGCACCATTACAATTCCAAGTCCACGAAGCAGCTGTTTCAGCATTGTTTGCACCAGTTCCTGCAGAACATAGATAATGAGAAGCATTACATACTCCGTTTAATGGATTTACAGTAACAGTTGCACTTCCTGTTTGGGTTTGACCAGAAGCTGAAGTACATGTGATATCAAAGACAGTAGTACCAGTCAATGTTCCTGATGTAATACCAGCATTACTTGTTCCTGTCTGCCAAGCACCTCCTGCTTTTAATACTGAACAACTTGATGCATAAATGGATGACCAGCTAATTGTTGAGTTTGAATTGTAAGCAATAGTCGATGGAGTTGCTGTAATAGTTACACTTGGTCGTACATATACAACAATTGATGCTGTATTGTTTCCTGCAACATTAGTACATGTAAGTAAGAATGTTGTATCGCTTGTAAGAGCTCCTGTTGTAACTGCTGATCCACTTGTACCTGTCTGCCATGCTCCCCCATTCTTAGTTACTGAACAACTTGTTGCGTCAAAAGATGACCAAGTAATAGTCGAAGCACCATTGTAATTTACTACATTACCACCATTGCTAATTGAAATAGCAGGAATAGTATGCATTGTAATTGCATAAACTGAAGACCAGCTTGAAGTTCTTCCATCTGATGTAACAGTACGAGCTTTAAAGTTTTTAACACCAGTACCTGACCATTGATTTATTCCTACATATGCCCAACCGTTTGTACTTAGTGATGTTGTTGTATCTACAGTTCCGTTGTTGTCCCAGTCAATCTCATATTTAACGGTATAGCCTGCTGGGTCTGTTCCTGCAATATTAAAGTTGTAGTATGTATTAATTGCACCATCAGTAGCTCCTGTAATTGTTGGAGCGTTTGGTGCTGGTTTTGTTTCGCTACACGAAGCATTTGAACCACCATTTGCACCATTACAATTCCAAGTCCAATTTGCTGCATCTTCTGCACTGTTTGCTGTTGTACCAGCAGCACAGTTATAGTGAGTTGCGCTACATGATCCGTTTAGTGTGGCGACGTTTACGGTAACATTTGCTGTTTGAGACTGACCTGAGCCAGAAGTACATGTTGCCACAAATGCAGTATTAGCTATAAGTGCACCAGTATTTACTGAAGTACCACTTGTGCCCGTTTGCCACGCACTTCCACCTTTCGTTACACTACAACTTGAAGCGTACGATGAAGACCATGTTATAGCAGAGGCTGCATTGTATGAAACATTTGTTGGAGATGCTGAAATACTTACACTTGGTCGTACATAAACGATAGTTGATGCGGTATTGTTACCAGCAACATTAGTACAGGTAAGTAAGAATGTTGCATCTGCAGTAAGAGCACCAGTTGCTACTGCTGCACCACTTGTTCCTGTCTGCCAAGCTCCTCCATTTTTTGTTACAGAGCAGCTTGTTGCATCACCCGAACTCCAAGTAACTGTCGTTGCAGCATTGTAATCTACAACACTAGAACCAACAGAGATTGAAGCAGTAGGAACTACGTGAATATTGATTGCAAAAGTTGAAGACCATGCTGAGGTACGGCCATCTGATGTTACTGTTCTAGCTTTGAAATATTTAAGGCCTGTACCTCCCCAACTGTTTGCCCAAGCATATGTCCAACCACTTGTACTTAGTGATGTTGTTGTATCGACAGTACCATTATTATCTGTATCAATAGCATATTGGACAGTATAACCTTCTGGATCAGTAGCTGAGATGTTGAAGTTATAGCTTGTGCTTAATGCACCATCTGTAGGTCCTGTAATACTTGGAGCATTTGGTGTTGCTTTTGATTTAGAACAAGAAGCATTAGTACCATTATTTGAACCGTTACAAGACCAGTAGTAATACGAGGAGTCGTCGGCAGTATCACTGAAACTTCCTGCTGTACATGTATTGAGTGAAGCACTACATGCACCATTTACTTTTGCAATCTGACAACTTGCGGTTGATCCACCATTACTACCTGTACAGTTCCAATTATTGTAACTTGCATCATCTGCTGTATCACTGAATGAACCTGTTGTACAACCATTGATTGAACCGCTACAGCTACCATTAACTTGAGCAATAGAACAATTTGCTGTAGTACCGTTATTAGAACCAACACAATTCCAATTTGCGTACCCACCAGAGTCTGCTGTGTCTGAGAATGTTCCAACAGAACATGTATTATACGATGCACTACATGCACCATTTACTTTAGCAATAGAGCATCCTGCAGTTGTACCACCATAACTACCTGTACAACTCCAATTATTGTAACTTGCATCATCTGCGGTATCACTAAATGATCCTGTCGTGCAACCATTAATTGATCCACTACAAGTACCATTGATTTGAGCAATAGAACAATTTGCTGTACTACCGTTGCTTGACCCAACGCAATCCCATCTAGCATAACCACCAGAGTCGGCGGTATCTGAAAATGATCCAGATGAACAAGTATTATATCCGCCGCAAGAACCATTTACTTTAGCAACAGAACATCCTGTACTTGAACCACCATAGCTTCCATTGCAATTCCAATAGTTATAATTTGAATCATCTGCAGTATCTTGAAAAGTCCCAGCAGTACATGCATTTATTGTTCCACTACAAGAACCATTGATTTGAGCTAAAGTACAACTTGCTGTTGTACCATTATTTGATCCAACACAGCTCCATCTAGCATATCCCCCGGAATCAGCTACATCAGAAAAAGTTCCAACAGAACAAGCATTATACCCACCACAAGAACCATTTACTTTAGCAATCTGACATCCAGCCGTTGATCCATTATTAATACCAAGACAATTCCAATAGTTATAATTTGAATCATCAGCTACATCAGAGAAGCTACCCGCATTACAACTATTAATTGAGCCGCCACAAGATCCATTTGTTTTGGCAATTTGACAGTATGGACTAGAACCACCGTAAGTACCATAGCACCACCAGTTGTTATAGCTTGAATCATCAGCTGCATCGCCAAAAGATCCGGAAGAACAGCTATTTACTGAACCTCCACAAGATCCATTTGTTTGTGCAATGGTACAATTTGCTGTCATTCCACCATTGTTACAATCCCATCTTGCATAACCTCCCGAGTCAGCAGTATCAGAAAATGATCCAACAGAACATGAATTATAACCTCCACAAACTGGCATAAGAACAGAGCATTGAGGAGAATATAAATTCCCATAGTTACCTCCATTAACATAACAGTACCAGTAATAATAAGTACCATTTGAAGACTGAGAAGTAGAGACTCCCTGAGCACACGTGTTTGCATTTGATCCACAAGCACCCTTAGGCACTGCAGCGTCAGTATAACCACCACCACAGGAACCATTACATCTCCATCTAACATTATATGTATCATCTGCTAAATCTTGATAAGTACCAAGAGAACAAGTATCTAAAAAGTTTGCGCTAATAGCACCACCAACAGCTGGTTTTGCTGAAGAACAATTAGCAGTACTACCACCATTAGTACCTATACAATCCCAATTGTAAGTACAAGAACCATCTGCAGTATCTGAAACAGATCCAGCACTGCAAGTATTAGTCGATCCACCACAAGACCCATTAGTCTTTGCAACAGAGCATGTTGCTGTCGAACCACAACCTGCTGGCGAACTAACACAAATCCAATCAGAAGTCCCCGTATTGTCAGCAATGTCCTGGAATGAACCTGCACTACAAGTATTGTTTGTTGAACTACATGAACCATTAGTTGTAGGAATGGCTGCCGTACAATTTGCGCTTGAGCCATTAGTTGTGTTACCTAGACAATCCCAACGATAAAAACAACTAGCATCTGCAGTATCACTTACTGTACCAGATGAACATGTATTAGCTGATCCACCACAAGACCCATTTCCATACGCACATGTAGGAGAAGAGCTACCACCATTAATACCAGCACAATACCAATAATAAAGGCCATTACCACTAGCTATAGTCGAAAGAGTACCGGCGGAACAAGAATTTGGGGAAGAATTATTACAAACTCCATTAATAGCTGTTGCAGTACCTTGACATGATGCATTAGTACCGTTATTTATACCATTACACATCCATCTTACATATGTATCGTCAGCAATATCAGAGAATGAACCTGAAGAACAAGTATTATTACTTCCACCGCAGACTCCATTAGTCTTTGCTAAAGAACAACTTCCATTTACAGTACAGCCATATCCAGTGCAATAACAATTCCATAAATTATAAGAAGCATCATCAGTTATATCAGAAAACGAACCACTAGAACAACCATTTACAACAGAATTATTGCAAACACCATTAACAATTGGATCATACATGGAGCAATTGACTGGTGCAACACAACCAGGACTATCGTAAGCGTTACAATTCCAATACATCCACCCACCACTTCTATATGTCCCAGAGTAATATCCAACATTACAAGAATTTGTTCCGCTTGGTCCGCAAACAGGATATTGTGGAGATGGGTTACACGCCGCCTCAGCTATTTCAACAATTTTATCAGTTGAAGACTTGTTTGAACCAACGAAAGCAAATCTTGAACTATTTTTTTCAATTACCAAAAAACTAGAAACAATCAAAAAGATTGTAGCAATAATCTGAATTGAAATCTTTATCATTTTTCTAGTTTTCATTTTATTTTAAACTTAAGGCTATTATTTCTAAACAAGTATGAAACTGCAAATAAAATTATAATTATTAAAATAGAAATTAAATATCTTATCTTTAAATCTATTTTATTTATTATGTCTTGCACATCTTTAACTAAATTATTACTATCCATTTTATTCCACGCCACTACAGATTCTTGATCAAAGCTCCTCGCTACAATTTCAAGGGAAGCATCCCTTGAATCTACTCCAGAAATAAATGGATATTCAAACGGTATCACATCATCGTTAGAAATTTTTTCATCAACTTTTTCGAAAACAATATTTCCATTTTTATCAATTACTTTTAGTGAAATTGATGTTGGGGTATTTTTATTTTTGTTTTGTATACATGCAAACGCTATATATTTTGTACCCTTAAATATTGGAAATCTAGGACTCTTATTTTTATTTATTAAAGAAGGATCTCCAAGTGTTAAACCAAAGTTTAAAAATCTAGGAGTATTAATATCTTTCTTTTCCCATCTTAAAATATCAAATACATGCATATCATTATTCTCAATATCTATCAATGAGTGATATTTATCTGAAGGAGGAATAGGGGCGGACAGATAAACTGGAGTCTTACTATTACCCTTAATTATCTTTATTGTAGTAGTGCTATATAGTAATCCATCTTCATCGAATCTCCCGTATTTATACACTTTCCATATTAGATTAACTTCTTTATCGTACTTGCTAACATTTTTTACAATTATCTTATTTGAAATAGTACTGGCACTACTATTCAAAACAAAATCGGATCCATTTATATAATCTTTATTATCTATTTGTTTTCCTTCATCTTCAATATATAGTTCAGAAATATATGGTAAACCTTCAACTCTAAAATATGCAAAATCATCCGCCTCCACTATTTTTGAAAAATCATTAACCACATTTATTCCATTTGTAACTAAATATATATCTATTCTATAATCACCGCTTGTAGTTGTTGCAGAGCTTTGCCATTCAAAATCAATTTTTGTAGTAGTTGCTGGCAATAAATCATATGAATTACTAGACAAATTAATTGCAACCAATCTACCATTATCAACATCCTTCTTAACAGGACGATCATAAATATAGACCTTTGAAAGAATATGTGTATTTTTGTATATAACAGGAGATAGATTAGAAATATTCAAGCTTGTAAATAATTTGTTGCCAGCTTTAATAGTCTCATAATCCTTTTTCTCAAATCTAGATGTTAAAGACTCCTTAACCAAAGAGGTTTTACAAATGGAATCAGAATCTTTTTGCATCTCTTGTGCAAGTGCAAAAAAAGGCGCAAATAAAAAGTTAGTAAGCAAAAATAGAATAAAACTGGTGCGTTTCATATATATAAACATTATACAACAAAAAGATAGTAAAAGGATTAATTCAAATAGTTTATGGGTATAATAATT
>CAZHNZ010000179.1:0-6172 GCA_964534355.1 uncultured Parabacteroides sp.
GTGAAGATGTCATGTCCACCAGCGGCGACGTTCTCTGTGTATGGGAATGAGTAGGTCCGCGTCGGGAGATTCCCGGTCCACTCAGACGGGGTGAACAGCGCGTTGTTCGACTGGTCTTTCACCGCCGCTTTTGCTCGGCACTCCTTTGTGGCGAGACTCACGGTGATCTTGTTGTCGAAGTCATCGGGATCACGCTTGCGCCATCCGAAGGTCGTCAGGTCCGCGAGATCGTAGGAGAATGTTTGTGTGGCCCGCTTGATTGTGACGCTTCCAACAGTTCCGTCCGGTGGCGTTGTTCCGTCTGTGATCTTGTAGAGGCGATACCAAGGCACGAACGAGTTTCCAAGCACTCGGAAGTCGAACACGCGACCGCCAAAGTAGAACTCGTTGAACTGGTCGATGGAGTGAAATTCTGTGCCTGCGGACGATCCGGCGTATCCGGCCAGAACAAGTGCTGCGCCAGCGGACCATGATGAGTCCCATATCGGTTGATCGTAGCGGCTCGCAGGAGCGTTCGGGTTTTCCGAGACAAACGGGATTCCGCCAGTGTGCAGGACTTGAAACCACGGATCAGGCGCGACCGGAGGCTTTGCCGGGATGTGGGCAGAAGGAGAGTAGATGGCTGCCACGATGTATCCTTTCGCTGCCCACTGTTGCGCTGTCGTGAGCGCAAGGCTCGGGTTGAACGAGAAGTCGCTGACTCCACGGAGCACGTCCCATCGCCCGAACTGGTAGTTCGTGTATGACGTGATGATACGACCAGAAGGGTCTTTTTCGTTGGTGTATTCTGTGGGTGAGTAGGTCACTCCACAGAGAAGCCATCCCGTATCGACCGCTGTTTTCGGTGTGTCAGACATCAGGGGTTGCTCCAGTCATCGGAGGTGATTTCGACTCCGCTTCTTGATGTTGCACCCTCGTCCTCCGGTCCGTAGGGCCAGAATTCGATGGGCGTGATCGTGGCTGAGATTGTTCCGGTTGCGCCAGCCGCTACCGGAGAATAAAGCGCGATGGACACTCCATCAAACGACATGCTTCCAACGGAAGGAAGATTCGTCAGTCCGAGAGTCGGGATCAGATCGTATGTGTGGACATTCGGTCCACTCCCCTGCTGGTTTGATTCTGTTGTGAATATCACCCAGAACCGATGTCGAAAGTTCTCACCGTCCGAGGATGTCCATCTTGGACCGCCTTCTTCGTCTGACGTTACAAACCCGCACAGGAAGGAAACGTCGTTGTCCCACGATGTCGTGACTCCTCCGGTTGTGCTTGTGGTGTGCATCGTTCCCACGATTGTCGGTCCCGGTCCTCCATTGTAACCGTCTCCCCAGAACACTTGCGTTGCGGTGAACAAGTCCCCCTCGTCGGTGTTTGGTCCGGCACCATAGTAGTCTCCTGGTCCAACTTCCGCAGAGACGGATAGCGTGTGCGTGTAGGTCGTGGCACCGCTCGTCCGAGAGATCGTTCCACTGGCCTCGACGCGCAGAGCCAACACGCGGTAAAGCCATTTTCGGATCATGTCTGCTGTGAAGTCAGCAGGATAGAACATGTTGGAGTAGTCTGGATCGGTTGTCTGCGGATCACCGAGATTTGGCGCATCATGCAAAGCTGTCAGCGTCGGCTTTCGCGTGTCGCTGTCAGTCCAGTTGCTCCCGAGAAAATGAACCTTCCTTCCCATCAGAACAAGGTCACAGGGTAACGGCAGAGGTTCCCGTTGTAGTTGATGTCCAACAACGTCAGGTGTCGGTCAGCCCATTGCTCGATTGTCCACGCTCCGCTGTTGTTCGTGAGTTTCCCGATGGGATACACGAAATCCTTGTGGAATGACGACGTTGTTTCAGTCGCGGCCTCAATGGTGATTCTGGAAAGGGATGTCAGGTCTCCACCCCATTTGATCTCGCAAGTTGTGATTGTTCCGGTGTCGTCCAGAACGCCATGCAGGTAGCACACTCCCGCAGATCGGTTCACCCATCCAGTATCGTTTGAGTCGGTCTTGTCCGTGAGAAGTCCGGTGATTGTTTGTGTCGCCCACGAAAACCCGTCGTAGAGAATTGACACAGGCTCTATCCCGACCTTTGTTCCGTTGGTGAGGATTTTGAATGGATGGTCGTCAGATACGACAGGAACCTCTTCCGCACGACCAAACCCGGAGCCGGTATCGTCGGGTTTCGGATCGAAAAACCCCGGCACGGATGAGTCGAACTCCTCCACTGTCGGTGGGCGGCCCGTGTTGCGAGTGAATGCGACAACCGCTTTCTCGACATCACGCTTGCTCAAACCCTCCTGCCTGATTCGCAGTCCGAGGTTCTGCTTTACCCACGACGGAGCGGCTTTTTGCAAAGCTGCGGTATACGCAACGTTCTGCGCCGTGCGCTCGTTTTTGCGGCGTTCCTCTTCGGCCTGCTGGTAGGCTTTGAACTCTGAGAAATCAGCCATATCAAGGAACGGTTGCCGTGATTACTTCCGTGACCCAGATTCCAAAACGCCACTTGCTGACATTCACATCGAGCACAAAAGTCTGCCCGCTTGTGAGTGGAGTGCTGCTTGCCGGGAGAATCAGTTGTGCGCTGCCAAGAGTTGTTGCGGAGGCCGTAGCGGTAGCACCTGTCTGTCCTCCAATCGTGGATGTGGCAACAGCCTCGCCTGTCATCGTCTTCGTACCGGACTCGTTCAACGTGGTGAAGTTGTTATGTTCGACGGGTCCGAAATTGAGTGTCTGAACCCGGTTGTTCCACCCTGCGGATTTTCGACGAGAGCGGGACTTCACGCCGTCGGTTCGGTAAACCACGTCATAAGAGTCGTTGTGTTGAGTGTTCTTCATCCGTGTGATGATTTGTCCGTTCACCGGCTTGAAGATGTGAATCGACTGCGTGGCTGTAGGTGCTGTGTTGGAGTAAGAACGGGTAACTTCCACGTTTGCGATTCCACGATACCCATCCACGATCTTCACCCAAGCGGCACCGGAAACCGTCATTGTTAGCTGCGCCGTAGCTGTTGCGCTGGCAGTTGTCTCAGCGGGATCGCCGACAAAGAATCCCGTCCCGTCGCCATTGCCAACACTCTCAGCCTTTTCGCTCTCCCAGTAGATACCTGCGTCTTGCAGGTAGTTTGGTAGTGAGATGTTTGCTGTGGTTTTCCACGTTTCATTGGACGGAAGCGCGTCTGCGGTAGCTCTCGTGGAAACAATCTGAATCGAGTGCCACTTGTCAATCGCCTGACGCTCGACGAGTTTCTGCGGGCTGATTCCCGCAGGTAGGTCCGCATTCGCCGCGACCAGAGACTTCTCCATTTTGATGGTAAGTCCCGTTTCTTCGTCGGTGCGGTATTCGATCAACGTGGCAGGCGTGTCCGGGAAGTCGATCTTCTGCTTGAGGTAGATGTCCTCTGCCACCGCTTCCGCTTCGTGCGCCTTCACGCCATAGCCGGGAGAGAGAGTGTTGTCGTTGTCGAGACTCTCGGTGATCGTTTCCTCACCCCACATCCCGGTGCGCTTTGACACTAGAGAGGGCGTTCCAGAGATGTCGGAATCCCGGCTCGTCGTGCTCGTCCGTTTCACGAACTCGGTGACTTGCTCGATGGTTTTCGCGATCTCGTTTCCGATGAGCGTGACCGTAGTGCCGCTCGTCACCGCACCCGCTTCGGTGATCCGGGATGTTTCTGTCGGGATCAGTGTGCGAAACTTCGGAGGAATCGGATCGGGGATTTCCTTCGACAGAGCACGCGCCGGAAACACGCTCGGAACGGTGATGATTTGCTTGACCGAACGCCCCGCACCGTCAGCCGTAACCTTCGCGTCCACCACGGTTGCGGACGGCGTAACGGTTGTCCCTGGAGCGACTGGCTGCGTCGTGATGGTGGCGATCTGACCCTCGTTCGTGACCGAATATCCGGTCGTCGCCGCACCCGGCAACTTCTCAAAGAGCCAGATGTGGTTGCTTCCCGACTCGTCGGACTTCACTTGTGTAAGAACGTAGGACGAGATGTCCACCGCTGTCCCGCCTGTTGGCGGGGTGAGCGAAAGGTCGTTCGCTGGCAGAAGTCCGAGAGAAGAGAGAGTGCTACCGAACGGCGGAACTACCGCAGCCGATGCCCGCTTCTGGTCCACCGACACCCCGATGACATAGTAGCCTCCGGTCGGCTGGTCCACGGACACGATCCGAGGCTTGTTGTTGGGAAATGTCGGTTGGGCTAGCATCGTCTAAAATGACGGTTTACTCCACCAGAATCAACCCAAGACTTTCGGGCGGTAGAGTCGAATCGGGACCGTCACACCGTTGACGCTCGCCTTCACTTTGATGCACTCGATATTCGGGTCAGATGTTATCCGTTCCCGAACCGTCGAGGAAGCCAGCCCCATCAACTCGCAAAGGTCGTTGGTGGTCTTCCACCCCTCTTTACGATAGTCGTCCGGCGTCTTGAGAGCGCGGTCTTTGCGCCACGCATCCCATGCGGATTCGATGACACTAGGCTGTTTGGATGATTCGGTCTTCTTCTGGGTCATAAGTCGGGAGAATGATTGCGGGAACGCTGTCGAGCGGGCGGTTGCGCCAATCGAGGATGGCGAATGAGGGGCGGCAGATGGACTCACCGACGACCTTCTTTCCGTAGGATGTCAGGAGTTGATATGCGCCGGTAGCAACGAAAGCTGCGGTCCCGTCGGTGTAAACACCTCCGACATGCCGATGCCCACGGAGGAAAACCTTGGGAATCCGGTGTCCGACGCGGGCGTAGTTAAGGCGGGCGTTGCCGAGCGTGATGGACATGGCACCGGCTTCGAGGTAGGCGCGTCCGGTTGTCGGCATGTGGTGCTTTGCTTCGACCAGAGTTCCGTGGATTTCAACGAGCAACGTGTCACCAACGAAGACGGCTCCGAGTTCGTTGGCGATGAATCGCTCAAAGTTCTTGACGTGGCACCGGGTACCTCTCACCACGTAGGTTTCAGCCGCCGCATCGACTAAGGGTTGGAGACACTTCACAGCCGCCTCTGCGTGGTCGGCTTCCTCGGCAGCGACGACCTCTTTGCTGTGGTGATGAGAACCCTCCTGCAAATCACCGTTACAGATCAACACCCACGGATCATTCCCGAAGTGCTTCTTCGCTGTGGCTATGGTTTCACACCAGACAGCCCACAGCCATGCTTGGTGGACGTTCTTGCCGAATCCGACAGTATTACCCATTTCAAGTTCACCGTCCGGGGGCCAGAGAGCGACGTTTGAGCCGCAATGCAGGTCGGATACGACGACTGCACCAACGACAGGTTTCTTCGGGGTTATGTTTTCGCGTGCTTGTTTTGGTTTTTTCCGCATGATTCTAAAGCGTCTTTGGCTATGGATTTCGCATGGCTGATCTGCCGCGCCTTGAGCACTTGTCGCAGGGCATGTTCCATCACCTTCTCGACTGCCGACTGACGGCTTGGGAGTTCTGAGTTCACGAGAACAAATCTTTACCTGCCGCCATCCGCTCGCGCTTCTCCGCCATCGTCAGCCCGGTCTTGACCTCGAAGTGTGGCTCGTCGGAGAACTTCCAACTACCGCCCCATTCGAGTCCTTGGTTCTGCCCGATCTTCCCAAGCGTCTCGTAGGCTGGAGATTCCTCCAAATACCGTCCAGTCGGCGTGAAGATGCCGACATCCCAAGCGGTCCCGAAATTGTGATTTGAATATCCGCCGCGCGCCTTCGTCACGACGCTCCCCGGCTTGGTCCGGCCAATGGCGTAGAGCGCATCCTGCTCGGCGTAGGTCCGCATCCCGCCGATGATTTTCACTACCAAATCGACCGACTGCATGGCCGGGACGGCGGCTGCCATAAACTCGCGGGCTGCTCGTTGCGCTCGCGGGTGCAGGGTTGCGATGTTTCGTTCGGTGCGTTCGTCGAATTGTGCGCTCATATCTGTTCGTCGTTCGTGACCTCTGGCCGGGCTGGCGTCGGCTTCCCGCCGTAGTCACCGCTGCGGGCCTCAAGGATTGCCTTGCCCGTCACCATCACTGAAACGATGGCCGCGACAGAGTAAACGGTCGCCTCGGTGATCGAGACGAACGGCCACAAGGCATCCGGCGACAGTGTGTAGAGATGCCCGACCGACCAACGCCAGACGGATACCATGATGAGGACTCCAAGAAGCGACATCGCCGTGCGTTGCCAAGGTCGTCGGGTCGTCATAGGGACTGAATGAACCT
>CAZHNZ010000180.1:0-6134 GCA_964534355.1 uncultured Parabacteroides sp.
GCAAATTGATTTGGCATCTGCTGAGATGATTGATCAGATAAAAATATATCAGTTTACCGGCAATAGAAGAGGGGTGTGTGGCGACACATTGGCGACACGTGTGCATGATGAAATCAAAACAGTTGAGTTTGAGCTGTTCACCAAAGAAAATGATTCTCTGAAAAAGATAACCACTAACCTTTCGGTCGAAAATAGTGCGATCTGTAATATTATTCACCTAAAATTTGCGGCGGTCAATGCTGCTTCTCTTGTTTTAAAACCTGTAAGAACCTATCCTTACAACGAAATATTCCTCAATGAAGTTGAATTGTATAATAACAACAACAAACTGTTGCCGAGGGAAAAGAATATTTCAGCATATATACTTGAACAGAACCCTTTGTGGTCAACGCCAATAATACCTGCACAGCAAACCTATGTAATGCCCCTGCAAACCACAAGCGGGATACAATATATCTGGATGGGAGATCTTTGGGGTTCGGCATCCGATAATATAAAAGGGCACGATTATCAATATTGGAGTTCCCCTCTGATTTTTAAACCGAATGGAGACATTGAACCGATGAATTGGGTGGATGAATGGAAAGCCATTATAAAATAGTTTTTACACCAGTTAAACAAAAAAAGAGCAAAGAAATGAACGCAGAACCTATATTGTCCGTAGGCATAGTATCGGCCGGGGAAATTGAATTCACACTACATGGAGGTTATAAATCAGATACCACGGGGCTTGAGCTTTGGGGATTGCATCGGGTATGCATAGCTGGCGGAGAGATGGAATTTGCCGGCGGGAGGTATCCGGAGCTGACGTTTTATCCGGTGGGAGATGATGCCTTTTTTACCCTGAATGAGGTGGTGATCGGAATTGGCTTCCATTGGGAGCGGAAAGAGCCGCAATCGTTTGCCGGAGCACTGCGCATCATTGTGGAAGGCGATCGGTTGACAGCGGTGAATCTGATACCGGTGGAGGAGTATCTGAAAAGTGTGATTTCGTCGGAGATGAGCGCGACAGCGTCGTATGAGTTGCTGAAAGCACATGCGGTGATATCGCGCAGCTGGTTGCTGTCGCAGCTGGCTAAGAAAGAGGGATTGCAGGCACAAACAGAAAAATATATATCGGATGTGCGCACCGACGCGGAATGGACGAAGTGGTGGGACAGGGAAGATCATACCCGGTACGATGTGTGCGCCGACGACCATTGTCAGCGCTATCAGGGCATTACGCGCGCTTCCACACCGGAGGTGGTAAAGGCTGTAGAGGCAACCCGTGGCGAGCTACTGATGTACGAAGGTGCTATCTGCGATGCCCGTTTCTCGAAATGTTGCGGTGGTGTGCTCGAGAAGTTTGATAACTGCTGGGAGCCGGCCTCTCATCCCTATTTGCAAAAGGTATTTGACCGAAAAGAAGATACCCTGAGCGATGCGCCCGATTTGAGCGAAGAAGCAGAGGCGGAACGATGGATACGTACTTCACCGGAGGCTTTTTGCAATACGCGAGACATGCATATTCTATCGCAGGTGCTCAACAACTACGATCAGGAGACTGTCGATTTTTACCGCTGGAAGGTACGCTATACGCAGGCGGAACTGGCAGAGCTGATTGCCCGAAGAACGGGGATTGATTTTGGCCGGATAATTGATTTACAGCCAATAGAACGGGGTGCGTCCGGACGATTGATAAGACTTCGTATTGTAGGAACCCAAAGAACCCTGGTGATAGGAAAAGAGTTGTTGATACGTAAGTCTCTATCCGAATCTCATCTTTACAGTTCCGCCTTTGTGGTGGATAAAGAGGAGGATGGTGGTGAAGTTCCGGTAGCATTTACACTCACCGGAGCAGGGTGGGGGCATGGCGTAGGTCTCTGTCAGATAGGCGCAGCAGTGATGGGAGAGCAGGGTTACGACTATAGCTCAATTTTGTTGCATTACTACCGTGAGGTAAATATAATTAAAATCTATTAGGAAGGATACACAGATTTGAAAAACAAAATAGATGTAATTTAAATTGTTTTTATTGATAATTTACCAGAAGTCTGTATTATATTGAAAATATTCAATAAATAACGCGGGCTTTATTGCTATTATTTGTTAATTAATTGTATTTTTGTAAACCAGATAATGAGACTGTGTTGTTTACATTATATAAAACTAAGAATTTATGAGAAGTATAGGCCCCCGATTACCATACAAAGTATTAGGTTTATTATTGTTATTGTTGTTTCAATCTGTTGAAAATAAGCTGTTTGCACAGGCCGGATTTTTTATTAAAGAGTCATTTCGGGATAATTCAACCAAAAATGTGACATTGGGAGGATCTCCGACGTTAGCCTATTTGACGGCGGGCCAGCAGGATACTATTGGAAATGGTTGGTTGCGACTTACCAATGATGATAAAAATCAGAAAGGCTATGCAATTATTAATCAGCCTTTTTCGTCCAGTAACGGAGTTTTGTTGGATATGGAGTATGCCATTTGGAGAACGAAAGGTGATGCTTTTGGTGGAGCTGATGGATTTTCGGTTTTTTTGTTTGATGCAACAGCCACACCTTTTCGGATTGGTGGTTTCGGTGGATCTTTGGGATATGCACAACGCTATGTGCCCGGAGAGCCTTTTGCCGATGGTGTTTCAGGAGGATATGTTGGTTTAGGCATTGACGAATATGGAAATTTCAGTAATCCGAACGAGGGGAAGGAGGGAGGTACTTCAAAGGTCGCCAATACGGTAGGTATCCGGGGCCCTGAATCTACAAACTATTCCTGGTTGATAGGTAATTCAAATCTGGGTTTTCAGTTACAGTATGGACAATCTGTATTAAGGCCCACACCGACTGAATATTACCGACGTATTCAGGTAGAGATTCTTCCAATACCCGGCAATAAATATTCGATAACTACCCGTATGATGACTGTCAAGAATGGGAAGTTTGTGACAGTGTTAGGTCCATTTCTGTTACCCGCAGCGCCACCGGCTATGTTGAAGCTGGGTTTGGCAGCCTCAACCGGTGCGGCAATAAACAGTCACGAAGTCAGAAATCTATTTATTACCACTGCCGGCGGATTGCGGGTTGATAAAACGGTGAACAAAACCGTGGCAAAAGTGGGTGATGAGCTGACATATACAATCGATGTTTACAATCAGACAGAGAATAATGCCAAAGGGCTACTTTTAAAAGATATTATCAATCAACCATCATCCATTTTTCAGGTTCAGAGTGTTACTTTTGATAATCATTCTGATCTGGAAAACAAAGCGACCGGTTATACCTCCACCGATTTATCTAATGTTTCGCTGGATCTGAGTCCATATAGTTTCAGCACATTTGTCGTGAAAGGTAAAGTGATCAAGTATCCGATTTCGGGGAATATATCCAATACGGCTAAGGTAATGGTTGGGACTTCGGGTGTACAGGATCCGGACACAGTGAATAACGTGGTGAAGGTAACAACATTGATCGAGTCGCCGGAGATTGCACCGGATTATGTCTTGAAACAAACTTCTTCTCAGGGATGTGTGGATCCTAAAAATGGCAATATATTGTCGCTGACGGTACAGAATCCTGGATTGTCGGGCGGATCTGCCGGAAGCGTGGTGACCGTTAAAGACACCATTCCCGAAGGATTAGAGGTTTTATCTGTTTCCGGGGTTGGTTGGAGTGTATCCAATGCCGGTAATATTTATAGTTTTACGCGAAACGATAAGCTTAATCTGAATGCAGAGTATCCGGCCATTAATATAACCGTCAGGCCGGTGATAAATTCCGGCGTGACTTTATGGAAAAACAGGGCACATGTGTCGAATGATTATGATATAAATGAAACCAATAATCAAAGTGAAACAGTTGTATTAACGGCACCTCCCGTAGCAACGGCCGGTCCTGATCAATCTGTTTTTCAGGGCGGAACGGTGACTCTTGCTGCCAATAATCCCGTTCCTTTTACAGGGACGTGGAGTGTCGTAAACGGACAAGCAACAGTGGCGACCCCGGGTGCCTACAACACAACTGTTACGCTGGCACCCAATACCACCGCCACTTTGCGGTGGACAGTATCGAGTGGTACCTGTTCTGCATATGATGACGTTGTTGTGGGATATCTTGTTCCAAAGTTATCGTTGGTTAAAACAGTATCGAATGGTCCTACATTCAGGTTGAATGACGTTATTAATTACACCTTTAAAATAGAAAATACGAATGACGTGCCCTTGTCAGATGTCTCATTATCTGATAATCTGCTCAAAGTGGCACCGGTATATGTAAGTGGAGACACGAACAATAACAAGAAACTGGAAAAGGGAGAGATATGGATATATACCGGTTCTTATACCGTTACGCAATCAGATATTGATGCCGGTAGTGTGAAAAATTCGGCAACAGCCTCGGCAAAAGATCCTGCTGGTAATCCGGTTTCCGATATTTCGGGAAGTACCTCTGCAAACGATACGCCAACAGATACACCGGTAGAGCACATCAATAAGGTTAAACTTCTTAAGTCTGTATTAAACAACGGTACATTCCGGTTAAATGATGAGATACGTTATGCATTTAGTGTAACAAATGAGGGGAATACAACACTTAAGGATATAAATCTGATAGATAGTAAGTTACCAGTAGCTCCTGTGTATCAGAATGGTGATGCAAACAACAATCAGAAGCTGGATTTAGGCGAAACATGGAACTATACCGGTAGTTATATAGTAAAGAAGTCCGATGTTGATTTTGGTAAGGTATCGAATTTAGCGACGGTATTTGCAAAAGATTACAATGGGCTTGAAGTCAAAGATTTATCCGGAAGCAATGTGCCAACGGTTGCCTATCTTGGCCCGGGTAAATTAGCGATGGTGAAAGAGGCAACTACCGCAGGTCCTTATAAAATCAATGAAAAGGTTGAATATCGGTTTACTGTAACAAATATCGGTGAGGTGCCACTCAAAAACCTGGTGCATACAGACCTGAAGCTTGCGGTGGCAGCTCAATACAAAAGCGGAGATGTGAATACCAATAATTTGCTTGATCCGAAGGAGTCGTGGATTTATACGGGCACATATTATGTTTCACAGGCAGATGTGGAATTAGGGAAGATATTGAATACAGCCCTGATATCTTCGGTTACCGAAGAGGGGTTGCCTGCCAAGGATAGTTCGGGTACAAAGATAAATACCGACGATCCGACGATAACACCGGTGGCCCGCAATCCTAAGTTATCGTTGGTGAAGGTTGTTTCAAACGGAACAAATTTTAGAATTGGCGACAAAGTTGAATATGTGCTGACCGCAAAAAATGAGGGGGATGTAACTTTTACAAACGTTACGGTTGTGGATACATTGTTAAAGTCAAATATATCTTATGTGAGGGGAGATTTTAATGTAAATAATAAACTGGATATTGGGGAAAGCTGGACTTATGCGGGCAATTACACGGTGACAAGGCGGGATGTTGACTCGGGAAAAGTAGTTAATACAGCGATATTAATAGCAAAAGATATGGCCGGAACGGAGGTGAGAGATACTTCCGGAACAGCCACAGACAACAATATTCCCACTGTAGTACCGGTTGATCAGGGGCCTGTCACCAACAACGATCGGGCGATTACACCTCAGGCTACATCTGTGATAGTTCCAATTTTATCCAATGATTATGCCGGAAAAAGCCCGATAGATTCAACCACAATAGAGATAATGAGCCGACCTGAAAACGGAAGTATTTTGGTTCAGGCGGATGGAACTGTATATTATTTACCCAATGCAAATTTTGTGGGTGAAGATCTGTTTACTTATCGGGTAAGGGATAGTCTGGGTAACTGGTCGAATGTATCCACTGTTACAATATCGGTTGTTACCACCAATCTGTTTATTCCCAATGTGATTACGCCCAATGGAGATGGAAAGAATGATGAGTTCAAAATTATTGGAATCGGGTATTTTGAGCAGGTTAAGATGATTATCTATAACCGGTGGGGCAACGAGGTTTATAGAAACGAGAATTACAAGAATGAGTGGAATGGCAATGATCTCAATGAAGGAACCTATTATTATCAGATTGTGGGTAAGAAGGATGGGGTAGAGAGTCATTACAAAGGTTGGGTATTATTGAAACGTTAGTCTATAAAAGGAGCTTACACATGAATAAAATAAGATT
>CAZHNZ010000181.1:0-6087 GCA_964534355.1 uncultured Parabacteroides sp.
CGGCTTTCGAGACCCCAACCCGTTGCGAACCGTATATGCCGCTATGTCCGCTGAAATAATAAGCAACAAAACAGGCAATGGCGTAATATACTGCATATTCGCCCCCAAACAGCTCCACCCCCATCAGCGTACAGGCCAGCGGTGTATTGGTAGCTCCGGCAAACACCGCGATAAAACCAAGGCCGGCAAACAAGTCTACCGGAAGCCCAAAAAGAGTTGAAAAAGCATTACCCAATGTAGCCCCGATAAAAAACAGAGGCGTTACTTCGCCACCCTTAAATCCTGTACTCAGGGTAATGGCTGTAAAAAGCAGTTTCCAAAACCAGCTGAATGAGTCAACACCTCCGGGTTTAAAGGCATTGACGATACTATTTCCATCTCCTGTAAGTGTGGTAACACCCAGACCCAGATAGTCTGTTGTACCGAGCAGAAAAGTGAGACCTATCACCAGTAAACCGCCGGCTACAGGAACCAGATAACTCTTTTTTATAAACTTTCCGGATGCACTTTTCAGAGAATGAGATAACTCCGAAAACAGATAACTTACCAAACCAAAAACAACGCCCGAAAGCGCAGCATACAACATCAGCCCGTAGTTGATATTCAACCACGAAGCAGTAGTCGCTCCGGCTAAATCAAAGTTTATATGATAATGCGTATGCTGAATGCCATACATTGAGCAGAACCAATCGGCCATGATGGCCGAAAAAAAGCAGGGCAACAGTGCATCGTATTTTATTCTGCCTATGGCTATCACTTCCAATGCAAAGACTGTTCCGGCCAGCGGTGTACCAAACACAGCCCCGAAACCGGCTGCAATTCCGGCCATCAGCAATATCCGGTAATCTCTTCTTTCCAGTCTGAACTTCTCTGCAAAAAAATGAGCGATACTTCCGCCTATCTGCACAGCAGTTCCCTCCCTCCCGGCCGATCCGCCAAACAGGTGAGTCAACACCGTGGAAATGAGTACAAACGGGGCCATCCGCACAGGAATACCACCACCGGGTTTGTGTATCTCATCCATAATCAGATTATTGCCTGCATCGGCATTTTTTCCTTTGAAGCGATACGAAAGCACTATTCCTACGCCCGCCAGAGGCAGAAAAAAGAGCAACCATTCGTGTTGCCAGCGAAAGGTTGTTGCCAGGTCGAGCAGCCACAAAAAGAGGGCTACCAACGACCCCACCACCGCCGAAACGGGAAGAGTCAGCAAAAACCACTTCGCCACGTGTTGCAACACGGCTGCCTGCTCAAAGTTCCGCATTTTCAGCATAAATCGGCCCTGCTAAAACGCATTTCGCGACCACGGCAATCGCTGTTTACAACTCCATTGTCGTAAGCCAGCACTCCATTCACAAACGTTTTTTCAACCTTAGCGCCAAAGGTCAAACCTTCTACCGGCGACCAGCCACATTTGTAGAGTATATTATCGGCCGATACCGTCCACTGACTTTCGGGATTAACAAGCACCAAATCAGCAAAATATCCTTCACGAATAAATCCTCGTTTCTCAACACCGTACAGCACTGCCGGCGCATGACACATTTTCTCGACAACCAGTTCGGGGGTGAAAATCCCCTGCTTCGCCATCTCCAGCATCACGGTAAGCGAGTGCTGAACCAACGGTCCGCCCGATGCTGCCTGCAAACAGGAACCCTCCTTTTCCGTGGTCAGGTGGGGCGCATGGTCAGTTGCCACCACATCCAGCTTCCCGCTCTTCAAAGCCTCTATCAGGGCCAGCTTATCGGCCTCGCTCTTCACGGCCGGGTTCCACTTGATACGGTTGCCAAAGCGTGCGTAATCTCTGTCATCAAACCACAGATGATGCACACAAACCTCTCCGGTTATTCTCTTTTCAGACAATGGTTTTTGGTCAAAAAGAGACATCTCCCGCCCGGTGGACAAATGCAGCACATGCAATCGGCTACCATATTTCGAAGCCAGCGCCACGGCCTCTGCCGACGAACGATAACAAGCCTCTGCATCCCGAATCATCGGGTGGTACATCAACGGCAGGTCATCTCCTTTCAATGCCTTATATTTCGCAATATTTGCCTGTATTACCTCCTCTTTTTCACAATGCGTGGCAATCAGCATATTTATTTCAGAAAATATTCCGGACAAAGCCTTCTCACTGTCCACCAACATATTACCAGTTGACGAACCCATAAAAACCTTCACACCGCAGGTACGCGTCGGATCAGCCTTTTTCAGCTCCGAAAGATTGTCATTCGTAGCCCCGATATAGAAAGAATAATTGGCAACAGAGACTTCTGCCGCCCGGTCAAATTTCCGGTTAAGCTCATCTATTGTTGTGGTTTGTGGTTTGGTATTGGGCATCTCCATATACGATGTAACTCCTCCTGCCACAGCGGCCCGCGACTCCGACTGAATATCTCCCTTATGCGTCAATCCCGGTTCACGAAAGTGCACCTGATCATCTATCACGCCGGGAATCAGCCACTTACCGGTGGCATCTATCACATCTCCGCTCAAACTATCCACCGGGCAATCTCCCTCGTAAATAGCAGAGATAATATCATTTTCTATCACCACGCAAGCCTTGTAGCTTCTTCCCTCATTTATCAGGGTGGCATTTTTTATTATTGTTCTCATGTCTTCTCTTTTATTGAATGTTACAAAGATTATTCTATCACTTCAGCATACAATTCGAAAGCCTGACTATCTGTCACCCTCACATCGTACATGCCGCCTGTTTGCAGCTCTTTTGTTTTAGCAATCAACACCTCAGGGTCCACCTCAGGCGAATCAAACTCTGAACGCGCCACATAGAAATCTTCATCCTCACGATCGACAATCACCCGCAAAGTTTGTCCCACTTTTTCGATGCTCAACTCTTCGGCTATCTGCTCCTGCACGCGCATCAGCTCATCCATTCGCTCCTGTTTCACCTCAAAAGGCACATTATCTTCGTAGTTAAGCGCAGCGTATGTACCCTCTTCCTCCGAATACGGGAACGCGCCCAGCCGCTCAAATCTCATCTCCCGCACAAACTCCAGCAACTCCGCAAAGTCCTCATCCGTCTCCCCCGGAAAACCAACCAGCAAAGTGGTACGCAGATGAATACCCGGAACCTCCGCACGCATCGCACGCAGCAGCGCATAGGTCTCCTCTTTGGTTACATTCCGGCGCATTGCCTTCAGCATCGGGTCGCTGATGTGCTGTAGCGCAATATCCATATATTTGCAAACATTCTTTCTTTCGCGCATCACCCGCAACAGGTCCATCGGGAAATGGGCCGGATAAGCATAATGTAACCTGATCCACTCCACACCGGGCACATCCGAAATCCGCTCAATCAGTTCAGCCAGTTTATTCTCTTTATACAAATCCAGGCCATAAAAGGTCAAATCCTGCGCTATCACCTGAAACTCTTTCACGCCCCTTGCCACCAGCCCTTTCACCTCGTCCACAATCTCTTCCACAGGGCGAGACTGATACTTACCCGTAATAATCGGAATCGCACAATAGGCACACGTCCGGTTGCATCCTTCGCCAATTTTCAGATAGGCATAATGTTTTGGTGTGGTTATCTCCCGCTCCAGGGCCAGATCCTGATAATACGATTTCCCCAAATCCTCCAGCACATTTTTCCAGTTAAACTTTCCGTAAAAACGGTCCACCTCCGGAATCTCCATCTTCAAATCTTCGAGATATCGTTCTGTCAAACAACCCATAACAATCAGCTGACCAATCTTTCTGCGCTTCTTCGCCTGCACAAACTGAAGAATCGTATTCACAGACTCCTCCTTCGCATCGCCGATAAATCCACAGGTATTGATAACCACTATTTCTCCGTTCGGATTTTCCGAATCGTGCTCCACCGTATATCCGTTAGCCAAAAACTGGCGCATCAGCTGCTCGCTATCCACCAGATTTTTCGAACAACCTAAAGTAATAATATCAACCTTATTTTTTTTCATTACCGTAATTTTTTATGATTAATAATCAGGGCGTGCCCCTGTGGGTCGGGCTATCCGCTGTACTCCTCGCCGGTTCAGCTTTTGTAGGGAAACCAAATTTTACCAGCCGGCTGCGGGGTGCCGCTCCTATCCCTCACGCGGCTGACTTCTGAGCGTAACGTTCGCTTTTCAACCGTCTTTACAATACAAAAAAACACTCTTTCCGACTTCCCGCCGGCAAAATATCTGCCGTTCGAAGCCAAAAAGAGTGCTTATTCCACACAGGGTTACTCTCCAAACAACGAATTCACAAATTCAGTCTTCCTGAAAACCTGTAAATCGTCAATGCCTTCACCCAATCCAATATATTTTACCGGTGTATGAAACTGATCAGAAATTCCGATCACAACACCACCTTTTGCCGTACCATCCAGTTTAGTGATCGCCAGTGCATTCACCTCAGTAGCAGCCGTAAACTGCTTTGCCTGCTCAAACGCATTTTGACCGGTAGAGCCATCCAACACCAACAAAATCTCATTGGGTGCACCCGGAACCACCTTTTGCATCACATTCTTTATTTTTGTCAGCTCGTTCATCAGTCCCACCTTGTTGTGCAGACGACCGGCCGTATCTATAATCACCACATCGGCATTATTTGCCTTTGCCGAACTCAACGCATCATACGCCACCGAAGCAGGATCCGAACCCATTTTTTGTTTTACAACAGGCACTCCTACCCTTTCTCCCCAAATCACCAGCTGCTCAACCGCCGCTGCTCTGAAGGTATCTGCCGCACCCAGATATACCGACAAGCCATTCTTCTTAAACTGATGCGCCAGCTTCCCGATTGTCGTGGTTTTACCCACTCCATTCACGCCAACGACCATAATGACATACGGTTTTTTATCTGCCGGAACAGAGAAATCTCCTTCATCCTGATTATTATTTTCCGTCAGCAATGCGGCTATTTCATTCCGAAGAATCATATTCAGCTCCGACTGATTGACATACTTATCCGAAGAAACGCGCTTTTCTATCCGACTGATTATCTTCAATGTGGTCTCTACACCTACATCCGAAGTAATCAAAATCTCTTCGAGTTTGTCCAGCACATCTTCATCTACTTTCGATTTGCCAACCAACACCCGCGACAGTTTCGAAAAAACACTCTCTTTGGTTTTCTCAAGCCCCTTGTCTAAGGTCTGTTTCTTCTCTTTGGAAAAAAAGTCAAATATTCCCATAATTGTACATCAAAATACTGTTATTCAGGCACAAAAATACACAAAAATAGCATACAAAAAAAGCTCCCCATCAATTATTATCAATGGGAAGCTCTTTTTATAATAAGTCTTGCGATTTCTTATTTAGCGAAAAAATCTTTTACTTTTTCGTTGGGTACCATTTCCTCTTGGAATGTAAAGGCGCCAGTCTTAGGTGATTTAACCATTTTAATCACTTTAGAATAAGTACGTCCTTCACCTTTTTGTAACGATGCTACGGTTTTCTTTGCCATGGTTGTTGACCTTATTTAATTTCTTTATGTACTGTTACTTTCTTCAAAATCGGGTTGTATTTTTTCAACTCCAATCTTTCAGTTGTATTTTTTCTGTTTTTGGTAGTAATATACCGTGATGTTCCGGGCATACCACTTGTTTTGTGCTCTGTGCACTCCATGATTACCTGGATTCTATTGCCTTTTGCTTTCTTTGCCATTTTGCTTATCCAATTATGCGAATTTCATTTAAAAAACCTTTTTCGATTGCTTGTTTTATAGCTGCATCAAGACCCATTTTATTAATGGCTCTCAAACCAGAAGCAGACACTCTCAAGTCAATCCACTCTTCTTGCTCTACCCAATAGAATTTTTTCTTAAAGAGGTTTACATTGAAAACTCTTTTTGTTCTTCTTTTGGAGTGCGATACATTGTTTCCAACCATCGCTTTTTTTCCGGTAATCTGACAAATTTTTGACATTGCTATCTATGTTTTTTTATTATTTTTTCTATTTTCTCAAACAGTCCGCAAAGTAAATCATTTCTTACGAACTACGCAAATATTTCTATTAAAAAATACGCTTTCACCATACCTTTTATTCCTTATTTGCTTTTCACCCGCTGTTTACGGGCTTTTTACCGTTTCATTTCCCGCAAATATGCTCCTGCAAC
>CAZHNZ010000182.1:0-6045 GCA_964534355.1 uncultured Parabacteroides sp.
CATACTTAGTCAGTATTTTCTTGTACTCGAAAGCAATAGTGGCAGATGTAGATGCTTGCCAGTTCTCGCATGAGAACAGCGTCTCCAGAGCATTAGTTACCCAATACATGCTGGGCATCGTATTCTCAATAGTTAGACATGGCACACGTAAAGGACACAGAGTACCTTCATCCAGAGACTTAATAAGAATCGGAAGATACCCAACGTCGTGCAATGCCTCAATGTGCGCTACGTTAGGGTTAGGATCGAACAGGCAGTTCTTCATAATTCGTTTGTATTCGTTTACTACCGTACTTTTAGCTCTGTTGAAGAAATTGTGATTAAAGTAGTCAATCAATATCTCTTGCACAAACCCTTGAAATCCAAACACTACTACCTTGTCAATCTGTTTGATGTGTGACATACGAGGAGTCCACGTTGAGTAGACTACCTGTGTGTCTGGTGGGTATTGAAATACATGACCTGCCTTGTAGAAATCTATGAGCAACATCGGATTATAATCCATATTAGTATCGGTCTCCTTTTTTGTTTATGATATCCATTACGTCGATATATGAAGCGTGATTGTCGGGAAGGTTATTAAGTAAACTGTTAGTAGTGAAGACCTTATCAATGTCACATCTAACCGCCCCTGTGGTGATAGTGTCCTCACAGTGCGTTACTATAAGGTACACTTTTCTGGCTCCGGCATTGCGTAGTGCTGTAGCAGCCCCTACGAACGTCCCTCCTTTTGAGCATAGATCGTCTACAATAACTACCGTCTTGCCTTTTACGTCTGCCCCTGTAAATCCAAATTTAAGTATGTTGCCTGTAGCAAAGTCTCGCTCTTTACTGCCAATAACCGTAGGGTAGCAGAACGTGCCGGCATTTCTCTTCTCAGCACCGGCATCTGGATACATAACCACTAGGTCGGCTGTAGTAGGTAATACTGCTAAAAGCCTTTTAAACAACTCGTCAACTACCCTATAGGCTGCACAGTTGTTAAGTAGGGCAGGGGTTACATCACTATGTGGCTCAAGTACTCTGACCTCGTAGAAGTTAAGACTGTTGATGAAGTCGCATACATACTTAAGATTAAACGTATAGACATCATTGGCTCTATCCATTCTACTGTACGGCATATACAGAATGTCCAATAGGTAGCTGTTATTGCCTATTGCGTAGTCCATGTACCTTTTAAGTATGTATAGATTAAACAGGTCTTGGTCACTTTCGTACTTAAAGGTTACTACGCTCATTTTACCGAACTTCAAATTATTGAAATTAAGATGTGATTCCTTATTAGGGAAACTACCAAACTTAACTTCTACGTTGTCTATGAGTATCATTAACCCTCCTAAGGTTTAAGTTGTACGGTGTATACTTTCTTGTCGATAAGCATTGCTCCGGTCAGTTTAATTTCGTCCATCTTGTCAGTATAGAATTTCTTACTAGCGTGTACTCCAATACCGATGCCTAGAATGGTAAATACTAGAGCCAGTATGATTGAGTTGTGAAAACTAACCCACATCCTTTGAAATAAACCAATATTACCTTCAATAAACTGTACGAACTTTCCTTTGGTCGGTGCTGCTGATTCTTCAAAATGGGGTGTTCCTTCGTCTACTATCATGCTTTCTCCTTTATTTTTGCTTTAACTTTAGCGTATAGATCAAAAAGTTCTTTTACATTTTGTCTAGCTTCTGGATTATCTCCACCTTTGTAGTACGCCCAGGCTAACTTCTCGTTACCTTTAGCCGCTTTAAGCTTTTGGTCGTAGTCACATACCGCAGCAGCCATGTCAGCCATGTCGTAGCCCATCTTCTGAAATGCTACTCTTGTCTGTCCAAAACTCTTGTATCCCTTTTTGGATACTGCATTGCGTTTAAACTCTGCTTCCTTCTCAAAGTTACAAGCCCATAGTACCGGATCGTAGCCTTTAGCTGTGGCTACAGTGAACACGTCTTTAGCGAATGAAGGGTTTCTCCCAAGTATCGCCAAAGTCTTTCTAGTGTCTGTTAGTCGTGGGTCTTCTGCACACACCTCTACGGGTTGGGGAAGTGTTTGCTGAAAGTCGCTTACCACATTAAAAATACCTGCGGTTCCAATTACCAATAATGTTAAAGTTGTTTTTATCATAAGTTTTACCTTTCTAGCTCTCAAGGCTGTTGTAGTGAGTACTGCGCTCCTCCTTAGTGTGTAGTCGGTCACATGTGACCGTTAATCTTCTTCCCGTAATTCCATCTGTCTTCGATACTCTTTTTCAATCAGCAACGACACTATGTTTGACTGATTGCTGTTATGCATGAAGTCTTTCAACTTCTGCAACTTGTCAATAACGAGTAAATCCATACTAAACGTAACCATCTTAAATGCCATGTGCGCTCCTTCAATTGTTCGCTTACTATACCATAGTTATTTAACTATGTCAATAACAATTTGCAAGTAGATACTTATATACTTGAAAAAGCGAGGGTTTTATTCCTCGCTTTTTGTTATCCCATTGTAATTTCAGGATCTTCCATAATTCTATTAGGGGTTCTTGCGGCTTTTATATACTGTTTAAAATGCCCATACGTCATAGGACCTCCTTGAATCCAACCCCATATTGTACCTAACTTTTGCTCATAAGTAGGCAAGGTTGTTAGCACCTTTAATTTGCGTTCGTGTTTGTATTTAGCCATAAAATCCTTTCATTTAAGACGGGCTTTTAGTACACCATAAACATATCCTTTAAAGAACTCCAAAGGCACATCAGATTTCCAATCTGACAGCTTGAGAAGCTCCCTGAGGTCATCATCTGTCTTGCCCCTTACACCGACCTGCGTCTTCACCTCGACTGCCTCTGAGAGCAATTCTGTAGGTTCTGTGGCTACTTCTTGTTTTGGTAGGATAATTCCTGCTTCTTCGGGGGTCAGGGATTTAACTGAGCAATCAGGGCACAGTCGAAGCTTAGACCCAGTTCGGTATTGGGTAACACCTTTATCGTACGCTTGAAACATTTGTGCTCTGGTAGGCAGACCGTTACTAAAACTGATGGGTCTGCGACCGTGTAACTCTTTGGAACAGGCATGACACTTAACCGACCAATCAATATATACACCTCGTGCATCCTTCTTGATCGGCTTACCTTCAAACGTGGTAATCTCAGGGCGATTTATACTCTGCGCTCTAGCTTTGGCTATCATTTCCTGAATAGCATCACCAAAGTCTTGCTGCGATAAACCTGGGAACTCATCGAATACGTACATCTTCTTATGGAATGTAAATGCTTTATTGTCAGTCTCTACATTGTCTGGCAGTCGGTATGAGGAATCAGATACGAGTTTGAATCCTTGCAGTTTGACTATGCCTTGGTGCATTCCAAGAAGAACGTCTTCTATAGACCCTACGTTTACATCAGGTGGTATAGATACAAAATACGAATTGCCTTCCTTGTCGATTATGCGTCTTGTCAGTTCCCTTGCCATCTTAGTCCTCCTCGAAAATTATTCTTGGGTCTTCGAGAGTAGTACCGCAGTCTGGACAGAATAGCAAGAACTTATTTTCTCTACTACGTAAAAAATCTACGTTACCATTAGCGTCTAGTGCTACGGCATCAATGTAGTGCTTAAGTTTTTGATTGCACCTAGGACACTGCATAGGCACTCCTTAAGATACTAATCCACGTATCGTCGTACAGATCTTGCAGGTCAGAAGTAATGACTTCATTGTTCTTAACCAAGTCCATTACCAGTTGCAGATAGGTCTCTGCTACATTCAACTGCTCCCATGTAACGCAGCTCTTAATGACTTTTACAGCCTTGGCGTACAAAACGTATGGATTATGCGGACACATCTTTAGCCTCCGATGCAGTATTAGAATCAATCTCTTTACCCAGTGCCAACGCATCAAGGTTTTGTTTCTTCCAATCATACATCTTACTACCATTCCCGCAAGAGTATGTATCAGAGTTAAAGTCTATGTTGCCTATACGGGTTACAGCGGTAGCGTCAAGCAATTTTCTATATGCTGCTAAAGGTTTGCACTTATGACTACAGAAAGTCTTATCTTCGCCAATGTTCGGGCATCCAAATCTAGGGTGGCATGGAGACACCATGTGGGTATCTCCTGCCGGATAACTCTTATACATACGGTCTCCTTATTCTACTAGGTAGGTTGATTACTTCACGTCCCACAGGTCTGCAAGAACTAGGCAAGGGCTTAGTTTAACATTTTTACCTGTATTGGTACGTACCTGTATCTTCTGAACCGTTACCGTAACCTTAGCACCGTCTTTTTTACGAGTGTAGGTATTAGTAGAATAAGAAGGCTTTAAAATTCTGGCAGTAATTCCGTTAAGAGAAAGCACCACTCCTGCTTTGGAAACAAAGTACTTAGGACAATTAGGAATCTGACGGTACTCAATACCATCGTGCTGAATACGCTTAGTGATGTCTTGTGCAGACTCAAACTGTTGCGTAGTGGGGTTGAAGTACTTGAATGCAGCGTTTACATGCATCTTACCGTAACGACCTACACCCCACATTTTTACAGCCGGAATTTTGGTTTTGAAGAAGTCGAAAGATGCCTGAGTTGTCTTAGTAGTTTTCTTTGCCATGTTTTAAATCTCCTTTAAGCGGTCACATGTGACCTTATAGTTTAGTGTTTTTTAAATACGACGTCTCGTTTGATTGAAGAAAGATTCCAACACATTCCGCAGCTTTCACAAAAGCCAGGGCAGGGCAGGGCATCGTCTGGTATTCTTGTGTCTGTCCCATCGTCCATCCATGCAACCGGAAACCCGTCTGGATTATAGAGTTCGAGACCTGACCAAGCTGACAAAACCAACTGCAAGTTGGGGGCTAGTTCGCCATGTTCACCCATGAACGAACTAACTATGTGGTACTGCTTTGTGAAACAGAGAAACTTAATATGCGGAAATAGTCTAGCCGTTGTGTCCATGCCTATCAGATAGGCGCTTGAGAGTATGTCTCCTCCAACATGCCAACGAAACCATCCCCCTTTGTACTTTACTAGAAACTTCTGAACGTCTGCAAAGTAACCAATGAGGTCGTCCCTAGCCTGTTTGAAGTTAGTATTCCAAGCTTTACGTACAGCAGGGTACTGGCGATACGCCTTCATCGCATAACAGTCCTTGGCACAGTGGTCTACCATGCCGGCACAACTTTCGATAGGCGTAAGGGAAACATTGGCAATCTTACCAACCTTGATATTTCCTTTACTAATAATAGCCATTTTAAACCTCCATGTCAATAACTAATTGTAAATAGATAGTTAAGGGAAAACGGGATGCAGCACTCTTATCTTGTTAGCCAGAAACCACCGCTTACCTTGCTGAACTGGACGAACTATCTCCGTATAGTCATCAATCTCTACGTTCATCCAGATTCTGCCACGCTCAGTTAGGTGAAGAGCTTCGGGAGCTTCGGTGCAATGCCACCCAGGTCTGTAGGCGAAACCCTTTGTAGGGTGGGACTCTGCGTCATACCAAACATTTCTAGCTAGACGCTGCCTACGATTTATAAACAGCGGACCGATGCTTCCATCTTTCTTTAAACTAAACAGTTTGAAACAATGCATTACGCCTCCTTAGATTTAAGAAACTTCTCGAACACATGACGAATTGCAGAACTGTCATCTTCAAATACTTTGCATGAATCGCAGCGCTGTATGGAGTAGGCGCCTCTAGTAAAGGCTAGTATCGCTCCTCTACCATCACAAGACTCACATACAGACGGCTCTTGCTCGTAACAAGAGAAGAATGCCTTAGCCAATGAGTCTAGTTTATTCAAGGCTTCTCTCTCGTCTGGAGCATGACCATTACAAGCTATGTAGCTGCCAAACCACCAACCAAATTCACAGCTCACTTCATAGTCAAACATTCCTGGCATCTCACCATACTTAGTCATTCCGGCAGTAAAAAGGCTATCGCAGTAGTGCGCATAAGAACCCAGTTCTACATAGAGTTCGGCACAACCGTCGCCCCATATCTCTAGTAATTCGTTAAGGTCAACTAGCCTACCTTCAGCATTTTTAGAGCCGGTAAGCATACCGTCCATCAT
>CAZHNZ010000183.1:0-5991 GCA_964534355.1 uncultured Parabacteroides sp.
ACGCGAGCGCCGAAGTAGCAGCGGGAAATCAGCTCGGTGACAGCAGCCGACTCGTCGCGCTGGGTGGCGAACTCGTACGCAACAGGCATGTGGAGGCCGATGGCTTCCTTCGTGAACAGGCCGCCGACCGCCGTGGCGCTCGATGCGATTGCCGAGGTGGTGGTCTGGTAGACGTTCACAACGCCCATGACGGAGTTGACAAAGTACTTCTTCAGCACCTCGTCAGCGAGGGTTCCGACAGGGCCGTAGTTGGACGAAACGCCCTGCTGGGCGATGTCCTTGGCAAGACGACCGTACTGAAGCGCCTGGATGACGAGGCTGTACGGGCGATCCATGTCGTAGGCCGAAGCCTCAAGCTTGGTCACGGCGTCCATGACCTTGGCGACGGTCAGGCCGGTCGTGGCGGTGGCGACGACGGCGTTGGTGGAGAACGACGCGAAGCAGCCGATGAGCTTCTTCTCAAGGATGATGGAGTGCTCACGAGCGTGCTTGGCGGCGTGCGCGTCAGTCACGGACTCGTTGGCGAACACCTTGTCCTCGTCGGTCAGCTTGGTGCCAAAGACGTACTTGGCGGGGCTGATCTCCCACGAGCCGTTCTTGTACGACGCGAAGCCCGTGTAGTCCGTGGCCTCAGTGATCTTGGTAGCGGAGCCACCAGCCGTCATGTCCCACACCGGCAGGGAAATCTTGTTTCCACCCTGCTCGCTGTAGACGGTGACGAGGTTCTTCATAACGCCGCTACGCAGCGCCTTGGTGACGGACTTCTTGCGAATGTCCGAAACGATGAGGGTCAATGACCCAGAAAGGGTTTCACCAGCCATTGTTTAGTCTCTCCTTGAGACTCTGGCTCCCTTAGATTTTGCCTTCGCGCTGTAGGTTCAGCAGACCGAACAGGCCCATCGACTTGTTGAGTTCATCAGGCTCGGGTTCCTTCACGACGGGCTTGTTAGGCTCCACCGCTTTGACGGAAGCACCTTCGTCCTTCAGCTCTTTCAGAATCTCCTCACGCAGTTTCTCGCGCTCGGCTTCCGGGTCGAACTTGGACTGCTTGATGAACGCCGCCGCGACCTTCATCTGCTCATTGAGCAGTTCGAGGTCGGGCTTGTCAGGCCAGAGGTTGTGGGTGTCCATGACCTCGGACAGCTCGGAACCGTCCACGTCGTTGCTCTGCGCGAAAGTCTCGAACTCCTTCTGCGCGGCACGGTTGAACTGTGCAACGCCGAGTTCTGCGCCAGGAGCGACCTGTGCCACCATCTCAGCAGCGATACGCCGAGCTTCGTACTCGGTGATCTTCTTGAGCGTGGCGGCACTTGACGGGTCGAGTCCCGCATAGGGGTCGTCGGTGTCGGCGGGGGCAGCTACAGGCTCGGGAGCCGGTTGGGTTTTCTGCGCGCCGAGTTCGGACGACTTGCGGTTGAGGTCGGTTTCCCACTTCTTCAGGTTCTCGATCTTCTTGAGTGCGTCGGCCTCGGACTCGAAACCAGCCTTCTCGTACCACGAGGGTTCGGGTGCTGGCTCGGGTTCCGTGGCTTCTGCCTCTACAGCGGAAGGCTCCTCTACGGGAGCGGGTTCGGTTTCTTCTACTTGCGGGAACACTTCGTTGATGTCGGTCATCAAAAGCTCCTTTGCTTCCCGTACAGGCGTGGCTAGACAAGCCCTCCCCTAGTCGCCTCCGCGTCGGCACTTCGTACGTGTGCCTGCATCGGGGACTGTCGGTTCGCGCTTGCTTCGCTCCTGCGTGGGTGTGGCTACGGGGCTACATGCCTGAGAGCGACTGCCTCTCCCCGAAGTTGTCAGCAACCTCGAAGATGAATCCGGCAACGCAACGCTCACAGGCGTTGTAACGTGGATAGTTGTTTCGTTCCTTGTGGCGGCAAGAGCCGCTACCCTGACCGCCCGTGCGGTGCTCTCCTGAGTAGGAGGGGCAGAACCAAGCACGGGTCACGTCCGTTTTCTCCCACTTCGTCCAGTCCTCGTGTCCCTCTCGGGTATCAGGAAAGACGACGGTGGGCATGGGGTTGGTGACTGCCCAAGGCATCTACATCACCCCCTGCTGTTGAAATGCCTGCATTACCGCTGCCACCGCCTCCTCTGGGTCTGCGCCCTGCTGGACGAGTTGGTCAACTGCGTCGATCACCTCGGGGGGAGCGCCGGGGATTCCCAGAGCCGCGCCGGGGTCTTGTTCCATTGGTGGAGCTGCCATCATCTCGGGTGGCATCTGTTGTTCCATAGGCGGCTGTTGTGCGCCTTGCTCAACAGGGGCATTTGGGTCAACGCCCGGAGGCATCGCGGGCTGTGCTGCTGCACGCTGCTTGGCCTTCTGCGCGACGTATCGTGCGTTGGGCCAGTCAAGGGCGATAAGCAAGTCCTCCTCGTCCAAGATGCCGCCTTGGAACAGCGCCATCGCAAGCTGCTTGTCCTCCTGTAGCGAGGAAGGCAGGGACGAGAACTCGGTGAACTTGATGCCGTACTTCAGACCATCGGTGAGCTTGTCGCCCGCCATGATCTCCTTGATGGTGAAGGCGACGGGAACCATCTGCTGCTCGAAGCCGGGATGCGACGGTGCTTCCTCGGTCGGATCGCTGGCAACCTTGATGACGTACTCTTTGCTGGCGTTGAACTGAGCGGCGTTGTAGCACCACTGTTTCGCCAAGCGGTTGAGCGACCAAGTGAGCAGGCGGCTTGCGAGTCGGATGCGCGTACGGTCGGACTCGCCGAGCATCATGGCTTCCTGTGCGGTGACAGGGTTGCCGGGGCTGCGTGCGCCCTTGGAGATGTCGTGGATGCCAGCCGTGTTGTCGATGTCGCTGTCGAGCTGCCCCATGAACTCAAGGAGGTCACGGCGCGGGCTGTTGAAGGTATCGACGCGAATCTGGTTCACGTCACGGCACTCTACGATCTCCACCGGCTCGTTCGTGATGTCCTCGGTGGTCAGGTCAGAGCCTTGACCGAGGAACATCTTGTAGCCGCCCGCCTTGACCGACTGGTCGAAGTAGAGCTGCTGCAAGCGGTTACGCAGGTAGACGATGGGCAAGATGTTCTGAATGTCGCCGATGGGGTAGAACTGCCCCGGAGCGACGTAGGCGAACACGGGGATGAACGGATACATCTTGTGCTGGTAGGGATTCGCTCGCTGGTCGAGGATGATGCCGCCAGCCATCGTCGTGACCTTGCCGCCGGGGTACTTCGGCTTGGCCTTCTTGACTTTCGACTCCCCTACCGCTTCTTCCCAGACGACCTCGCTCGGGTCACGCTCCCAGAACTGGTAGACGGTGACGGTGCGCGTAGGCTTCTGGCGATCCTCCCTGTCCATCGAGCGAAGGCGCTCATTGGACGACTTGATGTTCCACTTCGGCTCGAAGGAGTCCCAATCGGGCTTGACTTCGGTGCCGTTCTTGGGAAATGCGTTCATCAGAGCGCCGACTTGAGTCTCGTACTCGTAGATGAGGTACGTCGGCTCGCGCACAAGGAAGGATTCGACGGTGGTTTCGGGGGAAACGAGCACCTTGTCGGGGTGAATCACGTCCCATTCCTGGGTTTCACCCTCGGCGTCCAGTCTCCACCAGCCAAGACCGAAGATTCGGCTCGGTTTGACGCCCAAAGTGACCTTCAGGTCGCCGTACTGCTCGTTCCACCACTGTAGATACGCCCCTTTGAGGGCTTCAGCGAGGTAATAGTCGTCCGGGTGGCCTGAATCCGAGAACGGAACGGCGGTCGGACGGCTATCGGTGAGCAGGGTCGTGTTGGTTTCGACCACTTGGAAGGGAATGTTGGTCTGCGGGCGGGACTTCCACCCCGGCATACCCTTCATGTTGCTCCAAAAGTCGCCCTCTCGGTACGCTTTCTGGAACAGAGGCCACGGTTGCTTGATCTGCTCGAACGGAGGGAGCGGGTTATACATGCTCACCTCTTGCTCACGCGCTTCCACGGAGCGTTTGTAGGCTGTTTGCAGCCTTGAGACTTCTGCGTCCATCTATTCTCCTAGGCTAGAACTGCCAACTCATTCCGAATGACTTGCGTTTCGCTCCGCGTTTCGTGTTCACGTTCTGAAGTCCGACGATTGCGTAGGCCATCGCCATGATCGTGTCGTCGTGTTGACCCTTGGGAGCGCCGACCTTGCCCGTTTTCGGGTCGATGAGGAACGTCGGCATCTCTTGGATGAAGTTCTGCGAGCGAACGGTGAGCATCGGCTGTTTCGGCTCGGCAGAAGTGCCGCAGTCAACCCACTCGGCGAGCAGGGACACGACGACATCTTTGGTGCCAGAACCCATGAGCGGGTAGCCGATGGTGTCCTCTTGCTCGTCACCGAACCTGCGTACCGTGTTGACGTGCCGGTAGAGGTTCGAGTAGTCGTCCTTGATGCGCTCGATGACCGCGTAGCCGGGGCCGTTGCGCTCGATGACGACGAAAGCGTTGTTGTAGAAGCGTGCGAGGTCTGCGAGCTTGCGTGCTACCTCTGACGGCTCCTCTTTGGCGCGGTACTCCGCGACCTGATCGGCGAGTCCACCGTTGACCACCTTGATGACCTCGAACACGGTGTAGTCGCCCGCCTGCTTGCCTGCCGCACAGTCAACGCCGATGGTGTACTTGGCACCGTCTATGGGCATCTCCCAGACTTGCAGCTTGCCGCTGATGAAGTGCTGGAAGTGAAGGCCGCTGCCGCGCTTCTCGATGAAGCCCGTTTCAGGCCAGTGAAAGTCCTTCTTTGATTTGTTCGCGTGCGCGATACCCATTCGTTCGAGCTTGCAAACGCGGGAAAGCTCATTCGCCCAAAATGCAGGGAAGCGTGAGTTGCCCGTGATGAAGAAGGCTTCTTCTTCCGTGGACGGGTACTGCGCCTTGAAGTCGAAGTCATCGGCTTCGGGGTTGAGCACCATGTACTCGCGCTTGGCGTCGTCGTACCACGGGCAGACGAGCTTGCCTTGCAGGTGCGCTTTCATGGCGGCGTCTTTGTTGGCGTAGCCCTCTCCCCCCTCGTAGCGCACAGGGGTCTGAGTGCCGTCGTCGTTGACGATGTAAGCGCCGTCCAAGCGGGTAGGCACTTCCATCCAGTCGAAGAAGTAGGCTTTCATCTTCGACTCGCCGTTTTGCGCCTTGATGTAGAGGGCGCGGAAGAAGTCGTCACCGTTGCCGTTGGCGATGATCGCCATCATGCCGCCACCCTCGAAGGTGGGCCATGCCAGCTTGTACTTCTTCTCCTGGTCGTCGTGTCGCGTGAACTCGTCCCAGATGATGTTGCCGACCGCGCCACCGATGTTGCGTTCGGTGGAGGGCATGACTGCCATCTTTGCGAAACCGGCCTTGAACTTGAACGAGGCTTCGCCGCGATCCCGCCGCTTGTCCCCTGCCGCCGTGTCACCCTGCCTGCGCTGCGCCCTCTCCCTCATCCACGGGGGAAGCGAGGAGAGAGTCGGCTGCATACGCTCGATGACCTCTGCCGCCTTGACTTCGGTGGCGGCGACGATGTTCCACTCGGCTGCGTCGTGGAATAGCACTTCCCACAGGGCGTAGACCGAGGCGAGCGTGGTGACGCCGAGCTGACGGGCTTTGACGGCGATGGTGGAGTTCTTACGCCGCCAGTCCTTGATGAGCTTGCGCTGCACGGGGTACAGCTCGAATGGCACGATGAGGCCGGACTTGGCTTTGAGGCGTCCGTATGTCTCGATGAAGTAGGCGGGGTCTTTCTTGCACTTGCGCCATTCGTACTCGCGGTACGCGCCCTGCTGAACCTCTGACCCCTTGCCTGTTTTCAGGTCGCGCAGCGTAAGAGTCTCGATGATCTCCCGCCGCACGTCCTCGGCGAGAGAAGGCATCTAGTCCTCCTTCACCGGCTCGACGTAGTGTTCGATGACTTTGCTTTTGCCGCCACGCCTCTGCGTGAGGGCGACTTCGCCTTTGGCGCTTCCGGCTCTGTCTCGGTAGAGCCAACCGGCGTAGAATCCTGCGGCGAGGAAGAAGGCTCCAAAGAGTCCTCCGATGAGTTCTTGCATG
>CAZHNZ010000184.1:0-5888 GCA_964534355.1 uncultured Parabacteroides sp.
TCTTTCAGGGCAATAACCGTTTCAATCACTGTACTTAATAACTCTTTTGCTTCCACCTGTTTCTTAGGATTTAAACAATTATCACAATTTCCACAATTTTCTTCTTTATACACCTCCCCGAAGTAGTGTAACAGTAATTTTCTGCGACACACACTCGACTCTGTATATGCTGCTGTTTCGAGTAGGAGTTGTTTCCCAATCTCTTGTTCAGCAACAGGTTTTCCCTGCATAAACTTTTCAAGCTTTTGCAAGTCTTTGTTCGTATAAAACGCAATACACTGACCTTCACCACCATCACGACCACCTCTGCCGGTTTCCTGATAATAACCCTCTAAACTTTTGGGCACATCATAATGTATCACGTAGCGCACATCCGGTTTGTCTATTCCCATGCCAAAAGCAATGGTGGCAACAACTACTTGTGAGCTTTCCATTAAAAAAGCATCCTGATTCGCAGAACGGGCCGCAGATTCCATACCTGCATGGTAAGCCAATGCACTTATTCCGTTTGCCTGTAATATTCCGGTTAGTTCTTCTACCTTCTTACGACTCAGACAATAGATAATACCAGCTTTTCCTTCCTGCTGCTTGATGTATTTTATAATTTCTCGTTCAATATTCTTATTCTTGGGTCTCACCTCATAGTAAAGATTGCCCCGATTGAATGATGATTTGAAGACCTTCGCGTCCATCATACCCAGATTTTTCTGAATATCATGCTGAACCTTTGGAGTTGCAGTTGCAGTTAATGCAATTAATGGACGTGAGCCAATTTCATTAATAATGGGGCGTATTCGTCTGTATTCTGGCCTGAAATCATGTCCCCACTCAGAAATACAATGCGCTTCATCTACGGCATAAAACGAAATGGTAATCTGCTTCAGGAACTCAATATTTTCCTCTTTTGTCAGCGATTCGGGAGCAACATACAATAGTTTTGTTCGACCCGATATTACATCCTCTTTTACCTGATCGATTGCTGCCCTGTTCAATGACGAATTTAGAAAATGAGCTATTCCATCGTGTTCACTGATATTTCGCATGGCATCTACCTGATTTTTCATCAGGGCAATCAGCGGTGATATGACAATGGCTGTGCCTTCCAGCAAAAGTGAAGGCAACTGGTAGCAAAGCGATTTTCCACCACCGGTAGGCATCAACACAAAAGCATCATGACCGGCCATTACCTCTTCTATCACAGCCTCCTGGTTTCCCTTGAAGCTGTCGAATCCGAAATAAAATTTCAATTTTTCGGATAAATTAATCTGATTTGCCATGTTACATTAATATTATTTCACTATACAGAAATCGTATGCAAACAAAGTTATGCACGTTCTTGAAATATCTGCAATAATTACAGCTATTTTTTTGTAATAATACTTTTTTTCTTGTTTTTTGTTATCCCGCTATCTGAAACCGAGATATATTCGATTTGTCGAGTTTTTCACGCGCATATTCAAGAGTGATGACCAATTCTTTAATGTCAGATGACGGGATATCAAACATTGCATCCATCATGATTGATTCGGTAATAGAACGCAAACCTCTGGCCCCCAACTTAAATTCGATTGCTTTGTCCACGATAAAATCCAAAGCATCATCTTCAAATTGAAGCTTTACTTCATCAATATCAAATAGTTTTCCAAATTGTTTGATAATTGAGTTGCGTGGCTCTGTCAAAATCCGGCGTAAAGAGTCTCTGTCCAGCTGTGATAAATAGGTTAAGATTGGAAGTCTACCAATTATTTCAGGTATTAATCCAAAAGATTTGAGGTCTTGAGGGGCCACATATTGCATCATGTTTTTACGATCAATTCCATGTGTCTCTTTGGCCGCAGCATATCCTACTACACGCGTATTCAGTCGCATAGCAATTTTTTTCTCAATTCCATCAAATGCACCTCCACAAACAAAAAGAATATTGCGTGTATCCACCTGTATGAATTTTTGATCAGGGTGTTTTCTTCCACCTTGAGGTGGAACATTCACAACTGATCCTTCCAGTAATTTAAGCAACCCCTGTTGTACGCCTTCCCCGCTTACATCTCTCGTTATTGATGGATTATCACCCTTACGGGCAATTTTGTCAATTTCGTCTATGAATACTATACCTTGTTGTGCAGCCTCTACGTCGTAGTCTGCTACCTGCAATAGTCGTGAGAGAATGCTTTCAACATCTTCACCCACATAGCCCGCTTCAGTGAGAACAGTAGCATCCACTATTGTAAATGGCACATGCAATAACTTCGCAATCGTACGGGCAAGCATAGTCTTTCCGGTACCGGTAGGGCCAACCATGATTATATTTGATTTTTCAATCTCAACATCACCATCGTCTTTTTTTTGATATATGCGCTTATAGTGATTATAAACAGCAACCGATAGGTTTCGTTTTGCATCATCCTGCCCAATTATATACTCATCAAGGAATTTCTTTATCTCAACGGGTTTGGGTAACGACTTGTTTTTGTTTGTCGAAGCAAATGATTTTTTTGTCGATTGGATCGATTCATGTACAATTGTATTGGCTTGCTGTGCACATTCGTCGCATATATGAGCCGAAATCCCGGCTATTAACATCGATACATCCTTTGCGTTTCGTCCGCAAAAGTTACATTTATCTGAAGATTTTCCTGCCATATATTTTATTTAGTTCGTGCCAAAATGCTATCAATCATACCATATTCCAGAGCCTCTTCGGAGGTCATCCAGTAGTCACGGTCCGAATCCTTTTCAATCCGTTCGAATGGATTGGATGAATGATCTGCAATGATGGTGTATAGTTCTTTTTTTAGTTTCTGAATCTCACGAGCAGTAATCTCGATATCTGACGCCTGACCCTGTGCACCACCCATCGGTTGGTGTATCATCACGCGTGAATGTTTAAGCGCAAAACGCTTCCCTTTGGCGCCTGCTACCAACAATACTGCGGCCATTGACGCGGCCATTCCGGTACATATGGTCGATACATTGCTATTGATGTATTGCATCGTATCGTAGATGCCTAAGCCCGCGTATACAGATCCACCGGGAGAATTGAGGTAGATTGATATATCTTTACCCGAGTCTGCAGAATCAAGATACAACAGCTGTGCCTGTATTACATTGGCCGTGTAATCATCTATCTGTGTGCCAAGAAAAATTATACGATCCATCATCAATCGTGAAAAGACATCCATCTGTGCTACATTGAGCTGACGTTCTTCTATAATAGTGGGCGAAATATAACTGCTGACAATATCCGTGTATTTGTCTAATGCCAAACCGTTCATCCCCAGATGACCAGTGGCGAATTTTCTGAAGTCGTTATTCATTTCCTGATATATTATCTATTGTTTATTTATTCTTGCTCTTTTGATGCTATATAACATATTATTCACATGCAAAATTAAAAACAAAGGTATAAATAAAATCAGAATATCAAGGTTTAGATTCGGATAGTTTAGGTAAAAATGCTTAATTTGGTTTGACAGATGAAACGAACTTAAAAAGACTTCTTTATTAATAAACGCTTCTTCTGGGCTGTAATAATAAAAAGAGGTTGATCCGATAACGAACCAACCTCTTGAAATTCAATCTATAACTCTTGTTATTTTTGTTCTTCAAACATTTTGTAGAAATCCTCTTGCGAAATCTCAATTTCATTGAGTGAAATAAGAGATTTAACCGCATCGCGAATTTTATCTTCCACTGCGCGTTCAATCAGGTTGCGACGTGCTTTTTCGTCTTTCAGCATATCCGTTGCATATTTATCCAGAATGTCAACCGGTACATCCATCATGCCGTAGCTGGCAAATTGTGCACGAGTGGCCATTTTGGCTACGTTCAGCATATCAGCTTCTTCTACTTTTACATCATTGGCTTTCGCAATCTCTTCTTTGATCAGGTGCCAGGTCAATTCTGTAACCATAGCCGGGAATTCCTCTTCTACAGATTCCGGCGTTTTGTTTTCGCCGGATGCAAGAAGCCATCTTTTCAGAAATTCTACGGGCAGTTGAAGTGCGCCGGCTTTCTCTTCGATAACCGGACGTGCGTCTATCCAGAATTTGTAGTCAGATTCGGGTTGCAATTGTGCGGCCAATGATTCGCGAATTTTTGAGTAAAACTCACCTTCCGATGTCACTACACCTTCTCCGTACACTGTGTCGAACAGTTGCTGATCGATAGCTCCGGGGATGTGACGGGTAATCTCATTTATAGTCAGGCTGAAGTCAGAAACGATGTCTGCTGCAATCTCTTTTTCTACTTTCAGAATGTGTGCAATTTCGTAGTCGTTACCGCCGCAAGCTTTGTTGGGGTTGAAAACGATGCTTGAATCTTTGCTTGCACCCATAAGTTTGGCTTTTTCATCCTCATTTTTGAAATAAGCCGGAATCATTACAGCGGCCTCTACCTGTAAACCTCCTTCTTTGGCATTGCCGTTTTCGTCCAGCTCTACCAACAGTCCTTTTACCATGTCTTTGCCTTCGATAGTTTCTACCTGCTCGTATTTTCCGTTACGCTCGGTATAAGCCGCTACCTGTTTGTCGATCATCTCCTGCGAAACAGTTACATTGTAATAGTTCACAACATCTTCTTTTGTCAGGCCGATTTTGATTTCGGGAACCAGACCCAGATCAAACAAGAATTCAAATTCGTCCTGTGAGTCGAAATCTATCTCTTTTTGCTCGGTGGTGTTCGGAAGCGGTTCGCCCAAAATGTTCACCTTGTTTTCGCGGATGTATCCGTAAATACCTTCGCCTACAAGTTTGTTTATCTCTTCGGCCAATACAGACTTACCGTACATTTTTTTGATCATGCCCATAGGGGTCATTCCCTTGCGGAATCCCGGGATATTTGCTTTCAGTCTAATATTCTTCAGCGATTTTTCAACCTTTTCCTGATAATCTGCTTTCTCGATTTTAACCGAAGCCAACGCATTCGTACTGTCGATGTTTTTGAGTGTAACGTTCATTCTTGACGTATTTTTAGATGTAATTATTCTTAATTGGGGTGCAAAATTAGTGCTATTCTTTTTATTATCAAACTACTTAGTCTGTTTTCTCACAAAATAATTATTAAAAGCTCAAAAAAAGAGGTTTAAATGGTTGAAAATCGAAAAATTATGCTTTTCTTTGCGCCGAATAGATAGATTTTTTCGAATTTTACTACTTATGTCATTTTCAACGCTCTTGCTGTTTTAAGTATGTTGTATGTAAATTATGTTCTGAGTGCTATCTTTTCGAGACAATTATTTCCATATTTTAATTATTATTTTTATGAACATTTACATTGGCAACCTGAACTATCGTGTTCAGGAAGAAGACTTAAAACAAGTTTTGGCAGAGTACGGAGCCGTTGATTCCGTTAAAGTTATCAAAGATCGTGAAACCGGTCGTTCTAAAGGTTTTGCATTTGCAGAAATGACAAACGACGGCGAAGGCAAAGCTGCAATTGAGCAATTGAACGGTGCAGAATATGCGGGCCGTACAATGGTAGTAAAAGAAGCTCGTCCTAGAGACTAACTTTATTCCCTTTACCGAATATTGTAAACTCCAATCCTTTCCCGGGTTGGAGTTTTTTTATGTCAGGCATTCTATTTATTTGTTTGTTTCAAGATAACTCTTAATAGCTTCTACATATTCTTCGAAAGCCTTTATTCCCTCCTCTTTTATTCGGCAGACGGTGCGTGTTCGCTTTCCCTGAAACCCTTTTTTTATTTCCAAATATCCAGCTGTACTTAGTTTGTCGAGCTGAACACTTATGTTGCCGGCACTAGCATTTGTTTTTTCTTTTATATACAGAAAGTCTGCTTCTTCCACACTTATAAGAATGGACATAATTGCCAACCTTAGTTGTAATCAGTAATTTTGTTTCGCCAAATTTTCGCAAATAAAAATCGCCAGAAA